>NZ_JADIJM010000023.1:0-110990 GCF_017355315.1 Achromobacter sp. SD115 | reverse complement strand
GGCACTCGGCGCCTCGCGCGCCGCGGTTGACGCGGGCTATGCGCCTAACGACTGGCAAGTCGGTCAGACCGGCAAGATCGTCGCGCCGCAGCTGTATGTGGCGGTTGGTATCTCGGGTGCCATCCAGCACTTGGCCGGCATGAAGGACTCGAAGGTCATCGTCGCCATCAACAAGGATCCGGAAGCGCCGATTTTCGGCGTGGCCGATTATGGCCTGGTGGGCGATCTGTTCCAGGTCGTGCCTGAACTGACCGGCGCGCTGTAAGCGCCGGAATCCCGGCGCATCCTGGTCCCCGTCGTTGATGGCGCCGCGGCGGTGGGGAGCCTTTCCCCGCGCCGCCCGGCCTCGCGTTCACTGCGTGCGGGCATCGCCGCCTTTGGCCAGGATGGCCGTCATGTCTTGTTCGTAGCGATAGCCGTCGCGCAGGCTCATGTCCTCTATTGTGTTGAGCGTGTGCTTGGCCAGCCGCGTCGCGGCTGGTCGTTTCGACGCGATGCGGGAGGCCAGCTCGCGCGCAGCGGGCAGCAGGTCTGCGGCCGCCACGCAGGCTTCCACGATGCCCAGGCGGTACAACTCGGCGCCGGGTATGCGCTCGCCGGTAAGCATCATGCGCCGCGTGCGCGAATGCCCGAACAGCCGCATCGCGTGCCGTCCGCCACCCATGGCGCCGACGTCGATCTCGGGCAGGCCCAGGAGCGCTTCTTCCGAGGCGATCAGGATGTCGCACGATGCGGCGATGGCCAGGCCGGCGCCCAGTGCGGGGCCGTTGATGGCGGCGATGACCGGCTTGGCGCATTCCCGTATGGAGTGGAAGCACTCGCGCGTGCGCCGCGAATGCATGGTCAGGCCGCCCAGGCCGGCCGTGTTCTCGGCGCGCTGCTTGAGGTCGGCGCCCGCGCAAAAGATCTTGCCCGCGCCGGTCAGCACCACGACATGCACCTCGTCGAGGTCGGAGAGCTGGTCCATGGCCGTGGTCAGCTCATCATTGAGCTTGCGGCTGAGCGCGTTGACCGGAGGATTGTCCAAGGACAGCGTCGCAACGTGGTCCTGGATGTGCAGCTGCAATTGGGAGAATTGGTCCATCGGGAATGATCCTGATTGGTTGCGCATTATGATATGAGGCGCCCGCGACTTCCCTGCGGGCAGGTTTAGGAAACTTCAAATGGCTACCCTGATTCCGGCAACGAGCCGTACGTTGGCCGCCTTCGAGATATTTGCGCGCGAACGGCGCGAGCTGTCCAATTCGGAGATGGCGCGCCTGCTTTCCTTGCCCGACAGCAGTTGCTCGGATTTGCTCGGCACGATGCATGCGCTGGGCTACCTGATGCGCACGCCCCGCACGCGCCGCTTCTATCCCACCGCGCGGCTGTATGAGATCGCGCGCCAGATCGCGGAAAACGATCCCTTGGCCAAGTCGGCCAAGGAAGCCGTGCAGCAACTGGTCGAGAAAACCAACGAAAGCGCTTTTGTCGGCATGCTGGACCGTTCCGCCGTCAAGGTGGTGGCGGTGCTGCCTTGCCGGCGGCCGTTGCGCTACATCATGGAAGTCGGCGATCGCGCGGCGTTGCACGCCTCGGCCATAGGCAAGGCGCTGCTGGGTCAGCTCGACACGGACGAATTGCAGGCCCAGGTCAAGCAGCTCAAGCTGGAGGCCGTGACGCCGCATACGATCACCAGCGCGAAGAAGCTGATGACCGAGGTGGCGCAGGGGCGCAAGCAGGGCTGGTATGCCTCCGAGGGAGAGGGGGTCGAGGGCGTGACGGCCCTGGCCGTCGCGGGCGTCCTGGGCGAACTGCCGGTGGGGCTGTCGCTGGCAGGCCCCACCGACCGCGTCCACAAGCACCGCAAGGCCTACCTGCAGGCGTTGTTCGAGATACGCGACACCCTGTCGGGCTGAAGGCGTATTCATTGCCGCACGGGCCACTGGAAGGGCGGGCCCTTCTTATCGAAGAAGCGTTGCAGGGCCATGGCGTGGAAGTCGGCGCTCATTGCAACCCCTTGGCCGTCGCTTTCCAGCATGAGCATGGTTTGCAGGTCGCTGCGCAGGGATACGTTCAAGGCGCGCTTGGTGATGCTCAGGGCGACCGGTGAAGCCTGGGCAAGGCAGCGCGCGATGGCGCGCGCACGCTCGGGCAGGTCCTCGGCTGGCATCGTTTCCAACACCAATCCCAGCTCCCTGGCTTCCGTGGCGCCGAACTCGCGCGCCGAAAACAGCAGCTCCTTTGCGCGCTGCACCCCGACCAACCGGGGCAAGGTATAGAAGGTGCCAAAGTCGGCGACCGCGCCGAGGCGTCCGAAGGCCATGCAGAAGCGCGCGTCGTCGGCCGCCAGCACCAGGTCGCCGGTCAGCGCCAGGCCCAGGCCCGCGCCGTAGGCTACGCCCTGCACCGCGGAAATCACGGGCCGGTCGAAATCCAGCAGCGCCGAGACCAGGTCGTGTAGATCGACCAGCCTCTGGCGGCGGCCTTGCGCAGTCGCTTCACCGTCGGCGGCGCTGCTGCGCAGGGCCTTGAGGTCGCCGCCGGAGCAGAAGTTGCCGCCCGCGCCGGTCAGGATCAGGACCTTCAAATCACGGTCGTGACGGAGTTCGTGCACCAGTTTGCGCAGCGAGGTGCGCATGGCAATGTCGATGGCGTTCTTGGATTCCGGCCGGTTCAGCGTGATGGTGCCCACGCCGTCCTCGATTTCATATAGCAGGCCTTCGTACATGATGGTTGGTCCTTGTAGGGCTAGAGTCGTTCAGGGGTAGGGGAGGTCAAAAGCAGGGCGTCGAGCACCCAGGCGCCTTCGCCGGCGGGGCCGACCCAGACGGGGTTGAATTCGGCTTCCAGGATGTCGGGGCGGTCCGACACGAATTCGGCAAGCTGGATGACCAGGCGCACCAATGCATCGGTGTCCATCGGCGGGAGATTGCGGAATTGGCCCAGGTAGGCGCCATGCCGCAGGTCCGCCAGCATGTCATGCACATCGGCTGGCTGTATCGGCAAGACGCGGTGCGCGACGTCCTTGAGCAGCTCCACGAATATGCCGCCCAGCCCGATGGTGAGGACTCGGCCGTACATGGGATCGGTGCGGATCGCGATCAGCATTTCGCGCCCGGCGTCGTGCAGCATCTTCTCGACCAGCACGCCGTCGATGCGAGCGTCGGGACGTCGCGCCTGGACCTGGCTCACCATCCGCGTGTGGGCCTCGGCCGCTTGTCCTGGCGTGCGCACGTCCAGCCATACGCCGCCCACTTCGGTCTTGTGCAGGATCTGGGCGCTGACGATCTTCAGCGCCACCGGAAATCCCAACGCCTGCGCGGCGGCGGCAGTTTCTTCCGGGGAGCGGCACAGGCTGCCTTGTGGCACAGCAATGCCTGCTTCGCGCAGCATGGCTTTGGCGGCTGCCTCGGTGCAGGCCACGGCCGCGCCTGATCCTTCCCCCGAGGCCGCGGACATGGCGGGCGCTGCGGCCATCGCGCCTGGCAGCATGCGGCGCGGCGTCACTTTTCGTACCGCCGCCAATGCCGAACCTAGCGAAAGGAATGGCGCCAGACCGTGTTCTTCAAGCCGCAGAAAGCCGCTGCCCAGGCGACGGCTCATCCACACCGCAATGATGGGCCGGGACGCGCCGGCGGCGGCATCGATGATGGCCTGCGCGATGCCGTCGGTGAGCTCCCCATAGTCGGCCGGAATCGGCACGATGACCGCGCCCACATTGGGGTCCTGAGCCACCGTGCGCAGGCACGACGACAACCCTTCGATGCTGTTGAGCGCTTCGGCGGTCACGTCCACTGGATTGGCGATGGCCGCATATCCGGGCAGGCTCGCGCGCAGATGTTCGGTTGTTTCCGGCGCGAATTGCGCCAGGCGCAATCCCTGGAGTCCGATCTGGTCGGCGGCCATGGCGGCTGCGCCGCCCGAGAAGGTCACCACGGCCAGCTCGTCGGAAGTCGGAACGCTGCCGCTTGCGGCAAGGCGCGCCAGCGCGACCAGCTCGTCCATGTCGTGCGCCTCGATCGCGCCGAACTGCGCGAACATGGCGCTGTTGACTTCAGCCGTGCCTGCAATCGAGCCGGTGTGGGACTGAGCGGCGCGCACGCCATACTCGGAGCGGCCGATCTTGAGAATGATGACGGGCTTGCCGTGCGCGCGCGCCAGATCGAGAGCGGCGGCCAGGCGCTTGCCGTCCTTGATGCCCTCGAGCAGTACGGCGATGACGCCGATCTCGGGGTCGCGGGCCAGGTGAGCGATGAAATCCGGCGCGCCCAGATCGACTTCGTTGCCCGCGGACAGCCACAAGGCGGCGCCCGGACCGTACGACAGCCCCTGGACGATATTGCGTCCGGCCCCGCCGCCTTGGGTGACGATGCCGATGGTCCCCACGTTCTTGTCGGTCTTGAAGGCAGGGGAGATCGTCATGCCCATGCGGTCGCGGAAGTTCGACAGGCCAGGGCAATTCGGTCCGTAGACGCGCAACCCGGTCGACTCGCACAACGCCGCGATTTGTTGCTCCAGCGCCCGTCCTTCAGGGCCGGCCTCGCCGAAGCCGGAGGACATGACGATGGCATAGGGAATTCCGCGTGCGGCGCAATCGCGCAGCGCATCCATCACGTAGGCGGCGCGCAGGATGATCAGCGCCACGTCGATGTCGGCTTCCGGCAGGTCGGCAATCGACGGCCAGCAGCGGAACGGCCCGTCGCCGCGCATGGGCGGGTTCACGACGAAAAGCTCGCCCTCCATGCGCGAGTGCAAGGAGAGGTTCTCCAGCAGGCGGGCGCCTTCGCTGTTCGGCCTCTGCGATCCGAGCACCACGACCGCGTTGCGCGGTCGCACCAGCCTGGATAGATCGGGAAATCCACAATGCGACGCATGCATATTTACTCCGTAATTTCGTGGTAGTGTACGATCAGTCGTAATTAATTCTACAGCCTATCGAGGAAAATTACGATAATTCGTACTGATGAGGAGGGAGACCCGCCATGAAGCGATTTGCTGCCGCCGTATCCGTCTTGCTGTGCCTGGGCAGTGTGGCCACGCACGCGCAAAGTCCATCCACCTATCCCGCCAAGCCGGTGGCCCTGCTGGTCGGGTTCGGCGCCGGAGGCGGGACCGACCTGCTGGCCCGTTACTACGCCAAGTCCCTGGCCGACAAGCTGGGCCAACCCTTTGTGGTCGAGAACAAGACCGGGGCGGGAGGCGCGCTGGCGATCAATGCGGCCGTCAAGGCCCCTGCGGACGGCTACACCCTGTTGATGGGCACCACCGGCATCGCGGTGGACACCGCGCTGGGCAAGGCCAGCTACTCCTGGCAGCGCGATCTGGCGCCGGTCGCGATGCTGGGATATGCCAGCAATGTGCTGGTGGTGTCGCAAAAGTCCTCCATACACAGCGTGCAGGATCTGATCGCCGAGGCAGGGCGCCGCCACGTGACTTTCGGTTCGCCGGGCATCACCTCGTCGATGCACATGACGGGGGAATTGTTCAAGCAGATGGCCAAGGTGCGGATGACGCATGTGCCGTATCGCGCTGCGCCGCCCGCGGAACAAGCTTTGCTGGCGGGTGACGTCGACGTGCTGTTCGACAACATGGCGGGAGCCATGGCCTTTATCGAGGCGGGAAAGTTCCGTCCCATTGCCGTCAGCAGCGCGACGCGCAACGCCAGCCTGCCGGACGTGCCCACCATCGACGAGGCGGGGCTGAAGGGCTTTGAAACCACGGGCACCTTCTTCCTCATGGCGCCGGCGAAGACGCCGCCCGAAGTGATCGCCAGGCTGGCATCCAGCGTCGAGGAGATTTCGCGGGAACCGGAGACGCTGGCGTTCCTGGGCCGGCTTCAAATCACGGCGCTGCATGGCGGCAGCGAGGCCGTGTCCGCCTTCATGGAAGCCGAAGTGGCCAAGTGGACCAAGGTCGTGACAGCCCCGGATTTCGAGTCCGCCAAATAGGAGGCCGATGCCATGGACTTTTTGCTGGATTCCACGCAGCAGGCCTTGAAGGACTCGCTCGCACGATATCTGGAGGCCGAGGTCGCGCCGCTGGTCGAACGATACGAAGCGGCCAAGGAAGTCGTGCCGCGTTCCGTCGTGCGTGCCATGCGCGACTATGGGCTGATCGGCGGGCTGCTGCCCGAAGCGGACGGGGGCTTCGGCCTGCCCATGACCACCTATGGCACGCTGATCGCCGAAGTGGCCAGCACCTGGCCGTCGTTGCGCGGCATGCTCAGCGTCAGCAATCTGGCGGCGTCGGTGCTGGCGGGCGCGGGCAGCGCGGGCTTGCGGGAGAAATACCTGCCCGCCATCCTGGATGGACGGGCGATCTGCTGTTTTGCGTTGAGCGAACCAGGGATCGGCTCGGATGCCGCGAACGTGCAGACGCGGGTCGAGCGCATGCCGTCCGGCGGTTGGCGGATCAACGGCCGCAAGATCTACATTACCAACGGGCCGATCTGCGACCTGGGCATCGTCTTTGCGCGCAACGTGACCGGCGAGGGCGCCGGCGGCGTTTCGTGCCTGGTCTTCGAAAGCGGCATGCCGGGATTCTCCTGCAGCCCGATAGGGAAAATGGGCATGCATTGCTGCCCACTCGGCGAACTGCTGTTCGAGGATGTCGAGGTCCCGGCAGAGAACCTGATCGGAGAGCCCGGCCAGGCATTTTCGATCGCGAAGAAGTATCTCAACATCGGACGCTCCGTGGTGGCGTTCGCCGCGCTCGGGATCGCCGAGTCTTCGCTGCAGGCAGCCCTGCGCTTTGCGCGCGAACGAGAGCAGTTCGGGCGGCCCATAGGCGGGTTCCAGTTGGTGCAGCAAATGGTCGCCGACATGATGACGCAGGTAGAGACCTCGCGGCTGCTGGCCTACCGGTCGGCCGACGCGCTGGACCGCGGCCTGCCCGACAACGCCGTCCTGTGCGCGATGGCCAAGCGCCATGCCAGTGATGCGGCGCTGCGCGTGGCGGAGCTCGCTCTGCAAGTCCACGGCGGGGCTGGCTACACCTCCCTGTTTCCCGTGGAGAGACATTACCGCGATGCCAGGCATCTGAGCATCGGCGAAGGAACCAACCAGATCATTGGATTGCTGATCGCGCAAAGCGCCCTCGGCATCTCCGCGCTTCGCTAAGCGTTTTCGCTGTTTTCCCAAGGAAATGACATGTCCATGAATCCAGGCCGGCGCCGCGCCGCGTCCACCGTCCTATGCTCTCTGTTTGCTGGTTGGCTGTTCGCCGCTGGAGCGGCGCAGGCCGCGCCGGCTTATCCCGATAAGCCGGTACGGCTGATCGTGCCTTTCGCGGCCGGCGGATTTTCCGATGTGCTGACGCGGGTGGTCGGCGCCGCGTTGGCGCAGAAGTGGGGGCAGCCGGTGGTCGTGGAAAACCGCGCTGGCGCCAACGGTGTCATCGGCACCACCGCCGCGGCGCGCGCGGCGCCCGACGGCTACACCCTGCTGATTGCGCTGGATTCGCACGTCAGCAACAACTTCCTGGTGAAATCGCTGCCGTACGACACCATGAAGGACTTCTCTCCCATCGCCTTTCTGGGCACGGCGCCCATGGTGTTGATGGCCAACCCGGGGTTCGCAGCCAACAACGTCGCGGACGTGGTGCGGTTGGCCAAAGCCCAGCCGAACACGGTCAACTATGGCACCTTGGGTTCGGGCAGCCAGATCCACATGGCCGCGCGCATGCTGGAGACCGCGGCCGATGTCCAGATGACGCCGGTTCCGTACAAAGGCGGCGGCCCGGCCGTCAGCGACCTGATGGCCGGGCATATCCAGCTGCTGTTCGCCTCGGTGACCTCGGCGCTGCCCGTCATACAGCAACACCGCGCCAAGGCCTTGGCGGTGGTCTTTCCCAAGCGCCTGGCGGCTTTGCCGGATGTACCCACCATGGCCGAGCAGGGCTACCCCGGCGTGGAGAAAGTGGGGTTCTGGTTTGGCGTCATGGCGCCTGCCGGCACGCCTGCATCCATCATCGAGAAAGTGCAGGCCGACCTCGCGGACGTCGTGGCGCAGCCCGATGTGGCCAAGCGCCTGGCGGATATGGGGTTGCAGATGCAGCCCATGGGCCCGGCCGAGTTCGGCAACTTCGTGCAAGCGGAACTCGCCCGTTGGGCGGATCTGGTCAAGCGCGAGAACCTGTCGCCTCAGTAGCGCGTGGACTAAGTCCGATAAAAAGGGAGTGACATCGTCACTCCCTTTTTTTTGCCGCGCTACCTGGCTCGCGTCGGCGCCGCAGCGCGTCAAGCCGCTTCGGAGGCGAGCCACACGGCCGCAGGCCCTTGGCCGGTCAGCAGATCGAGGATGGCTTGGGTGTGCTGGCCGGCCCGGGGGACCGCTCCCGGCTGCGCGCGTGCGCCGTCGAAACGAGGCGCAGGCGCCGCTTGCAGGCAGCCGTCGCGCTCGAAGTAGGTGGCGCGCGCCAGGTTATGGGGATCGCGGGCTGCTTCGTCGGGGCTCAGGACGGGCATCACGCACGCGTCGCTGTCCTTGAAGACAGTCTGCCATTCGGCGCGGGAGCGGCCGGCGAACAGCGCTTGCAGGCGTTGTTTGCGTTCCGGCCAGCGGGCTTTGTCCCATTGCGGCGTAAACCCGGGATCGCCAGCCAGTCCCAGCCGTTCGAGCAGCAGGTCATAGAACTGCGGTTCGATGCAGCCGACCGTGATGTAGCCGCCGTCGGCGCAGCCATAGGACGCATAAAAGGGCGCGGCGTTGGGCAGGCTATGGTCGAGGTCATCGTTCACGATGCCCTTGCTGCGCGCCGCCAGCAAGAGCTGCATCGAATGCGCCGATCCGTCGCTGACCGCGGCGTCCACCACGCAGCCCTGGCCGGTGCGGCGCGCCTGCAGCACGCCACCGAGCAGTCCGACGGCCAGGTACAAGGCGCCGCCGGCGATGTCGCCCACCACGGAGAAGGGCGTGGCGGGCGCAGCCGCGGAAGTTCCCGCGTGCCACAACGCGCCGGACAGGGCGATGTAATTGGCGTCATGCCCGGCGAGATGCGCCATGGGGCCATGCTGGCCCCAGCCGGTCATGCGGCCGTAGACCAGCCGCGGATTGCGCGCCCGGCAGATGTCCGGTCCCAGTCCCAGGCGTTCGGCGACGCCGGGGCGCATGCCCTCGATGAACACGTCGGCATGCTCGATCAGGCTCAACAAGGTGTCGCGGCCGCCGGGCGTCTTGACGTCGAGCGCGATCGCCCGCTTGCCGCGCTGGATGCAATTCTCGTAGCCGATGCTGCCCGCCCGTCCGTCAGGCCGCTGGACCGAGATGACGTCCGCGCCCAGGTCGGCGAGGTGCATGGCGCAGAACGGGCCGGGCCCGATGCCCGCGAGTTCGACCACCCGCACGCCGCGCAGTACTCCATCCTTGCTTGATACGACATTTGCTTCTTGCATGTTGGTCTTGTCCGTTCAGTCCAGGTTGATGACGGCTTCGCCGACGATCTTGTTGACGCCGTGCTGATCGGCGCAGCTCAGCGTGACGCGCACGCGCTGTTCGCCGTCCTCCACCATCTTCTCGGCGACCCGCGCGCTGCACAACGGTTCGGCACCCAGCTGCATGATGCCGGTAAAGCGCATCGCCAGTCGGCGGATGCGCTGCTGCGGCACCCAATCGGTCAGCAGGCGGCCGACATAGGCCGCCGACAGCATGCCGTGCGCGAAGACGTCAGTCGCGCCGGCGCTGCGCGCGTAATCGAGGTCGATGTGCATCGGATGGTGGTCGGCCGAGGCGCCTGCATAAAGCGCCAGGGTCTTGCGGGAGATTGGCGGGATCTTCAGCGCGGGCAGGGAATCCCCCACGGCGATCGAGGCGTAGGCAGGAATGTCCATGGTGTCTCCTTCAGTCGTTGCGCTGGACGACGATGGCGCGCAGGTCGGCAATATGCCAGCCGTGCTGATTGGTCACGCGCGTATCCTTGACCAGGAAGTCGAGCGCGCCGCCTTTCTTCTGATAGACGTCGGCGACGGTCAGGTCGAAGGTCAGGGTATCTCCGGCGTACGCCATGGCGTGGTAGCTGAATTGCTGTTCGCCATGCAGGACCCGGCTTTCGTCCAGGCGGGTGAGGCGGGCCGTGCCTATCGAATCGAAGGCGTCGATCTCCAGGCAGAAAAGGAAGGTGGGTGGAACCGGCAGGCGCGGATGTCCGGCCGCCCGCGCCGCCTCTTCATCCAGGTACACCGGGTTGGTCTCGCCTATCGCCTTGGCGAAGAAGCGCAGGCGGCCGCGCTCCACCAGGATGCTGCGCGTGCCCAGCGACTGGCCGATAAGATTCCTGTCGAGCAAGATGTTCTCCTTTGGTTTGAATGCAGAGCCAACACGGCGCGGTCAGCTGGCCCTGGCGCCGGTGCGCTCGATGATGGCTTTCCACTTGATTCGTTCGCTGCGCACCAGTTCGTCGAACTTTTCGCCTCCCAGGTTCAGCGGCGTGCCGCCCATGGTGGAAAGCGAGGTGATCACCGCCGGATCCTGCAGCGCGCGCGCCACCTCCTCCTGCCAGCGGTCGATCATGGCCTTGGGCGTTCCAGCGGGGAAGAACAGGCCGATCCAGGACATCGACTCCGCCTTCGGATAGCCGGCCTCGGCGATGGTCGGGACGTCGGGCAGCAGGCTCAGCCGCGTGGCGCTGGTGACTGCCAGGGCGCGCAGCTTTCCGCTCTGAATGTGTCCCAGCGTGGTGGCTGGATAGTCGAACGAGGCATCGACCTGTCCGCCCAGCAAATCATTGATGGCCGGCGGGCTGCCGCGATAGGGCACGTTGACGTATTTGATTCCGGCCACGGTCTGGAACAGTTCGGCCTCCAGGTGGGTGGCGGTGCCATTGCCGGCATTGGCCATCGTGATGGTGCCGGGGTGTTCGTTCGCATAGGCCACCAGTTCCTTGACCGTGCGATAGGGACGGCCGGCATTGACCACCAGCACGTTGGGCAGCGCGATGACGCCATGCACGGCGACAAAGTCCTTTTCTGGATTGAAGCTGATGGATTGGTACAAGTACTGATTGGTGGCCTGAGTTCCCTGCGTGCCCATCAGCAGGGTGTAGCCGTCGGGCTTGGCCCGGGCGACGTGCTCGGCCGCAGGGTTGCCGCCTGCGCCCGGCCGGTTCTCGACCACCACGGGTTGGCCCAGTCCTTTCGATACCTTGCTGGCGATCAGGCGGCTTACCTGATCGGTGATGCCGCCGGCAGGACCCGCGGAAACAATGGTCATCGCGCGGGCGGGGTACGTATCGGCAGATGCGGACGCCGATGCCATCGATAGCCCCACCGCAAGCGCCAGCGCAATGCGCCGGATCGGGTGGGGAAGTTGATGGCCGGGATTGTGGTTTTGCATGGGTGTCTCCTCCAGTCTCTTGAAAAAAACGGTTGGAATGTACTCCGGCATTTCGTATAGTACTACGAGCAGGCGGAGTATTAGCTTTTTTTCCTGCCCTGTCCATAGCAGTTTCAAGGGACGGAAAAGACTTGCGCTCCGACTCATATCCGCGCGGCGCGACGCACGCAGCGCGATCGTTGATGGCCCTCTTTGGGTCACCTCTTTTTCCATTGAAGCTGGAGACTGTATGGATCTGAAACTGAAAGGCCGCGTGGCAATCGTCACGGGTTCGGCGCGCGGGATCGGAGCGGAGACCGCCCGTTTTCTCGCCACGGAAGGCATGGCCGTCGTGATCAGCGACCTGGACCAGGACGCCGCGCAAGCGATGGCCGGCGCCATCGAAGCCGAGGGCGGCCGGGCGGTAGGGGTGCGTTGCGACGTGCGCGAGCAGGAGCAGGTGCAGGCCATGGTGGCGGCCGGTTATGAGGCTTTCGGCCGCATCGACGTATTGGTCAACAATGCAGGCCTGGTGAAAGACCGCACACTGCTCAAGATGGACGAGGCCGATTGGGATTTGGTGATCGACGTCACGCTCAAAGGCGCGTTCCATTGCTGCCGCGCGGCGCTGCCGCACATGCACGAGAACGGGTGGGGACGCATCATCAACATCGCCTCGCGCGCGCTGTTCGGCAACCCCGGCCAGACCAACTATTCGAGCGCCAAGGCTGGCATCATAGGCATGACGCGGGCCTTGTCGCAGGAGCAGGCGCGCAAGGGCGTGACGGTGAACGCCATCGCGCCGGGCTTCATCGAGACCGACTACATCAAGAGCCTGCCGAACTACAGCACGATCCTGGAGAACGTGCAGGCCAAGAACCAGGTCCCGTTCGCGGGCCAGCCCTCGGACATAGCGGGCGCCGTGGCGTTCATGGCTTCGGAGCATGCCCGCTACATCACTGGCACCACGCTCTTCGTGACGGGAGGCCGCTATGGTTGAACTGGATCCGGACGGCCTTTCGAGCGAGCACGGTCTGTTGCGCGACAACATCCGCCGCTTCCTGAAAACGCGCGTCAACCCCATCATCAACCAACATGAAGCCGCCAAGACCTTTCCCTTCGAAGTACTGGGAGAACTGCGCGACTTCGGCTACCTCGGCGGCTATCTGCCTGAATCCTCGGGCGGCTTGGGTATCGATTACCTGACCTGGGCCATCATGATGGAGGAGGCGGGCTACTGCTGGCTTTCGCTGCGGGCGCTGATCAACGGCCTGAATATCGTGGGCGGCATTCTCGACGCCTATGGCACCGAGGAACAGAAGGAACGGTTTCTTCAGCCGCTGTTGCGCAATGAACGGCGCACCTACGTCTCGATTTCCGAGCCGGATGTGGGATCGAACGTGGCCGAAGTCAAAACGCGCGCGGACAAGCAGGGCGACCATTACGTACTGAACGGCAGCAAGCTGTGGGTGACCAATGGTATGTTCGCCGACTTCGGCATCGTCGTCGCGCGCACGTTCAGCGATACCTGCCAGGGCGGCCTGTCGCTGTTCCTCGTGGAGAAGGCCCATACGCGCTTCGATGCGCGTCCGGTGGACACCATGTTCGTGCGCAGCACCGGGACCGCGGCCTACACCTTCGACAATGCCCAGGTACCCGCGGCCAACCTGCTCGGCCAGGAAGGAGAAGGCCTGCGGCAGATTCTCATCGGGCTCAATTTCGGGCGTCTCAACGTGGCGATGGGGGCGGTGGGCGCGGCGCAATGCGCGCTGGACCTGTCCATCGACTACGCGCGCACCCGCAAGCAGTTCGGGCAGCCCATTGCAGCCTATCAACTGGTGCAGCGCCACATCGTCGAGATGACGATGAAGACGCAGGCGGCGCGCGCCTTGGGCTACCGCGCAGCGCGCGCCATGCAAGCGGGCCTGCCGGCGCGCGTCGAGGGCTCGGTGGCCAAGCTGTACGCGACCGAGGCCGCGCATCAGGTTGCCAATCACGCCCTGCAGGTGCACGGCGGCATTGGCTATGCCACCGACTATCCGATAGAACGGATTTTCCGCGATACGCGCGGGGGAATGATTCCGGAAGGAACCACCGAGATCCAGACGCTCATCATCGGGCGCGAAATCCTGGGCATTTCGGCATTGAAGACTGGAGAACGCGCATGAATGATTCCAATCCTCTGCAAGATATCGCGCAGACGGCAATCTATTGGGAAGACCTGCCGGCCGGCACCCGCTACCGGACGTCTTCGCGCACCATTACCGAGGCCGACGTGGTGGCCTTTGCCGCGCTGACCGGCGATTCCAACCGTCTGCACGTCGACGCCGAGTACGCCAAAGGGACCTTGTTCGGGCAGCGCATCGCGCACGGCATGCTGGTCGCATCCTACATGGCGGGGCTGACCTCGCGTTCTATTCCGTATCAGCTGACCGAGGCCGCGGTGCTCGGCGTGCTGGAGAACCGCCTCAAGTATCCCAAGCCGACCTTGATAGGCGACACGCTGCACGTCGAGATCGAGGTGATGGAGCAGAAGCCGACCAGCCGCCCCGACCGCGGCCTGATCAGCTTCCTGCGCAAGGGTGTCAACCAGCGTGGCGAAACCGTCTGCGAGATGGAGGCCGTTTGCCTGCTCAAGCGCCGGCCGTCGGAGGAACAGGCATGAGCGGGCCCGACATCCGATTCGCGGACTTGTCGCGGCTGGTGCTGCCGCAGTCCATCGTGCTGGTGGGAGCGTCCGAGAAGCCGGGCAGCATCGGCCAGCGTACCTTGGAGAACCTCATGGTTCATTCCGGCTGGCAGGGCCGGCTTTCCTTGGTCAACCCCGCCCGCCAGAGCATCGCGGGCCGGCCTTGCGCGCCTTCGGTGCGCGATCTGGACCAGCCGCACGACGTGGCCATTCTGGCCGTGCGCGCGGAACTGGTGCTGGACACGCTGCGCCAGTGCGGCGAGTGCGGAACGCGCTATGCCATCGTCTTCAGCTCGGGCTTTGGCGAGACGGGTGACGCGGGCCGCGCGCTGGAGGCCGAGATGCGGAAAATTGTTGCCGATACGGGCATGCGCATCTACGGACCGAATAGCCCTGGGCTGACTAACGTCAATGGAAGGTTGGGCATGAGTTTTTCCCCTGCATTCCGTACCGACCAACGGCCCGGGCCGATAGGCGTGGCCTCTCAGGGCGGGGGGCTGGGCCGCTCGTTCATCCAGGCGATGGACCGCGGCGTGGGCACGGGCCTGTGGTTTTCGGGGGGCAACGAGGCCGACCTGGAGGTCAGCGACTACATCCACTACATGGCGGACGCGCCCGACATCGAGGTCATCGTCAGTGTTCTGGAGGGCGTGCGGGACGGGCCGCGCTTCATGGCTGCGGCCTTGCACGCTGCCCGGCGCGGCAAACCCATTGTTGCGCTGAAGGTCGGCAAGTCTGACTACGGCATCAAGGCGACGCAGTCGCACACCGCGGCAATATCGGGCTCGGCGGAGATCAACAGCGCCGTCTTCAAGGAGGTTGGCGTCATCGAGGTCGATGACGTCGACCAGTTGATCGATACGGCCTCCATGTTGGTGCGCGGCAAGCCCACCGGCCGCGAACGCATTGCCGTGTACTGCTTTTCGGGCGGAACGGCGGCGTTGGCTTCGGACCAGATAGGCCTGGGCGGCCTGGTCATGTCGGAATTCACGCCGCAGACGCTGCAGACGCTGCGCACCATGCTGCCGGACTACGCCGCCATCGACAATCCGGTAGACGTGACCGCGGAGGTGCTGGTCGATCCGACGCTCACCTACTCGGCCTTGAAGGCGACGGCGGAGGATCCCAATACCGATCTGGTCGTCGTGCCCATTCCCGTGGAGTACGGGCAGACCACCACGCTGCTGGGCGAGAGCATGGCCCGGGTGCAGCGGGAAGTGAAGACGCCGATCGTGCCGATCTGGATGAGCGACCGGACCGGCGAAGGGCATAGGCACATGATAGAAGGCGGCTTGATGCCGATGCGTTCGGTGCGCAATGCCGTCAAGGCCATGCGGCGCTACATCGACTATGGAAATTGGAGGGCGGCGTTCGATGCCGCGTGGAATCCGCTGGGCCGGTCGCGTCCGGCGGCCGCGACGGCCACGCTGAGCGAGGTGGACGCCAAGGCCTTGCTGGGGCGGGCCGGCCTGCCGGTGCCGCGCGGAGAAGTCGCCCGCACGCCTGACGAGGCCGCGCGCGCGTTCGAGGTCTTGCGGTGCGACGGCGTGGTCATGAAGGTGATCAGCTCGACCATCACGCACAAAACCGACGTCGGCGGCGTGCAGCTGGGTGTGCGGTCGCCGGACGCGGCGCGCGCCGCGCATACGCGGATATGCGAACAGGTGGCCCAGGCGCACCCGGATCATGCCAATCAAGGCGTGCTGGTCGAAGCCATGCTGCCGGGGAGGTTCGTCGAGGTCGTGGTCGGCATCCATCGGGATCCGGTTTTCGGCCATGTTTGCACGTTCGGCTTGGGCGGCGTCAGTATCGAGTTGTTCAAGGACGTCAGCCGCCGGCTGCTGCCGCTGACGTCCCAGGCTGCGCGGGCCATGATCGCCGAAACCCGCTGCAGCCAGCTGCTGAATGGATATCGCGGCCAGGAACCGTATGACGTGGATGCGCTGGTCGAGGCCCTGGTGAAAATGAGCGATTTCGTCGCCGGGCATGCCGACAGGATCGAGGAGCTGGAAATCAACCCCCTGGCCGTGCGGCCTCGCGGGCAGGGCGTGATGGCGCTGGATGCAGTGCTGAGCTTTGACGCAACGGAGAAGAAGACATGGTGAAGACGGATATAGGCTACACCACGGTGGATGCCATCGTGGTGCGCGGACGCGACCTGTCCAAGGAGATCATCGGCAAGTTCGATTTCATCGACATGATCTACCACACGACCTTCGCGCGCATGCCCAGCGCGCGTGAAAAGACCATGGTGACCGCCATACTGGTCACCACGGCGGACCATGGCATCACGCCCAGTTCGCTGGCGGCGCGCCTGACCTACGCGGGCGCGCCCGAGGCCATGCAGGCCGCCGTCGCGGCGGGGTTGCTGGGCGCGGGCAGCGTGTTCCTGGGCACCATGCAGAACGCCGCCGAGATGTTGATCGAGGCGGGGCGCGAGCTGGGTCCGGACGCAAGCGACGGCGCGGTGCGCGACGCGGCGAGAGCGCTGATCCAGCGCTACAAGCAGGAGCGGCGGCCCTTGTACGGCGTGGGCCATCCCATCCACGTCAATGGCGACCCGAGGGTGGCGACGCTGCGCGAGCTGTCGCGCGCCAATGATTACTACGGCGTGCATTGGCGTCTGATGGACGCGATCAGCGAGGTCCTGATCCAGGAGAAGGGCAAGAAGCTGCCCTTGAACGCGGTGGGCGCGATCGCCTCGATCGTTGCCGACATGGAACTGGATCCGATGGTGGCGCGGGGTCTGGCCCTGGTGGGCCGCTCGGCTGGCTTGCTGGCGCATCTGGTCGAAGAGAAGACGCAGCCGATCGGCAGGGCAGCCTGGGAACTTGTGCTGCAGGACGACCCGCGCAACGAAGTGCCTTGACGGGTCGGGCGGCCGGCCCTGGCCGGCCGCCGCGTGACTTCTCCGGGAAAGCGATGATGCGGCAGATCCATCCCTCGTGGAAAAACCTGTGTTGCGCGCTCTAGAATGAGCCTCGAGCAGGAGGAGGCGAGGATGTGGGATACCGCGTTGGACGGGCTTTCCGAGGCCCAGCGGCAGCATATCGGGGAATGCATGACGCGGCGTGAACTGGCTCCCCGGACGGTGCTGCTGCGGCAGGGATCCAAGGCCGGATGCATCAGTGTGATCGTCAGCGGGCGGATGCGCAGCGTCCAGGTCGCCCGCGATGGCAGGGAATCCAGCAACGTGTTCGGCAGGAACGCCATGCTGGGCGTGATATCGACCATGCTCGACGAACCGGCCTTTGCGTCGCTGGAAACCCTGGACCGGACGGTGGTGGCGCAGCTCGATCGCGCCAACCTGCTGCGCCTGATGGAAACAATGCCGCGCCTATCGCTGAACATCGCCATGACCTTGGCGCGCTTTGGCGCCACCAGCGTGCAGCGCCGCTATCGCGCCGAAGAGCAGACGCCGCTGCAGCTTGCCCAGGTCCTGTGCGAACTGGCCACGCTCGACGGCGCGGGACCGCGTGGCGAAATCCATGGCCTGACCCAGCAGGACCTGGCCGCCATGGTGCATGCTTCGCGCAGCTGGGTGGCCACCAAGCTCGGCCATCTGGAAGCGCTGGGCCTGCTGGATTACCGGCGCGCCATCATCGTCATTCCGGATCTGGACGCGCTGGCCAGCTACAGCCGCGGGCTATGGCAGCCTCCGCGGCGCTGAAAGCCGCCTGGGGCGGTGGGCGCTAGCAGGCGTAAACGATGCCGCCGGCAGGCCCCGCCGTGAACACAGGCGTGGCCGCCGTAAACGCATAGACGATGCGGTGCTCGTCCAGCGCGTCGCACATGCGCATGGCGGGCGTGCCGGCGCGCGACAGCAGATCATCCAGCGTGCCTTGCAGGTCCTCGGTTTCGATCTCCAGTATGGTCATGTAGCGCCAAGACTGGGGATACCGCTTCGCCTGCGCATGCGACCACGCATAGCGCTGGCCGGACACGAAGCCAGGCACGCGCATGACGTCCGGCATGTGCGTGTTCATATACCAATCGTCGAATTCCTCTTCCCGTCCTTCGACGGGGTTGGTGAAGACCACTAGTTTGTGCCTGGTCATGGTTCCTGCCTCTCGATTGCGGCGGGGAGCGGCCGCTGGCTGTCCCACAGGTTTTGCAGGTTGGATTCGGCGCGCGCGCGCAGTTTGTACTTCTCGACTTTGTTGGTCAGCGTCAGGGGCAGCTCGGCGACGAACTCGACAAAGCGCGGAACCATGAACTTGCTCATGTTTTCCTGGCAGTACCTGACCAGTTCATCGGCTGCCAGCGCCTGGCCGTCGCGCAGGATGACCGAGGCCGCGACCTCGTCTTCGGTGAATTCGGAGCGCACCGGATAGACTGCCGCCTGGCGTATGGCCGGGTGGGCCTGGAGGATGCTCTCCACTTCGTAGGCCGAGATGTTCTCGCCCCGGCGCCGGATCGCGTCTTTCTTGCGGTCGGTGAAATGCAGGTAGCCGTCGGCATCGATGCGGCCGCGGTCGCCGGTATGGAACCAGCCATTGCGGTGCGCGGCGATCGTGGCCTCGGGCATCTTGTAATAGCCCAGCGGCGTTGCCCAGGGCTGTTCGACGCGCAACAGGATTTCGCCGGAGGCTCCGGCGGGGACATCGAAATCGTCATCGTCGACGACCCGCAGCCGGACGTTGTCGCGTGCAAGGCCCACGCTGAAGATCTTTTCAGCAGGCGCGTCCAGGGGACTCCAGGTGGCGGCGCAGTAGTCGCTGAGCGCGTAGCCATTGAGCACCTTGATGCCGAAGCGTCGTTCGAAATCGTGAACAAAGGGCGGTGGCGGCGCCAGCGAGCAGACCCGGACCTGGTGTTCTGGATCGCGCCCGTCGGGCGGTTGGGCATACAGGAAGTTACCGACCGCGCCGATGGCGTTGAAGCGGGTGGCGCCGGCTGCGCGCACCTCATCCCAGAAGCGGCTGGCGGAAAAACGCCGGGCCAGCGCGATGGCGCTGCCCGCCATGAGCGCGGTGGTCATGCCCAGCAGCAGTGCATTGGCGTGGAACAGCGGCAGGAAAACATAGTCGACGTCGTCGGGCCGGAAATGGCGATAGCGTATGTTCTGTTCGCCCCAGAAGTGGGCGCAGGCATGCGTGATCATGATGGCCTTGGACGGGCCGGTGGTGCCTGACGTGTAGAGCAGGTAGGCGAGGTCGTCGAAGCGCACGGACGAATCAGGCGCTTCATCGCAGGCCGCATCGGCCGCAAAGGCATGGATCGAGGCGGCGGCCGCCAGCCGTTGCGCGGCCGCGCCAGCGTGGCCGACGATGAAAATGCGCTTCAGGCGAGGCAAGTCGGCAATGATGTCGCAAAGCGACCCGGCCAGGCTGTCCGACACGACGATCGCCGAACAGTCGGCATGGTCCAGGTAGTAGCGCAGCAGTTGGCCTTTCGCGGCGGTATTGATCGGCACCGATACGGCGCCCAGTTTGCCTAGCGCGGCGTAGCAGAAGACCTGGGCGGCGCAGTTTTCCAGCATCACCGCGACATGGTCGCGATGGGCGATACCCTGGGCCTGCAGCGCCTGAGCGATGCCATTGCTGCGGCGGTGCAGGTCCATATAGGTATGGAGGCTGCCGTCCGCCATGTCGCGCAGGAAAATGTCGGAACCGTTGGCCGCCGCGCGCCTGGCGATGATGTGGCCGGTGGTCCAGTGCCGCATGTCGCCGAGCGCGGCGCGGACGTCAATGGCGGAGGCAGGAGGGGTGATGCGCCGTGAATGCTCCATGATTCTGGTTCAGCCTTGTTTGGGTTTGATGAATCCCGCCTCGCGCAGCAGCGCCGACCAGCGCGCCTGTTCGGCGGCAGCTTCGGCCGGCCAGGCGTCGGGCCCCATGAAGGAAGGCTCCACGCCCTGTTCGCGGGCGAACTCGCGGAACTCGGCGCTCGTGGTGACGGCGCGCATGCCATCGGCCAGCGCGGCAATGGCTGCCTGCGGCGTGCCGCTACGCACGAACGCGGCGTTCCACGACACGAAGCCGAATCCCGTGGCGCCGGCTTCGGCCAGCGTGGGAATTTCCGGCACGGCCAGGGAGCGCGTCGGGCCGCTGACTCCCAGCGCGTTGAGCTTGCCGGCGCGCACCATCGGCGCAACGCCAGCGATGGCCGCGGCAACGGCGTCCACGTGACCGGCCGCGGCATCCGTTATGGCCTGGGAGGTGCTGGTGTAGGGAACGATGTTGAAACGCACGCCAGTGGTTGATTTCAGCGCGGTCGCGACCGCCATGGCCGCGGACCCGGAAATGGCGATATCCACGCTGCCGCCTTGGCGCCGGTTCAAATCGATCAGCTCGCGCAGGCTGGTGAATGGCGCATGCTTGCTGGCCGCAAACAGCCACATGGCGCTGGAGCAGCGCGCGACCGGTTGGAAGTCGCGCAGCGGCACATAGGGCGCAGAGTCCAGCATCTCGGTGTTGTAGAGAAACGGCGGGCCGGTGAACAGCACGGTGTGGCCGTCGGCGGGGGCCTGCAACACGGCCCGGGTGCCTACGACGCCGTCGGCGCCGGCCTTGTTCTCGACTATTACAGTGACCCCCCACAGGCCGGTAAGCTTGGCGGCGATGAAACGCGCCACCGCATCGGCCGCGGTGCCGGCCGTGTACGGCACCAGCAGCGTGAGGCGCTGCGCGGGAAAAACGGTTTTCTGAGCAAGGGCGCCGCGGCCCAGCATCAGCGCCGGGATGGCGGCCAGCAGCGCGCGGCGGGTACTGTTGGGCCGGTGCGAGGCGTCTTGGCCGATGGATTGGATTTTCATGCGGCGTCTCCTTCAGTCAGGCATGACGGTGAATACAGGGGCGCAGCGTCCCTCGGGAGCGGGCCGGAATGCGGCACGCACGTCCATGCCGATGCGCAGGCGGTCGAGATCGCAGTCAACGATATTGGTGAGCAACAGCGGTCCTTCTGCCAATTGCACGTAGGCGATGGCGTACGGCTGCGTTGCGGCGCGCATGATGCTGAAGGAATACAGGGTGCCGCTGCCCTGCGCGTCGATCCAATCCAGCGAGGCCGAGCCGCACAGCGGGCAGATGCCGCGCGGATACCAATGACATTGCCCGCAGGCGGGGCAGCGCGGCAGCACGAAGCGGCCTTGTGCCGCGGCTTCCCAGAACGGCAGGGTTTCCGGGTTGGCCTGCGCGTAGGGATCCTGCTCCAGGTTCTTGGCGTGGTTTTCCATGTTCATTCGCGCTCCAGGATGACGGTGGCATGCGAGTGGCCTATGCCGAAAACCAGGCCGGGGCCGGCGGCCAGGGCCAAATCGCAGTTGGGGACTTGTACGGCGGGATGGGCTTCGCCGCGCAGTTGGCGCACGGCTTCGATGGCCTTGGTGATGCCGCCGCGATTAGCCGGGTGGTTGTTGCAGAGTCCGCCGCCGTCGGTGTTCCAAGGCAGCCGTCCGACACCCGATATCAGGTTGCCGTCGGCGACAAAGCGCCCGCCTGCGCCTTTTTCGCAGAAGCCCAGGTCTTCGAGCTGCATGATCACCATGATGGTGAAGTTGTCGTACACCGACGCATACTTGATGTCGCGCGGCGTAATTCCCGCCTCGGAAAAGGCCGCCGGGCCCGAGCGCGTTGCGCCCGTGTGGAGCATGTCGGCGTGGTGGCCGCCGTTGTTGGTGCGTATGGTTTCGCCGCAGCCCAGCACCCGGATGCGCGGACGGGAAAGGCTGCGCGCCACCTCGGGCGCGGCCAGCACCAGCGCGCCGCCGCCATCGGTGATGACGCAGCAGTCCAGCCGGCGCAGTGGATCCGCGATCATGGGGGAGGCCAGCACGTCGTCGACGCTATACACCTTGCGCAGCAACGCGTGCGGGTTGTGCTGCGCGTGATGCGAAGCCGCGACCTTGACCCAGGCCAGTTGCTCGGGAGTGGTGCCGTACTCATGCATGTGGCGGCGCGCGAAATTGCCGTAGATGCCTGCGACGGTCCAGCGGTAGGGAGCTTCCCAGGCCGCCGCGGGGCGGTCTGGTCCTAGTTGACGCGCTTCCGTGCCGGTTGCCTGGCCTGCGCTGCGCGGCTTGCCCGCGAGCGTGATGAGCGCCACGCGGCATTTCCCGCTGGCAATAGCCTGCGCGGCGTGGCCGATCAGCGCCAGATACGATCCGCCACCGATTTCGGTGCCGTCGACGTGGCGCAACCGCAGATTCATATGATCGACAAGCATGGCGGGGCTCACGCCTGCGTCGCCGGCACAGAAGTAGCCGTCCACGTCGGCCAGGCTCAGGCCGGCATCGGCCAGCGCGCCCAGCGCGCATTCGGCATGCAGTTGCGCCACGGAATGTTGGGGGGCGTGGCGCAGAGGATGTTCGTAGGCGCCGACGATGTAGGCTTTGCCGCGTATGCTCAAGATGGTCTCCGATGGCCGTGGTTCCTGCAGGGAGGACGGGTCGGAGACAATCTACGAGGGTTTGCAGTGGGCTGTCTGTTTACTTCTTGACAGAGTGCCGCGGCGGGACTCGGCGCGGCTGGGGGGTGGACGCATCGGTTGGTCGCCTCACGCGACAAGGCGTTGCAGGTTTACCATCGATAACTCACGGACCCGATCACCCGCCTCGGTTCTCCATAAAAGCACCCATAGGTGCAGTTTCCGATGTAGGTCTTGTCCGCCAGGTTGGTGCCGTTGAGCGCCAGGCGCCAGGGGCCGGTGCTGTAGCTGATCATGGCGTCGAACAGCGTGAAGGCGGGCACGTCGGCGTTGGTCTGGCTGCGCGTGCTGCCCACATAGCGCATGCCGGCGCCTGCCTTCAGGCCGGGCAGCCCGAAACGGCTGAAGCTGTAGTCGGCCCAGACCGAGAGCTGGTTGTACGGGACGCCGGGAGTGCGTTGCCCTTCCAACTCAGGCTGCAAGGGGCTGGAGCGCGTGGTCCGGGCGTCGGTATAGGCGTAGGCGGCGATGAGGTTGAGGTCGCGGGTGAGGGCCGAGCGGACTTCGAACTCGAATCCGCGCGAGCGGACTTCGCCCGCCTGCACCGAATACGTCATCGTCGGATCGGAAGGATCGGCGACCAGCTGGTTCTTGCGGGTGATCTGGTAAAGGGCCGCCGACACCAGGGTGCTGGAGCCTGGCGGCTGGTAGCGCAGGCCGGCCTCGTATTGCTGGCCAGTGGTCGGCTTGAAGCGGCCGCCGGTGCGATCGTTGCCTTCGGTGGGTTCGAAGGACTCGCTGTAGCTCAGGAAGGGCGCAAGGCCATTGGGGGCGAGATAGACCAATCCGGCCCGCCCGGTGAAGGCCTTGCTCTTCTCGTTGTCGGCGGTCTTTTCGCCCGTGAAGAAGTTGCTCGAGTCGAACCGTACCCAATCCTGGCGTCCGCCGAGCAGCACCACCCACTGGTCCGCGATTTTCATCTGGTCCTGGAAGTACAGGCCCAGCCGGTTGGTATCGCTTTTCCAGGAATAGGGGTTTTGCGTTTCGACGCCGCCTATCGGCAAGCCATAGACAGGGTCGTAGAGGTCGATGTTGCCGAGCTCGCGCTGATAGCGCTCGGATTCGTGGTGGGCCACGGAATAGTCGAGACCGGCAAGAAAGGTGTGTTCCACCGGGCCCGTGCGCAGCTGGTACTGCAGCGATGTGTCCGAGACGACGCCTGAAGAGCGGTCCCAACGCGGCGCTGCGCCCCGATAGGCGGTAGTGCGGCCGTCGTCCTGCAGGCCGCTGATCCAGGCCGAGCGGTACTCGTTGCTGGCATGCATGTAGCGCAGGCTGTTGCGCAGCTTCATCTGGTCGTTGAATGCATGTTCGAACAGATAGCCGACCGAGTAGCGCTCCAGGTCGAACTTGTCGTAGCCAGGCTCGCCGGTGAATCTGTCGCGCGGAATCTTGCCGTTGGGGTTGGGCAGTATGGTGCCGCTTTCGGGCAGGCCGTAGACGTAGCCGGTGCGGTCCTTCTGGTAGTCGGCGAGCAGCGTCAGCGTCGTGGCGGCGCTAGGCCGCCAGGTCAGCGCGGGCGCCACAAAGGCCCGGCGATCCGGAACGTGGTCGATGAAGGTGTCGGCGTCGCGGCCCAGGAAGGTCAGTCGGTACGACCAGACGCCGGCTTCGTCCAGCGGTCCGCCGAAATCGCCGGACACCTGCTTGCGGTCGAAGCTGCCGGTTTCGACATTCAGCTCGCGCAGCGCCGTGGCGGTCGGCCGCTTGCTGATGGTGTTGATGATGCCGCCGGGCGCCGCCGCGCCGTAAAGCACCGAAGACGCGCCCTTGAGCACTTCGATGCGTTCCAGGCCATAGGGCTCCTGCTGGCCGTTGAAGATGTTGACGGTGTACTTGGTGCCGTCGCGGTACTGGTTGCCGTTGCCGTCGAGCTGGAAGCCGCGGACGAGCAGCGTGTCCGAGGTGCGATCCAGCCCTTCCGAGCGGTTGACCCCGGCGACGTAGCCCAGCGCGTCTTGCAGGTTCTGCGGCTTGAGCATTTCGATTTCCTCGGCGCCGACGACGGTGATGGATTGCGGCGTCTCCATCAGCGGCGTGTCGGTCTTGGTGCCGGTGGCGCTGCGCGTGGCCGCGTAGCCGTAGAAGGGGCCTGCGGCGGTTTCATGCGCGCCGACTACCTCGACGGCAGAAAGCACCTGGGCGCCGCTGGGCCGTAGCACATAGCCGCCGCTGGGCCGCGCGGTGGCCTCGAAACCGGTGCCTGCCAGCAATGCCTGCAAGCCGCCCTGCGCCGTGTAGCGGCCCTGGATTCCCTTGCTTTGGAGGCCGTTGGTCTGCTCGGTCGAGAAGGACAGCATCAGGCCGGACTCACGGCCGTAGCGGTTGAGCGCGGCCGTCAACGGACCGGCGGGGATGTCGTAGTAGCGTTGTTCCTCCGCGGCCTGCGCTTGCGCCATGGGGGCGCCTATGGCAAGCGGGGCGATGGCGGCGCAACCCGGCAGGCCGCGCATGGCGATGCTGGCCAGGGCGTGCAGGCGCAGGCGCCTGGCCA
Source organism: Achromobacter sp. SD115 (assembly GCF_017355315.1). Lineage (NCBI taxonomy): Bacteria > Pseudomonadati > Pseudomonadota > Betaproteobacteria > Burkholderiales > Alcaligenaceae > Achromobacter > Achromobacter sp. SD115. Next base: position 86,092 of record NZ_JADIJM010000023.1, on the reverse strand, counting down.
CCGGAATGGAAGTCGTTGGTGTCGGGCGGTTCAAACCCATATGCAGTTCCCCGGAGCAAGAATGAAGGCAATGTGTGGTCCTACTCTTCTTGCCCCGCGAAAATCGAAAAGGGATCAACCGCTGCGATTCTTTCCGGCCGGACGGGACCGGACGGTCACCCAATAGCGGGTGAGGTAGCTCAGGCTGACGGGCAGGGTGTCGGCGAGCATGTCCAGGACGCGGTCGGTGTCGGCGGTGGGATAGGTGCCCGTGACCTTGAGATGGGCCACTGTTTCGTCCCAGGTCAGGCGTCCGGCGCGATAGCGTGCAAGTTCGGCCAGGAATGCCGGCAGAGGCATGTCCTGGGCGACGATGATGCCTTGCGTCCAGGCCAGCGTGTCTTCGTTGGCGAAGCCCACCGCGCTAGCGGCATGGCGTCCGAGCCTGCCTTGCTGTCCGGCCTGTAAAAGAGCTGGCGCGCCGCTGGCTGGAGCCAGTTCCACGGCGCCTTCGAATACGGCGACCAGGCTTTCCGCGCTGCTGCGTCCGTCCAGGTCGCGTACGGAAAAGCGCGTGCCCAGGGCGCGGATGCTGCCTTGGCCGGTGTGCACGATGAAGGGACGAGGGCCGCCCGCCGCTGGATCCGGCGCGGTGGTGACCAGTAGCTCGCCGCTGATGAGGCGCAACGCGCGCGCTGTCTGCGAAAACTGGATATCGATGGCGGTGCCGGCGTTGAGCGCGACCTGGGTGCCGTCGGGAAGCACACGGTTCAGAAGCTCGCCCGTGCCGGTCCGGTTATCGGACGTCCAGCGCCGCCAGGTACGCTGTTCGTCCAGCATCGAGCCCGCGCCGCCGGCAAAGACGGCAAGCGCCAGCGCCTTGACGAGCCTGCGCCGCGCGAGGGAGCCGGGCGCGCTGAGGGCCGCTCGGGCCAAGGGGGCGGGCACGCCCTGCAATTTGGCTTGAAAGCCTTCGACATGCTGCCATGCCCGTTCGTGTTCGGGATCCGCCGCGCGCCATTCCCGCCAGCGCCGAAGCGTGTCAGAGGCTACGCTGTCCGCCTGAAGTTCGACCAGCCATTGCGCTGCCTGAAGACGGACGCTGGCGGCGATGGGGGTCATGGGCCGGGTTCCTTGCAACTCGGGGTCACGCGAAGCAGCAGTGCGCCAAAGCCTTGGCGATGTAGCGCTTGACCGTGGGAACCGACACCCCGAGTTCGATCGCGATCTCGCTTTGGCGCTTGCCGTCGATCTGGGACAGCAGAAATGCTTGCCTCACCAGCCGGGGCAGGGCGTCGAGCAGGCGATCGATCTCGAGCAGGGTTTCGAACAGGATTGCCTGGGTTTCCGGCGATGGCGTCTGCGGTTCCGGCAGAAGCGCCAGCGCTTCCAGGTAAGCCTGCTCGATGCGCTGGCGGCGGCGCAGATTCAGGACCAGCCCGTGCGCGATAGTGGTCAGCAGCGCGCGCGGCTCGCGTATTTCGGGCAAGGCATCCTTGGCAAGCAGGCGCACGAACGTGTCATGCGCCAGGTCGGCGGCGCTGCCGGCATCGCCGAGCTTGCGCCGCAGCCAGCCTTTCAGCCAACCGCCGTGGTCAATGTACAGACCTTCAATGTTCTGCTGCGGTAACGCGAATTTGTTGGCCGGCACGGCAAGTCCCCCACCGCGCATCGGGCCTGGATTCGGCCGGCATCAGTGTTTATGAGAATAATTCTTATTATATAACATGAGCACTTGCCGATCGATGAGAGCGCTGCGTCAGGCCGACCAATCCGCCACGAAATCGTCGCGGAACCGCCGTATCCAGTCCATGCGGGACCGGGCCAGCAAGCGGCCGCCTTCGGTCTGCATCGAGGCGGCGATGCGCGCGAGCTTCACTTCGATGTGATCCAGGGCATAGGCGCCGTCGTCCAGTTCCCGTTGCGTTCCGAGAGGATCGGCGGGATGGGCCAGGGCGCGTCCGAGTTGCCCGCCGACATGGAACATGCGGGCCAGTCCCACCGGGCCGAGCGCGTCCAGGCGGTCGGCATCCTGCACGATGCGGGCCTCGATGGTCCGGGGCGGGATGTTGGCGGAGTAGCTGTGGGCCTCGATGGCGTGGTGGACGCCTTCGAGCCGGGCTGGCGGATAGCCGATGGCCTGCAGTTCGCGCACGGCCTGGCCGGCGGCCATGGACGAGGCACGGGCCCGGTCGGGATGGTTCTTGGGCAGGTTGACCAGGTCATGCAGGTAGCTGGCGGCCATGACGACCATGGCGTCGGCTTCGGGATGGTGCGCCAGCATGCCGTGGGCGGCCTTCCAGACGCGTTCCAGGTGGCTCAGGTCATGGGCGCCGTCGCCGGTATCCGCGCTCTGGGCTATCTGTATGAGTTGCGGCCGCAAGGCCGCCAAATCTTCGCGCAGGTTCATTGCTTTCCATCAGTTCCGGGACTGGCGGAAAGTGTACACAGGGCGGTTCCAAGCCGCGCCGGGACGCGGCCCTGGAGTGGCGTCAGCCGCCCTGCGCCTGCATCCGTCCCGCCGCCGTGGAGCAGATCCGGTACACCAGCGCCGACACCACGAAGCTGGCGGGCGCGGCCAAGGTGGCCGCGAAACCGGCCGTGTGCATCAGCGCCAGGCCGCAGATAGCGCCGGCGAACCATCCTGCCAGGCCGGCGCGGTTGAATGCCGCGCCGCCGCCATGCTGCGGCGCGGATTCCGCGTTGCCCAGGATGTGTACCAGTGCCACCGCCACCCACGACACCACGAAGATGCCCTGGTAGGCCAGCGCCTGGAGCAGATAAGAGAACACGTCCAGCAGCATCAGCGCGTAGGTCACCGCGCCCACGATGACGGCCCACATCGCCTTGGGCCAGCGCATGCCCGGCCAGCGCGCGAAGAACGCCTGCATGTTGATGGTGGCCAGGTAGTAGTTGGCGGTATTGATGCGGGTTTGCGTGATCCAGACGAACAGCAGTCCGCCCAGCCCCATCAGTTTCAGGAGCGCAAGCACCACCGACACTTCCGACAGCGCGGCGTCGCTGGGGATGGTGCTGACCAGATAGATGCCGGCGACGCCGTTGAGCAGGAAGGTCACCAGGTAGAACGGCATGCCGAAGTTGTAACGGCTGTGGTAGGTCTGGTCCTCGCGCTTGCCGAAGCGGGCATAGTCGAAGGTGAACATCATCAGCACCCACACGCCCATGTAGTAGACGAAGGCGTCCCACCAGCCGCCGGGGACCGGGCCTTCGGGCGGTCCGAATGACAGCCAGGCGTCGCTGTAGCCGTATTCCTGCGTCGCCATCACGACGGCCAGCAACAGGCCCAGCAGATAGAACGGAAGCAGTACGCCGTTGAACTTGTCCAGCCAGCGCTGCACGCTACCGAAAATCAGCAACACGCTGTAGATGACCACCACCAGCGCCACCAGCCAATACGGCACGGCAGGGTAGAGATGATGCGCGGCGACCGACATCACCGCGCCTTCGAACACCGCGTAGTAGATGGCGGTGGCGAAGAAGATCAGCGTGGCCAGCGCCGCACCCGAGGTGCCGAACAGCCGGCGCGAGAACAGCGCCACCGACAGGCCGGTGCGGATGGCGTAGCGGCTGATGACGCCGTTGATCAGCCCGTAGCTGATCACGGACAGCACCATGCCGATGATGGCGTTGCGGGCGCCGTACTTCAGCGCCAGCGTCGCGCCGACGACGATATAGAACACGGCGCTGCACACGGCCCACCAGGCCATGGTGAGCGCGTAGCGGGGCATGCGGTCGCCGTCGGCGACGGCGTGCAGCGAGTTGTCCGTCTCATCGGACGGTTTGCGTGGGGTCAGATTGGCCATGTCGGATCTCCTGGCGGGATCGGATGCTGCGGTTCGACTGCGGAACGGGCGCGCGTCGCCCTCCGGCCTTGCCAGGGGGCAAGGCCGGGATGCTGGAAAAACCTGGAAGTTGGGCGCGGACCGGCCGCGCCCCTGGGGTCAGCCGCTAAGCGCCTGGTGCAGGCGCTCGAAGCGGGCGCGATAGTCGCGCCGCGCGGCGACGGCCTGTTCCAGCGTCACCCTTTCGAACTGGGCGCTCTGGTTGGGCTGCATCTGGCCGACCTTGTCCAGGTCGGCGCTGATGACGGTGCCTATCATGGCGTAGCCGCCGCCGGACACCGCGTCGCGGTGCAGGATGATGGGCTCCACGCCTGCCGGCACCTGGATCGAGCCGATGGGATAGCAGGCGTCGACGATATTCGATGGATCCGCGCCCGCGCCGAAGGGCTGCTCGCGGGTGCGAAAGCGCAGCGGGCGGCCTTGCTTGTAGCGGTAGCCGATGCGGTCGGCCTCCGAGGTCACGGTCCAGGCGTCTTCATAGAAGGTGGCGGCGGACTCGGATTCCAGGCGGTGGTCGTAAAGGCCGGGCAGCACGCGCAGCGTCTGCGACTTGGGCGGGGCCACGGCCAGCGCGGCGGGCAGTTCGCGGCCGACGCGCGTGCGGATGGAGGCCGGCCCCACCGCCAGCCGGTCGCCGGCCTGCAGCTTGCGGCCTTCGTGGCCGCCGATGGCGCCCAGCGCATAGGTCGAGCGGCTGCCCAGCACCACCGGCACGTCGATGCCGCCGGCCACGGCCAGGCAGGCGCGGGCGCCGGCCTGCACGAAGTCGAAGGACAGCCGGCTGCCGGCCTGCACCGCCAGCGCCACATTGCAGGCCTGGGTCACGCCATTGATCTTGGGGATCATGCTGGCGCCCGTGACGGCGATGACGGCGGCGCGGTGAAACAGCAGTTCGGGGCCGAGCAGGGTGCATTCCAGTACGGCGGCGTCGGCAGCGTTGCCCACCAGCAGGTTGGCCGCCGCCAGCGCGTACTGGTCGAGCGCGCCCGACGGCGGAATGCCCAGGTGGTAGTGGCCTAGTCGGCCCGTGTCCTGCACCGACGTGGCCAGGCCGGGCTTGATGACTTCGATGATGGAATCGTTAGGCATGGAGCGTCTCCAGCAGTTGGGCGTTGCAGGCATCGGGCGCGCGCTGGAACTCGGCCAGCGAGAACGACACGGGCCGGATGCGCAACTCGAAGCTGCCGGCCTCGACCTGCGCGGTGGCGTGGTCGTACTCGTCGCGGGTGATGGGCTTGAACTTCACAATGTCGCCCGGACGGAAGAACACCATGGAATCACGCAGATGCGCCTGGCGCTGGGCCGGCTCGAAGATCGGCGCGGGCGTGACGCCGAACATCTGGTAGCCGCCCGCGCCGCGCACCGAGTAGATGCAGCCGAAGCAGCCGCCATGCCCCACCGTGTGCTTGGGAGTGTCGGTGCGGGGGCGCAGGTATTTCGGAACCTGCAGCTGGCGCTCGCGCTCCACCATCTGGTACATGAAGGGCAGGCCGGCCACGAAGCCCACCATGGATACGAACCAGGGCGAGCCGGAGTGGGCGTCAATGAAGCCTTGCACCGAGTCGTGGCCGTTGATGCGCGCCGCGTACTCAAGATCCGTTGATTCAGGATCCTGATGCCTTTCGCGAAACCGCATCAGTGTCTCGTGAGTCCAGGGATCGTTGTAGTACACCGGTACTTCGATGATGCGGGTCGCCAGCGTCAGGTTGGCCAGGTCCATGCCGGCCTCCAGTTCGCGCAGCAGGCCCAGCAGGGCGTCCGGGGCGATGCGGTCGGGGTCGTAGCGCACCTGGTAGGACGCGTTGGCCGGGCAGATCTCGGTGACGCCGTCGACTGCGCGTTCGCGCAGCGCCCGCGTGATCGCCATGCCCTTGAAAAAAGACTCCAGCGACATGTCCTCACTGATTTCGACGAAGATGAATTCGTCGCCGCCGTGGGTGTAGCGCAAGCTCATTGCCTATCCTCCCGATCCCTTTGCATCCAGGCTTCAAGATAGTTGGTGTGGTAGCGGCCGGCCAGCACGTCCGCATCCTCCAGCAGTTCGCGGTGCAGGGCCAGCGTCGAATGCACGCCGACCAGTTCGACTTCGTCCAGCGCGCGCGCCATGCGCGCCAACGCCGCCGCGCGGCTTTCGTCCCAGACGATCAGTTTTGCCAGCAGCGAGTCATAGTAGGGCGGCACGGTGCAGCCGGGATACAGCATCGAGTCCACGCGCACGCCGGGTCCGCCGGGCCAGCGCACATGCTCCACCCGGCCCGGGCTAGGGGCGAAATTGCGAGTGGGGTCTTCGGCATTGATGCGGCATTCGATCGCTGCGCCGCGGATGGCGATGTCCTGCTGACGCCAGCGCAAGGGCTCGCCATCGGCGATGCGCAGCATTTCGCGCACCAGGTCCACGCCGGTAATGGCTTCGGTGATGGGATGCTCGACCTGGATGCGGGTGTTCATCTCTATGAAAAAAAACTCGCCCGCGCCGCGACTGTCGTCGTACAGGTATTCCAGCGTGCCCGCGCCGCGGTAGCCGACCGAGCGCGCCAGCTGCGCCGCCGATTCGCACAGCTTCTGGCGGGTGGCGGGGTCCAGGGCGGGCGAGGGCGCTTCTTCCAGCACCTTCTGCCGGCGCCGTTGCAGTGAGCATTCGCGTTCGTACAGGTGCACGGCATTGCCGCCGTCGCCCAGGACCTGCACTTCGATGTGGCGGGCGCGCGGCAGATAGCGCTCCAGGTAGACGCCGGCCTCGCCAAATGCTGCCTGCGCCTCGGCCTGGGCCTGCGGCATCTGCGCGCGCAGCTCGGCCTCGTCGCGCACGACGCGGATACCGCGTCCGCCGCCGCCAGCGGCCGCCTTGATCATTAGCGGGTAGCCGATAAGCGCCGCATGGGTCAGGGCCTCGTCCAGTGACGACAACACGCCGGCGCTGCCCGGCACGGTGGGTACGCCGGCCGCCTGCGCGCAGGCGCGCGCCGCAGCCTTGTCGCCCATGGTGCGGATGGTGGCGGCGTCCGGCCCGACGAAGATCAGGCCGGCGTCGCTCACGGCCTGCGCGAATGCCGCGTTCTCCGACAGGAAGCCGTAGCCGGGATGCACCGCCTGGACGCCGGTGCTGCGTGCGGCGTCCAGCAACGCTTCGGTATTGAGATAGCTGCGCGTCGCGTGCGAGGGGCCGATGAGCACCGCTTCGTCGGCCATGCGCGTGGCCAGCGCGTCGCGGTCCGCTTCGCTGTAGACGGCCACGGTGCGCATGCCCAGCTCGCGCGCGGCGCGGATGATGCGCAGCGCGATTTCGCCGCGGTTGGCCACCAGCACCTTATGGATGTTGCGGGGGCGGTATGGGATAGTGAGGTCGGACATGGCGTGGCCTATCCCTCGATGCGCAGCAGGGGCTGCCCGGCTTCCACCGGTTCGCCGTCTTCCACCAGGATCTCGGCCACCACGCCGCCGGTGGGCGTTTCGATCTGGTTGAACTGCTTCATGACCTCGACGATGCCGATCACGGCGCCGGCCGCTACCGTGGCGCCCGCTTCCACGAAGGGCGCTGCGCCGGGGCTGGGACGGCGATAGAAGGTTCCGGGCAGGGGGCTGGGAATATCGTGCAACGGCATGGTTTTCTCCTTGGAATATTGTTCGGGTGGCTTGCGGTTCAGGGGCCGGTCACGCTGGGAGGCGCGATCCGGATGCCGTGGGTCTCCAGCTTTTCGCGGGTGGCGCGCACCAGGGACAAGGCGCCGGGCGTGTCGCTGTGTATGCAGACGGAGTCGAAATCGATGGCGATGTCCTGGCCTTCGACCGTGCGCACGCGCCCCTCGGTGCAGGCGCGCAGCACTTTTCCGGCGACCTGGGCGGGATCCAGCGGCTGCGTGTAGCGGGTGAAGACGATGGAGCCGCTGGCGTCGTAGTCGCGGTCGGCGTAGAACTCGCGCACCACGGGCTGGTTCAGCTCCCGCGCCAGGCGGTAGGTGACCGAGCTTTCCATGCAGTACAGCGCCAAGGTGGGCTCCAGTTCCTGCAGCGTTTCGATCAGACGCCGCGACAGGGTTTCGTCGCGGGCCGCCTGCATGTACAGCGCGCCATGCGGCTTGATGTGTTGCAGCCGCAAACCGTGCAGCCGCGCGAATTCGCGCAGGGCGCCCAGCTGATAGACGATGTCATGCACCAGCGCTTCGGCGCTTTCGCGCATGTCCCGCCGGCCGAAACCCACCAGGTCGCGAAAGCCCGGGTGGGCGCCGATGCAGACGCCGTGCTCGCGGGCCTGCAGCACCGTGCGGTTCATGATCCGCGGATCGCCGGCATGGAATCCCGTGGCGATGTTGGCCGAACTGATCAAGGGCATGATCGCCTCGTCCACGCCGTCCCCGATGGTCCACGGGCCGAAGCCTTCGCCCATGTCCGAGTTGAGGTCGATGCTGCGCTTGCTCATTGCGGGTGGCTCCTTCGCGTTGCTCGCCGCATTCGACGCGGCGTGTGACGTGAACATTAGCCAAGCCAACAAGGGATAAAAAGATCTTTTTATTGATCCATCAGTATCTGTTTTTCAGATAAATATCTACCCGGTTGCCACGGATGTCTGAACAGGTTTCCTATGAAAATTAAGGGATATCCCTGATCTGAGGGATCATATTTGGGGAAGAATTTGCAGATATTCTGAAGCTGAGATATCGATTTAATAGATAAGGTCAGCCATGTCGATTACCCTACGCCAGCTCAAATACTTCATCGCAGCGGCCGAACTCGGCCAGATTTCGCAGGCGGCGATCCAGTTGGCGATATCGCAGTCCGCGATCACCAGCGCCATCCGCGAACTGGAGGAAACGGTGGGCACGGCGCTGTTCCTGCGCGGCGCGCACGGCGTGACGCTGACCCATAGCGGCCGCACCTTTCTTAACCACGCCTACAACATCCTGTCCTCGGTCGACGAAGCCTTGCGCATGCCGGCGGCGGCGGAAGAGGTTTCGGGCCGCCTGTTGCTGGCGGCGTCCTACACGGTGATCGGCTACTTCCTGCCGTATCACCTGCAGCGGCTGTCGCAGCTATATCCGCGCCTGGAGATCCAGCTGCACGAACTGAACCGCAGCGCCATCGAGGAAGGCCTGATCGCAAACCGCTATGACATGGCGGTGCTGCTGACTTCCAACGTCGCCAATCCTGACCTGGCGGTGGAGCACTTCTTCGGTTCGCCGCGGCGCCTGTGGCTGCCGGCCAGGCATCCGCTGCTGGCGGCGGATGCAGTGACGCTGGAGGACGTGTCGCGCGAGCCCTTCATCATGCTGACCGTGGACGAGGCCGCCTACACCGCCTTGCGCTACTGGAACGAAACGCCGTTCAAGCCCGACGTGCGGCTGCGCACCTCGTCGGTCGAAGCGGTGCGCAGCATGGTGGCCAACGGCAGCGGCGTGGCGCTGCTGTCGGACATGGTCTACCGGCCCTGGTCGCTGGAAGGCCGCCGCATCGAGACGGTCCAGCTCAAGGACCCGATTCCGCCCATGAACGTGGGGCTGGCCTGGCGCCGGGGAGCGGAAATCTCGCCCGCCATGCAGGCGGTGCGGGATTACTTCCGGCATGCCTACACCGCGCAGAGGGGCGGAGCGGGCTGAGAACACGCTGGCGCTATGCGCGTTTGCCGGGATGTATACCCATGGTCTTCGCGATGACCTCCAGCATGATCTCGTTGGCGCCGCCGCCGATGGCCGTCTGCCGCAAGTCGCGATAGGCGCGCGAAATCCAGTTCTCGTTCATGACCCCTTGGCCCCCCCAGAATTGCAGGCATTCGTTCGGGATCTTCATGGACAGCTTACCCGCGTAGTATTTGGCCATGGAGGCGAACTGGGCGATATCCTGGCCATCCATGTATAGATCGATGGCCCGGTACAGCAGTGAACGCAGGGCCTGAATCTCGGTCTGCATCTCGGCCAACTTGTGGTACACGACCTGATTGGACAGGATCGTGCCGCCAAATACCTGCCTTTGACCCGCATATTCGATGGTTTCTTCGATGGCCCGCTCCATCGAGCGCATGCTGCGCGCCGCCACGAACATGCGTTCTTCCTGGAACTGCTCCATCTGGTAGATGAAGCCCATGTTCTCTTCGCCGATGCAGTTGCTCGCCGGCACCCGCACGTCGTCGAAGAACAATTCGGCGGTATCCGAGGCGCGCAGGACCAGCTTGTCCAGCTTGCGCGAGACGCTGACGCCGGGCGATTTCAACGGCACGATGATGAGCGACTTGTTCTTGTGCGGCCCGCCTTCTTGCGAGGTGTTGCACAGCAGGCAGATCCAGTCGCCCTGGACGCCGTTGGTGATCCACATCTTCGATCCGTTGATGATGTAGTCGTCGCCGTCGCGCCGCGCCCAGGTCTTGATCCGCGACACGTCCGATCCCGCCGATGCCTCGCTCACGCCGATGCAACCGACCAGGTCGCCCGCGATGGTCGGCGCCAGGTATTCACGTTTGAGCGCATCGCTGCCATGGTGCGCCAGGGCAGGGGTGCACATCGTGCTCTGCACGCCGATGGCCGAGGTCAGCCCGCTGGACCGGACTTCGCCCAGGGTCTCGGCGAAGACCATTTCGTAGCTGAAGTCCAGCTCCATGCCGCCATACTCCGCGGCCTTGCCTATGCCCAGCAGGCCCGCGGAACCAAATGCCTTCATGACGCGGTGGGCGGGAAATATCTGCTCGGCCTCCCATTCGTCCAGATGCGGATCGAGATATTCGGCGATGATTCGGCGGGTGGTCCGTTCGAGTTCGCGATGTTCGTGGGTGAAGTGCATGGCAGTTCCCGGTTGGTTCAGTTGGCGGTCGGCGCGTCGGCGCCGGCGAGCGTTACCTGACCGGCGATCAGCGCGACGCCGTCGGCATCCTTGACCCACACGTCATAGTGGCCCGGCGCATCGGCGAGGCGTTCGCCGCCGGCGGTGATGAGGCTGCCGGCGTGCAGCGGCCTGAGAAAGCGGATGTCCAGATCGAAGCGTTCCAGGGCGCCGGCGCCAAAGGTGCGCGCCAGCGATTGCCAGATCAGGTTGACCGACAGCGTGCCGTGGGCGATGGTGCCACCCATGGGTGTGGCGGCAGCGAACGCCGGGTCTACGTGCAGGGGATTGAAGTCGTTGGTCAGTTCGGCGTAGAGATCGATGTCCGCCTGCGTGACCGTCATGGAGACTGCTTCAAGGGTAGGCGTCATGGCGTGTCCTAGGCTGCCCAGATCAGGTTCATGCGGCCGGTATATAGGGGTTGTCGCGCAGCGCCCTCGCCGGCGACTTCCAACTGGAGATAGCGGCGTTCGCCCCGCATTTCCTTGCTTACGCAGCGTACCGTGGAGCGGATCCGCTCGCCGGCTTGCGGCAGACCGAGGACGGATAGCGCCTGCCGCGCATGAATGTTGCCGGGCGGGCGCGGCGTGACCACGTTCAGGTAGGCGCGCATCATCAGCGCGACGGCCAGGCCGGCCTGCCGGGCAGGCGCGTCCCGCGCATGCGAGCCGAACAGGCGTTCCCAGAGCGCCAGCAGCCTGGCGTCCAGCGGTTCTTCCCAATCGCCCAGCATCGTGCCGGGAGTGAAGCTGTCATAGGTATACAGCGTGCTCATGGCATCTCCGGTTCAGCGATCGGCAGCAGGTAGTCGCCGCGGGGCTCGAATCCGATCCGCACCCTCTGGCCGATGGCGAGCGGCGGGTTGGCGCCGCCGCGCGTGTTGACCATCAGCCGGAATCCCTCGTCCAGGTCGACCAGGGCGATCACATAGGGCGTTTCGGTCTTGAAGGCCGGCGTCGGGGCGCGATGTACCGTGGTGTGGCTGAGTACGGTGCCCATGCCGGCGGACTCGTTCCAGTCCAGCTGCAGTCCGTGGCAATGGGTGCAGACACTGCGCGGAATGCGCTGCACCGCGCCGCAATCGGCGCAGGTCTGGTAGCGCAGTTTGCCGTTGCGGCAGCCATCCCAGAAGGGCCGGGTTTCGGCGGTGGGGCGTATCGAGGGTTTTTCCATGTCAGGCGGCTCCCAGGACAAGTGAGCAGTGGGCGGACAGGATGCCGCCGTCCCCGTGCACGAAGGCCAGTCTGGCGCCATCCACCTGGCGCTCTTCGGCCTGGCCGCGCAGCTGGTGGACGGCTTCCACCGCGTGGAACATGCCTCCGGCCGCGCCGGAGTGACCATAGGACAGCAAGCCTCCGTGCGTATTGCAAGGCAACGCGCCGCCCAGGCCCAGCTCGCCTTGCAAGGCGGCGGGGCCTGCTTCGCCGCGAGCGAAGAAGCCAATGGATTCCAGTTCGACCAGCAAGGTGATGGTGAACGAGTCATAGATGAGCGCGACATCGATATCGGCCGGCTTCAGCCCCGCCGCCGCGAACGCACGCGCCGACGAGGCCTTGCAGCCGAAGTCGACGAGGCTGGGAGCGGACACAATGTGTTCGTGCGTATGGCCCTGGCCCGCCCCAAGGATCTCGATGGCGGGGCGCAGGCCATCGCTGCGGGGGCGGCGGCTGATCACCAGCGCCGCGCCGCCGTCGGAAACCAGGCAGCAGTCGAGCATGCGCAGCGGCGTACTGATTTCGCGGGAGTTCAATACGTCGTCGATGGAAATCGGTTCACACTTGTGCGCCTTGGGGTGCCGCCCGGCATGGCGGCGGTGCTCCACCGCGATGGCTGCAAGATGTTCGGACGTCACATCGTAGTCATGCATGTAGCGCTGCGCGACCAGCGCATAGGAGGCCGGCACGCTGATGCCGAAGGGCCTCTCGAACTGGGGGTGGCCGACTTCGGCCAACGCCGCCACTGCGCCGTCGCGAGACAGCCCCGTCAGGCGGTTGTCGCCCGCCACGACCAAAACATGGTTGCACTGGCCGCTGGCCACCAGCGCAGCGGCCTGCATGACCATGATGCAGGCGCTGGCTCCGCCTGCCTGTATGGCGGTGCAGAAATTCGGACTCAATCCGGCGTATTCGCAGAACACGGAGCTCAGCATCAGGTGGGGTTCGGTAAACGAGTAGGCGCACAGCACGCCGTCGATATCGCCGGCCTCCAGGCCAGCATCGCGTATCGCGCCAAATGCCGCTTCCGCGTGCAGGCCCATGCAGCTGGAGCCGGGCAGCTCGCCGACCCGGGTATCGCAGGCGCCGGTGATGTAGGCGTTCATGCTCATGCGGCGCCGTCCTTGCCGGGCTTGGCGGGCCACCTGAACGCGAGGGGCTGCTTGTCCAGAAAGCGTGCCACGGCGTCGTCATGATAGGTCGTGTGCAAGGCCAACGCCTGCGCATGGGCTTCCAGTTCCGCCAGCGTGTTCTGGTCGAGGTTGAAGGAGCGGTTGAGGATGTTCTTGGACATGCCTAGCGCCTCGGTCGAGGCGCTATGGAAGCGGGCGGCAAGCGCCAATGCTTCGTCCAGCAAGGACGGCGCTTGGACGATACCGTACAGAATGCCGAGTGTGCGCGCTTCATCGGCATCCACTTCGCGCGCCGAGAACACCAGTTCCTTGGCGCGCTGCAGCCCGACGATGCGCGGCAGCAGGAAAAAGCCGCCCAGGTCGGGCACCAGGCCGATGCGTCCGAACACGGCGCAGAAACGCGCTGCGGGGGTGCCGAGTATGAAATCGCAGGCCAGCGCCAGATTAAAACCGGCGCCGAAGGCGGGGCCGTCTACCGCTGCGATGACGGGTTTTTCCAGGTTGACCAGTTCGTGGAACCAGGTGTGCAGGCGGCGTATGCGGTCCCGGTCCTTGTAGACCGGGCGCTTGGCTTCGGACAGCGATTTCAGGTCGCCGCCCGCGCAGAACACGCCTTGGGCGCCTGTTATTACCACCGCCTTCACGGCATCGTCGTCGCGCGCTTCGAGGACGGCTTCAGCCAGGCTTTGGCGCACATCGAGGTCGAAGGCATTGCGCCGTTCGGGGCGGTTAAGGGTGATGATGAGCGTCGCGCCGCGGCGCTCGCGCAGGACGAAGTCGTTCATGGCTTGAACCCCAGGCTGTTGGCGATGATGTTCTTCTGGATTTCGCTGGTGCCCTCGCCGATGATGTAGACGAGAGCGTCGCGGTGGATGCGGCCCACCGGGTATTCGCGCATGATGCCGGCGCCGCCGAATATGCGGATGGCCTGTTCGCTGACCGACACGGCGGTTTCACTGGCGACCAGCTTGACGCGCGCGGCCGTGGCGGCGTCCAGGGTTCCCTGGTCGACCCGCCAGGCGCCGTAGTAGACCAGCCAGCGGGCCGCCTCGATCTGCGCTGACATCTCGGCGAGCTTGTGGCCGATGGCCTGGTACTGGCCGATGCGCTTGCCAGCCACCAGCCGGTCGTTGGCGTAGGCGGTGGCGGCGTCGAAGGCGGCGCGCGCCATGCCCAATGCGTTGGCCGCCACGCCTACGCGGTTTTCGCTGAGCGATTCCAGGATCAGCGGATACGTGCCTTCGGTCTCGCCCAGCAGGCAGTCGTCGGGCACGAAGGCGTCGTCGATGTGGATCAACGCCGTTTCCGAGGCGCGTATCCCTTCCTTCTTGAGCTTGGAAATATCGAAGCCCGGATTGGGCAGCTCGACGATGAAGAGGCTGATCGATTCCGGGCGGAGCTCGGGGCTGGTGCGTGCGGCCACCAGCAGGAAGTCGGCGAAGGGCGCATTGGTGATGTACAGCTTGCTGCCGTGCAGGCGCCAGCCGCCTTCGACGCGTTCGGCCCGCGTCTTCATGGCGCGCACGTTGGAGCCACCGTCGGGTTCGCTCAGGCCGAATCCGGCCACTTTTCGTCCCGCCAGCGCCGGTGCCAGGAAGCGGGCCTTCTGCGCGGGCGTGCCGGCCTTCCAGATGGGCCAGATGCCTAGATGGGTATGCGCCGACCAGGTCGAGGCGAACCCCTGGGACAGATAGCTCAGCTCTTCGCGCACGATGCAATCGCTGACCTTGTCCAGGCCGCTGCCGCCATCGGCTTCCGGGTAGCGCACGCCCAGCAGGCCCAGGTCGCCCCAGCGCTGGAATACGTGCTTGGGGAAGGCTTCCTGTTCTTCCGCGTCGAAGACCAGGGAGGAGAGTTCGTCCTGGCAAAGACGCCGCACTGTGTCGCGGACGGCTTCGTGCTCGGTGGAAAAGGCAAAGCTCAAGCTCACGGATAGGCTCCTTTTGTCTCTGCGGGTGACGCCCGCTATCATCAATCTCGGGCGGCTAAATATTCGTTATAGAGAAAAATATTCTCGTTAAAAAATATAATAGCCAGCGTTCGTTGATGCGTCAATCATTGGGGTGTTCGGTTTTGTCCTTGACAAGCCAAAGGGTCAATCCTAGACTTTATTCGCTATAAAGATAAATATTCGCTATAAAGAATAAAGGAGACAATATGAAGACCGGAAGACCTCTGCTTCAATCCTCATTCTCATCGCGGGTGGCCAGCGCCGCCGTGGCTGCCTTTATGGCCCTGGGCTCAGGTGCGGCGGCCTCCGAGCCTGCTTACCCGTCCAAGCCGATCGAGGTGATCGTGGCCTCTTCGGCCGGCGGCATTCTGGACACTATCGCGCGCACTGCCGCGCACGGAATCGAGCGCCTGGGCCAGCCCGCGGTGGTCAAGAACCTGCCGGGCGGCGGCGGCACCATCGGTACGCAGGCGGTGGCCCGCGCGCCGGGTGACGGCTACACCCTGGGGGCGGTGGCGACCAGCCACGCAATCAACCCCAGCATGTACGCCAAGCTGCAGTACGACACGGCGCGCGGCTTCAGCAACATTACGCAGATGGTGGAGCTGACCAACTTCCTGGTCGCCAATCCGTCGATTCCAGCGTCCAATCTGAAGGAATTCATCGCGCTGGCGAAGGCCAAGCCGAGTACCCTGACCTACGGGTCCGCAGGGGTCGGGCAATCCAACCATCTGTCCGGTGAATTGCTGCAACAGGCGGCTGGCATCAAGCTGGTGCATGTGCCCTACCGGGGCAGCGCCCAGGCACTGACGGACCTGCTCGGCGGTTCGCTGTCGGTCATGTTCGTCGACGCGCTTTCGGCCGAACCCTATGTAAAGTCGGGGAAGCTGAAGCTGATCGCCATTACCGGCCTGGAGCGGTCGCCAGCCTATCCAGACTATCCCACGCTGAATGAGTCGGGCTTGCCGGGATTCAACGGCAACACCTGGCTGGGCCTGGTTGCCCCGGCCGGCGTGCCCAAGGGTATCGTCGAAAAGCTGCAGGGAGCGGTGCGCGCGGAGTTCGAAGATCCCGTGGTGCGCAAGCGTCTGCTGGGGCAGGGCGTCATTCCGGTCGCCTCTGCGCCGCAGGCTTTCAGCGAGTTCCTGGACAGCGAGATGAAGCGCTGGGCCCAGGTCATCAAGACGGCAGGCATCGATGCGAACTGAAATGACGGATGACGTGACTATCGCCGGCGGCGCCGCGACCGCCATGCCGCTGGCGCCGGAGGGGGCCGCGCGTGCGGCAGCCGTGTTGGAGGCGCGCAGCGTGGCCATCGTGGGGGCTTCCGCCGACCCGGGCAAGATCGCGGGCCGCCCCTTGGCCTACATGTTGTCGCGCGGCTTCGTGGGCAAGCTGTTTCCGGTCAACCCTACGCGCGACCAGGTGCAGGGCCTCAAGAGCTATCCCTCGCTGGCCGCGATAGGCGAGCCCGTGGATCTGGCCATTGTCGGTACGCCGGCGGCGCTGGTCGAGGATGTGATCCGCGAGGGTGTGGCAGCGGGCGTCAAGGCGTTCGTGGTGTTCTCGTCGGGCTTTTCCGAAACGGGCGAGGAGGGCGCCGCGCTGCAGCAACGGCTGGGCGAACTTGCGCGCGGCAAAGGCGTCACGGTGCTCGGCCCCAACTGCCTGGGCGTGGCCAATAGCGCCACCGGACTCATCGCTTCCTTTACCACCGCGCTGGAGGAGACGCCGATCAAGCAGGGCGGTTTCGCCTTCGTCAGCCAGAGCGGGGCGCTGGGCGCATATTGGATGGATATCTGCCTGCGGTCGGGCTTGGGATTCAGCAAATGGATCACGACCGGCAATGAGTGCGATATGGATGCGGCCGCGGCCGTTGCGTATCTGGCCGACGATCCGCAGACGCGCGTCATCGGCCTCTACGTCGAAGACATCAGGGATGCCGAGGCGTTCCGGCGGGCTCTGCTGCGCGCCGCGGCCGCTGGCAAGCCTGTCATCGCGATCAAGGCCGGCCGCTCGCGCGCGGGCGCTGCGGCGGCCGCTTCGCATACAGGCGCACTGGCCGGCGATGACACGCTGTATGACGCCTGCCTGCGCCAGCACGGCGCCTTGCGCGTGGATTCGCTGGGCCAGATGATGGACGTGGCCCGGCTGTTCCTGTTCGATAGCGTGCCGCAAGGCAAGCGCCTGGCTGTCATGTCCGTGTCGGGGGGGGCGGGCGTGCTCATCGCCGATGAAGCCGAACGCTGGGGGCTCGAACTGCCCGCCCTGGCACCGCAGACAGCTGAGGCGCTGGCGCCGGTGCTGCCTTCCTTCGTCAAGGCGGCCAATCCGCTGGATCTGACGGGTAATGTCGTGCAGGACACGGCCAGTATTTCGCGGGCGCTGGAAGCCGTGGCGCGCGATCCGGGCAACGACGCCATCGTGCTGTTCGTCGGCCTGATGCACAGCATCGCGACGGCGTTCACCGACGCCATCGCCCAGGCTCGCCAGCGTACCCATCGGCCCATCTTCGTGATCTGGATCGGCGCCAAGGAAGAGTCGGTGACTGTGCTGGAGCAGGCGCGAATCCCCGTGTTCCGCGATATCCCGCCAGCGGTCGCGGCCCTGGGCGCCGCGGTGCGCCTGAACGGGCTGCGCCACGCGGCGCTGACGGCGCCTGCGCTGCCGGAACGCCCATGCGCCATGGCGCCGGCCGGTCAGACCATATTCCTGGCGGAGTGCGATAGCAAGAGACTGTTGCGCGAACTCGGTGTTGTCGGCATTCCCGACGGCGTGCTGGTGGACGGCGCCCTGCCCAATGGGCTGCCCGCGCCTTTGTCCTATCCGGTCGTCGCCAAGCTGCAGGCCAATGAGGTGCTGCACAAGAGCGACATAGGCGGCGTGGTGCTGGGAATCTCCGACGATGAGCAGTTGCGCGAGGCGCTGCTGCGCCTGCGCGGAATCGCGCGCGACCGGGGCATCAAGGCGATGGGCATCCTGCTCGAATCCATGCAGCGTTTCGATCATGAATTGCTGTTGGGGCTGCGCCGCGATGCCAGATTCGGCCCCGTGCTGACCTTGGGCCGTGGCGGCGTCGAGGTGGAACTGGACCCCGACGTGGCCAGCCGCCTGTTGCCGCTGGATCCGTCGCGAATCCAGGAGATGATCGAGAGCTTGCGTTCGGCCAGGTTGCTGCAAGGATTCCGCGGCCGCGGCGCGGTCGACCTGCCCGCCCTGGCGCGACAGATCGCGAGCTTGTGCGAGGTATTCCTGATGCGGCCAGACCTCGCCGAGATCGAGATCAATCCGCTGGCAGTGAGCGGTGGCCAGGCCTGGGTGCTCGATGCCGTGGTGAGCAGATTCGAATGACGGACGCCGCGCACTTTGTCCAGTTTCACGATGCCGACGGCGTACGCACGCTCATATTGAACCGGGCCGCCAAGGCCAACGCCTTGAACGTGGAGATGCTCGCCGTCTTGCGGCGCGCGGTCGAAAGCGCGCAGCAAGACGGCATCGGCCTGATCGTTCTGCGCAGCGCCTCGCCTTACCTGTTCTGCGCCGGCGGCGATATCGAGGAGTTCGTCCGCAGTCCGGCGTTGCTGGAGGCGCAGGGCCAGGGCTTGCGCGAACTCATGGCGGCCATGGCGCGCTGCCCGGTGCCCATCCTGGCGCTAGCCCGGGGCAAGGCCGCTGGCGCCGGCGTCATTCTGCTGGCGATGACCGATATCGTCATCGCTGCGGCCGATCTGACGCTCGCGTGTCCGGAAATCGCCTTCAACATGTATCCCGTCATGGTCCAGGCCGCGCTGGAAACCAAGATCAGCGCCGCGCGGGCCAGGCAACTGTGTCTTAGCGGCCAGCTACTGGAGGCGGCGCCCGCGCGCGAGCTGGGACTGGTAACCGATGTGCTCCCGGTCGAGGATTTCGAGCGGTTTGCCGCTGACCGCCTGGCGTTCTACCTGGCGCGCCGGGAAGCCTTGTCGATAGCCCGCAATGCGCGCCTGCTGCTGGAGCCGCCCGATCCCGGCATCGACCGTATCGAGGCGCTGGAGCCGCTCATGCACGAGAACTTCAGCCGGCCTGGCGTGCAGGAAAAGATACGCGCCTATCTTGCCGGCATGCGCGCCAAGCGCGCCGATTGACAGGGGCCGGTCTGGTTTGTGTGGGCAGGGGCTCTGTGTCACAATTTTTGCTCTTTTCTATCCAGAGAAATTCTCTGTCTTCAGAATGACGACCGAACAACCGGAAAAACTCGTGGGCGCCCTCGTGGGCGGGTTGCGCGTCCTGCGTTACCTGAGCGCGGCGCCCTCGGGCGTCGGGGTCACCCGGGTGGCGCGCGATCTTCAGCTCAATTCCAGTACTTGCTACAACTTCCTCAAGACGTTGGTGTATGAAGGCCTGGTGACCTTCGATGAAGCCACCAAGACGTACTCCATCGCCCTGGGATTGGTCGAGCTGGCCAAGGGCGTGCTGGAGCAGGGATCCTACGTGCGACTGGTCCACCCGCATTTGCGTGACATCGCGCGCGGCCACGGCGTCACGGCGACGCTCTGGCAGCGCACTTCGAACGAACGCGTGGTGCTCGTGGACCGCGCCGACACCGACAGTTCCGTGCGAGTGCACATGAGCGTGGGCCAACGTTTGCCCATGTACATCGCGGCGCTGGGCCGTTGCATGGCGGCCCATTCAGGCCTGGACGACCAGGAATTGCGGCAGCGTTTCGATAACCTGAGGTGGGATGACAAGCCCCCTTTCCAGGAATATCTGGAAGGCGTTCGGGAAGCGCGCGACAAGGGTTATGCGGTGGACGCCGGCAACTATGTGAAGGGCGTGAGCACCGTTTCCGCCGCCGTGCTCGACGAGTTCGGCAAACCGGCCATGGCCATCAGCGCGGTCGGTTTCAGCGCGCAGGTTTCGGGCGACGCCCTGGAACGCCTGGGCGCGGACCTGCGCGACCGCGCCGTGCTGATCACGCGCGCCTTGTCCGGCGGCCGCGCCTGACTCTCTGATCTTCTGAATCTCTGCCCTCGATAAGTCCCTGCTCCTTGACCGCAAGGGGCAGGGCGGCTGCCGTCCGTCCGGGCGCGACCAAGACTCCCTGAAAAACCTGATTGACGTTCGCGAGAACCTTTGCTTATGATTCATCTAACCGTACGGTTAGTAAATTAACCGACTGATAACTTATATGTAACGAAGCGGCGGCCAGCACGCCGCGTCGAACCAGAGAACGGTTGTTACGAGGAGGCAATGGTGGCTAGCGCCAACAAAGAGCAGTTGCTGGACGCGTACCGGCGCATGTTGCGCATCCGATTGGCGGAACTGAGGCTGGGACGCTTGTTCGCGGATGGGGAAGTCCCCGGCTTCATCCACCTGAGCATCGGCCAGGAAGCCGTTGCTGCCGCGATGGGCATGGTGCTGCGGCCAGACGATACCGTCGCCTCGACCCATCGCGGGCATGGGCACGCGTTAGCCAAGGGCATCGACATCGAAGAGTTCTTCCTGGAACTGATGGCGCGCGAGGAAGGCATCTGCAAGGGCCGCGGCGGCTCCATGCACGTGGCCAACTTGTCCATCGGCATGCTGGGCGCCAATGCCATTGTTGGCGCCAGCATACCGATAGCCCTGGGCAGCGCGTTGGCTCATCAGGTCAGGAAAAAGGACTCCCTGGCGGTGGCCTTTTTCGGTGACGGCGCCATGGCTGAAGGCGTGCTGCACGAAAGCCTCAACCTGGCCGCGCTGTGGCGTCTGCCGCTGCTGTTTCTCTGCGAAAACAACGGCTGGGCCGAGTTCTCCCCCACCCATAAGCAGTTCGTCGCACCGCTGGACAAGCTGTCGGCCGCGTTTTCCATTCCGCACGAAAAAATCGATGGCAACGACGTGCTGCGGGTCGCCGAGGCCGCAAGCGCTGCCGTGGCCAGCATACGCGCCGGCGAAGGCCCGCGGGTACTGGAATGCATCACCCACCGCTGGCGTGGCCATTACGAAGGCGATCCCCAGAAGTACCGCCCTTCGGAAGAGATCGAAGGCTTGGGCGAGCACGATCCGGTGGCGCGCTTCGAAGCGGCGCTGGACAAGAAAGGGGTGACCAAGGCGCAGCGTGAACAGGTTTTCGACGAGGTCCAGGCTCAGGTCGAGCGAGCGGTGGAGCGCGCGCGGCTGGGCCGCCAACCGATCTGGCACGCGGCCTGCAACGATGTCTACACCCCTATCGAGGCAAACTGAGATGGCTGAACTACGTTTTGCCCATGCCATCAACCGCGCGTTGGCCGAGTGCATGGAGGAAGATCCCACGGTGTTCCTGTTCGGCGAAGACATAGCCGAAGCCGGCGGTCCGTTCGGCGTGACCCGCGGGCTGCATGCCCGATTCGGTCCGGACCGCATCCGCGACACGCCGATCTCCGAAGCCACCATGGCCAATGCGGCCGTGGGGGCGGCATTGTCCGGCTTGAAGCCGGTGCTTGAAATCATGTTCATGGATTTCATGACACTGACCATGGACGCGCTGGTCAATCAGGCTGCCAAGGCCCGCTTCATGTTCGGCGGACAGGCCAGCGTGCCCTTGGTGGTGCGCACACCGCACGGCGGCGGCATCAGCGCCGGCCCGCAGCATTCCCAATGCCTGGAAGCGTGGTTCGCCCATATCCCTGGATTGAAGGTGGTGTGCCCCAGCAACCCCGCCGACGCCTATGGCCTGCTGAAGTCGGCGATCCGCGACCCGGACCCGGTGGTGTTCGTGGAGAACAAGGCCTTGTACGCCCTCAAGGGCGAAGTGGCGGACAACGCCGGGCCAATACCGCTAGGCCAGGCGCGTGTGGCGCGCCCGGGCCGCGACCTGACCATAGTCAGTTACGGCGCGACCGTGCACAAGGCATTGCGGGCCGCCGAGGTCCTGGCAGCCGACGGAATCGAGGCCGAGGTGCTGGACTTGCGCAGTATCCAACCCTGGGACGAGCAGGCGGTGTTGGCCTCGATCAAGTCCACCCATCGGCTGCTTATCGTGCACGAAGCGGTCGAGGCATTCGGCGTGGGCGCAGAGATTGCCGCGCGCATGGCCGATATTGGCTTCGACGAGCTCGACGCGCCTATCGTCCGCGTCGCGGCCCCCTTTGTTCCGGTGCCCTTCGCGCCGGCGCTCGAAGAACAGTATCAGCCCCAAGAGGCCGATGTCATCGCCGCGGCGCGCAAGCTTTGCGCCTGATCCCTGGAGACAGCATGAACGAACCCAGCATTCTTACCGACGTCCGCAACCGCGTGGGCATCATCACGATAAACCGCCCCACGGTGCATAACGCGCTGGATATTCCGACTTTGATTGAACTGGAACGGACATTCGCCGCATTGGAGGCCCGCGAAGATTGCCGCGTCATCGTCATTACCGGCGCGGGGGAAAAATCGTTCGTGGCCGGGGGCGATCTGGCGGACCTGAACTCGCGCCAGGGCCTGGCGCACTACCAGGAGTTTGCCGAAGATATCCATCGCGTATTCCGGCGCATCGAAATCAGCGACAAACCCACGATCGCCGCGGTCAATGGCTGGGCGCTCGGCGGCGGCACCGAACTGTTGCTGGCGATGGACCTGCGCATCCTGGCCGACAGCGCCATGATTGCGCTGACGGAGATCAACCTGGGCCTGTTTCCCGGCGCGGGCGGCACGCAGCGCATCATCCGGCAAGTCGCGCCTTGCCTGGCGAAGGAATTCATGTTTACCGGCGGGCGCATCAGCGCAGACGAAGCGGTGCGCATCGGCCTGGCCAATCGCGCGGTGCCGAAGGACCAACTTATGGCGCAGGTCCTGGCGCTGGCGGAACAGATCGCAGGAAAGTCGCCGCTGGTGCTCAAGCTGCTCAAGCGCACCCTGCGCGATGGCGCCGATATGCCGCTGGCCAATGCGCTGGCGCACGAGCAGGCCATGATAGGTCTGGTGCTGGACACGCGCGATGCCCATGAAGGCGTCGGCGCGTTCCTTGAAAAGCGCGAAGCGCGCTTCGCGGGGCAATAGCCCATGGGCGCGCTGAATGACCTTCTGATGCCTAAGCTCGGCCTGACCATGACCGAGGGCATGCTGATCGAATGGAGCGTGGCCGCCGGCGACCAGGTAAAAGCCGGCGATCCGCTGTTCGTGGTGGAAACGGATAAGGTCGCCAGCGAAATCGCGGCCGAGGCGGATGGTTTGATCGGCGAGATCCTCGTGCCGGCCGGTGTAACGGTACCGGTGGGCGCCGTGGTCGCGCGTTGGACCGGACCGGGCCAGAAGTCGGACCTGGAGTCAGATGCAGCAGGCGGGGACGGGACAACCTCCGCCTCTGCGCCCATGCTGGCGGCGCAGACGCCGGTACAACCCGCTACGGCCGCTGGCGGTCGGATCGTGGCCACGCCGCTGGCCCGGCGCCTGGCCCGCGAACTGGACGTGGATCTGGCGAAAGTTGGCGGTACCGGGCCGGGCGGGCGCATCAAGGCTGCGGACGTGCGTCAGGCGGGCGAACCGGGGCAGGCCGCACAGGTCGAGAATGCCGCTGAACAAGCTGTTCCTGTCATGGACGGCGGACAGCGCATCGTCGCCAGCGGACTGGTGCAGTCCATGGCCCGGCGCATGACGCAGGCCAAGCAGGTTCCGCACTTCTATCTATCGGCCGAAGCCGAGGTCAGCGAACTGCTGGCCTTGCGCGGCCGCTTGAATGGCCAGCCCGATGCGCCCAGGCTGACGCTGAACCACTTCGTCATTGCCGCCGTGGCGCGGGCGCTTGCGGCCTTGCCGCAACAGAACCGCATCTGGAACGACGACCACATCGTGCAGTTCCAGGACATCGACATAGGCGTGGCGGTCACTACCGAACGCGGCCTGATGGCGCCGGTGTTGCATGGCCTGGCAGGCGCTACCTTGGATGGCATCGCGCGGCAGTCGGACGCGTTGCTGGAGCGCGTGCGATCGGGAAATGCCACCCGCAACGACATGAGCGGCGGGGCCATTTCAATTTCCAACGCCGGCATGTTCAACGTCACATACATGACGCCCATCATCAATCCGCCCCAGTCGGCGATCTTGGGCGTGGGCAGCATCCGCGAGGTGTTCCGGCCCGACGCGCAAGGCGCGCCGGCCTTGCGGCGCGAAATGGGCCTTGTGCTGGCGGCGGACCACCGGCTGCACGATGGCGCCGGCGCGCTGAAATTCCTCAACTACGTCATCGAGTTGCTGCAGGACCCGTACCGGCTGCTGCGCACCCCTATTCAAGGATAGATCAAATGGACTTTTCGCTTTCGGACGAGCAGAAACTGATCGTCGAGACCGCGCGCCGCATCGGTGAAACGTATGGCGTGGATTACTGGTATGAGCAGGACCGCAAGAATGCCTTCCCCCAGGCGTGCTGGCAGGCCATCTGCGAAGCCGGTCTGGCGGGCGCGGCCCTGCCCGAGGAACATGGCGGATCGGGCCTGGGCATGGTGGAGCTGGCGCTCATTGTGGAGGAGCTTTCCGCAGGCGGCGGTGGTTCGACGCTGGGCCAGCTGTTCATGATAAATCCTATCTTTGGCGGCGTGCCGATCTCCAAGTTCGGCAGCGAGCAGATGAAGCGGGAGCTGTTGCCCGGGCTGACCAGCGGCAAGATCAACTTCTGCATGGCGCTCACCGAACCCGACGCCGGCACCAACACGCTGGCAATGAAGAGTTTCGCCGCGGCGCAGCCTGATGGCAGCTGGCGGTTGGACGGACGCAAGATCTGGATCACCGCCGTCGACGCCGCGCAAAAGATGCTGGTTGTGGCGCGCACTGCCAAACCGGTCGAAGGGGCGCGCCCCACCGATGGCATTTCCATGTTCATCATCGACGTCGAACGCGAGGGCCTGACCTATTCGGCCATCGAGAAGGTAGGAACCCAGACGCTCAGCGCCTGCTCGGTGTTCTTTGACAATGTGCGCATCGAACCGCATGAACTGGTGGGCACGCTCGACAAGGGCTTTCGCGAACTGCTGGATGTGCTTAACACCGAACGCATCGTCACGACCGCCAGTCTGGTGGGCGCGGGTCGGCTGGCGGAACGTCTGGCGGTGCAGTATGCGAACGATCGCAAGGTGTTTGGCGGAAAGCCCATCAGCGCATACCAAGGCTTGCAGTTTCCGCTGGCGCAATCGCATGCGGAACTGCAGTGCGCCCGCCTCATGAACTTGAACGCAGCCTCGCTGTGCGATCAGGGATTGCCCTATGGCACCGAGGCGAACATTGCCAAGCTGATAGGATCGCAAGCCGCCAGCCATGCCATCGAGCGCAGCATGCAGACCATGGGAGGCATGGGCTACGCGCGCGAATTCCATGTTGAGCGCCTGTGGCGCGACGCGCGACTGTTCAAGTTTGCGCCGGTGTCGGAAGAAATGATCCTGAACTACATCGCCATACACGACCTCGGCATGCCGAAGTCATACTGAAGCGCCAGAATCGAGACGCGGGACCGGCTCAGGTCGTCACCCGCGCCGAGCCGCCATCCAAGGGAGACCCACCATGTTCAATCTGAGCGCAGCCATCGCCTTCCACGCCCGGCGCGCGCCCGATCGTGCCGCCATCATCTATCGCGACGTAGCGGTCAGCTACGCCGATTTCCACGAACGCATCCGCCTGGCGGCTGCGCTGCTCCAGTCACATGGCATCGGCCGCGGCGATGTGGTCGCGCTCTTCATGAAGAACAGCGCCGCCTTCCTGGAACTGGCGTTCGCCGCCAGCTATCTGGGCGCGATATTCCTGCCGGTCAACTACCGTCTGGCGGCGCCCGAGGCCGGCTACATCCTTGGCGACGCCCGCGCCAAGCTGCTGTTCGTGGACGAGGAGTTCGCAGAGGTGGCGGCGCTCGAAGTGCCCAAGGTGGTGCTCGACGCCGCTGCGCAGGCCGACTCGCGCCGTCTCGGCAAGCCTGGACTGGCCGTTCCGGAGCCGGCGGCCACGGCGCAGGATGATCTGCTGCGGCTGATGTACACGTCCGGCACGACCTCGCGGCCGAAGGGCGTGATGCACACCTACGGCAACATCCACTGGAAGTCGATCGATCATGTGATCGCGCTGGGCCTGACGCATCAGGAACGTCTGCTGGTGGTGGGGCCGCTCTACCACGTCGGGGCCTTCGATCTGCCTGGCATCGCGGTGTTGTGGGTAGGTGGCACGCTCTGCGTCCATCGCGAATTCGATCCGGAAGCGGTACTTGCATCCATTGAACGCCACCGGCTGACTTGCGGGTGGATGGCGCCCGTCATGCTGAGTCGCGTGCTGGCC
The DNA here is from genome assembly GCF_017355315.1 of Achromobacter sp. SD115. Classification (NCBI taxonomy): domain Bacteria; kingdom Pseudomonadati; phylum Pseudomonadota; class Betaproteobacteria; order Burkholderiales; family Alcaligenaceae; genus Achromobacter; species Achromobacter sp. SD115. The sequence continues at coordinate 59,916 of NZ_JADIJM010000023.1, read as the reverse complement.
GTACAGAACCCTGGACGGTACGCCCTGGACACCTTTGGCTGGTGTATTGCTGGCGGCGAGAAAACGCCCGAATCCCGCATACGCGACTTCACTCGCGTGTTCACGCGCGGCCGTTTCATCGACGGCTTCGGTATGACGGAAACGTGCAGCGGCGACACCCTCATGGAGCCAGGCCGCGAAATCGAGAAGATCGGCTCCACCGGGCGCGCGCTGCCGCACGTCGAGATCCGTATCGCCGATGACGAAGGCCGCTGGTTGCCCGCTGGCGAGAAGGGGGAGATCTGCGTGCGCGGGCCCAAGGTCACCAAGGGCTATTGGAACGCACCCGAGAAAACCGCCGAAGCTTTCTTCGGCGACTGGCTGCGTAGCGGGGACGTGGGTTACCTGGATGAGGAAGGATTCCTGTTCGTCACCGACCGGACCAAGGACATGATCCTGACCGGTGCGGAGAACGTGGCTTCCAGCGAAGTCGAGGCAGTGCTTTACGAAATGCCCCAGATCGCCGAAGCGGCGGTCATCGGCGTGCACGACGAGCAATGGGGCGAACGCATCACGGCTGTGGTGGTGCTCAACCCGGGCCAGACATTGACGTTGGAAGAGCTGGCCGGCTATTGCCGCAAGCGCGTGGCCAATTTCAAGGTGCCGCGGGAGCTGAAAGTGGTGGAGGAACTGCCGCGCAATCCTTCGGGAAAGGTTCTCAAGCGGGTACTGCGGGACCGCTACAACGCCTGATGCCGCCACGGCGGGAACAGCACAGGAACACAAGGGGAAAAAAATGAATCTGGCCAGAAAATTCGCGACGTTCTCGACGAGCCTTGCCGTCGGAAACCTGCCGGAGCCAGTGGTTGAAAAGGCCCGCGCCTGCGTACTCAATGGCTACGGCATTGCATTGGGCTCGCACCCCACGCCGTTCTTTGGCGTGGCCGAACAGGCCGTCCTGGCCATGGATGGCGTGCGCCCCGGCGGCGCCACGCTGCTGGGCAGCGGCCGTCGCAGCACCGTCGCCGGAGCGGCGCTGGCCAATGCCGCGCTGTTCCACGGGCGGGCCCAGGAAGACACCTGCGGTGTGGCGCATTTCGGCGCCATCCTGCTGCCGCTCCTGACCGCATTGGTGGAGCAGGGCGAGGGCGCCATGGAGGACTTCTTGCCGGCGCTGGTGGCGGGCTACGAGGTCGGCGGCGCGCTGGAGTCGGCCTATTCGGCCCGCACGACGGCAGTGGGCCTGCGCGCTTCGCCGCTGTACGGCACGATCGCCGCCGCGGCCGCGGTTGCCCGGCTGTGGCGGCTGTCCGTGGATCGGACCGCCGCCGCCCTGTCCAACGCGGCCTCGTTCACGGGCGGCATCCTGCAGTCCTTCGGCGACGGCACCGATGAATGGCGCTATCAGGTTGGAATGGCCGGGCGCAACGGGCTGGCCGCGGCGGCGCTGGCGGTCCATGGTTCCACATCCGCGGACGGAGCCTTCGAGGGTGCGTCCGGCTTCGCCCGGGCCTTTGTCAGGACGGAGTGCGACGTCGACGCCATTGCCGGCCGTTTTGGCAAGGATTGGTCACTGCTCAAGGTGACTTTCAAACCATACCCTGTCTGCGCGCTCAACCAGACGCCGGTGCGCGCCAGCCTGCGGCTGCGCGACCTGCTGGGTGCGCGCGCAGGCGCGCTCAAGGCCTTGCGCGTGTATCTGAACCCCACCGTCGTGGGCTACGCGGGCATGGACAAGGAGGGGCCGTTCCGAAGTATTTCGGGGACGCTGATGAGCACGCAGTTCTGCGTCGCGACGACCTTGCTGCACGGGACCCCGACCATCGCGCGCATGGCTGAATTCGATGATGCGGCCGTCGCGGGCCTGATCTCGCGGATCCGGCTGCACGCCGATGACTCACTCGGCCTGCTGGCCTGCCGTATCGAGGCGGAGCTGGAGGGCGAGGGCGAACTGCTGGCGGTGCGGATGGACACGGATCACACGGAATACAGCTATGACCGGACGCGGGTGTCGGCGCTGATCCGCGGCATTGGCGAGGAAACCGGCGTGGCGCAGCGCGCCTATGACCATATCGAACGATTCGCGGCTGCGCTGCCGGATGCGGACCTGGACGATGTCCTCGCCGCTTTCAAAGAGATCCAGACGGCCCGCTGAGAGGCCGGCGGATGGCGCTCCGCGACCTCGGAGCGCGTCACTACAACGTGCAAGAACCTAGGAGGAGACAACATGTCCTGGTACAGGAAATCCACGCCTGCGTGGCTGGCGGTCGCAGTGGCGGCATTGGTTTCGGGAACCGCGTTGGCGGCCGATACGGTCAAGATCGGCATGACGTCGGCCCTGACCGGCCCCTATAGCGAATTCGGCGAGGGCAACCGCCGCGCCGTCGAGCTTGCGGTCGAGCAATGGAACGCGAAGGGCGGCATCAACGGCAAGAAAATCGAGATCGCGATGCTGCTGGACGATCAGTTGAATCCGGACCGCGCGGTGCAGAACATGCGCGCCATCCTGGACAACAAGGAAATCGTCGGCATCATCGGCCCGGCGGGCAGCGGTCCGACGCTAGCCGTGATCGACATGGCCCAGGCCGACGGCCGGCCCTACATGAATCCGATCGCGCAGACACCTGTCGTGACCTACGCGGGCGAGAAGACCGGGGAGAAGCCGCGGCCCAACGTGTTCTCGTTCGCGCTGCAGAACGACATCGAGGCCGTGGCGATGGGCGAATACCTGGCCAAGCGCTTCAAGCGCATCGGCATCGTGCATGAAAGCACCGCCTACGGCGTGACGGGCGTTGACTACCTGTCCGCCGCCATAGGCAAGAACGGTGGCGCCAAGCCTGTCGCGACCGATTCCTACAACCAGGGCGCTCAGGACATGACCGCGCAGGTTGCGCGCCTGAAGCGCGCCAACGTCGACGCGATCGCCGCCATCGGCCTGGGCAAGGACCTGGCCGTCCTGCGCCGGACCATGGCCAGGCTGAACGTGAACGTGCCGCTGGTGGCATCCAATGGCGCCTTGGGACAACCCTACCAGGAAGGCGCGGGTGAACTGACGCTGGGCACCTTGGGCACGATGATCGGCGCGTTTGGAAATCCCATGCGTCCGGCAGCGGCGGAGTTCGCCAAGGCCTATAAGGCGAAGTACGGCGCCGACCGCTGGTGGGGCAACGATCCCGAGAATCCGCAGCTGTTCATGGCGATCTCGGTGTCCAACGGCTACGACGCCGCGAACGTGCTGTTCGAAGGCATCAGGATGGCCAACTCGACCGACCCCAAGGCCATCATCGCGGCGATCGAATCGATCAAGGACTTCCAGGGCGTCAACACCACCTACAACTTCTCGAAGGAACGCCATCACGGCATCGAGACGGACGGCGTCAAGGTGTTCGAGTACGTCAAGAAGGACGACAAGGTCCGGCTGCAGCCGGTCGCCCAGTAATCGGCGCGGCGACCGTCCGGCGCGGTGACGCCGGACGGTCGCCCGCCTGCATGGATGAGGGTGATATGGATTTCTTTATCCAAATGATCGTGTCGGGACTGAGCGTCGGCGCTGCCTATGCGCTGATCGGTCTGGGCCTGAACCTGACGTTCTGGACCACGCGCGTGCTCAATTTCGGACAGGGTTCGGTGCTGATGGCCGGCGCGATGCTGACGGCCGTCATGGTCGGCGCCGGCGTCAACGTGTTCCTGGCCGTGGGCGTGTCGTTGCTGGCAACGGCCTTCATCCTGTGGGTGGTCGAGGTCGTCGGCGTGCGGCCTACGCGGCGCGTCGCCGGCAGCATGGGATGGGTGGTATCCACGCTTGGAATAGGCATATTCCTGCAAGGAGTGGCGAGCTGGCTGTTCGGCACCCAGGCCGTGGCGTTTCCGGACGTGCTCTTCAGCAGCACGGATACGGTGGAGTTCATGGGCGCCTATATCTCCCTGCAATACATCGCCGTTTTCGTCATCAGTGTGATGATCGTCGGCCTGATGGAACTGTTCCTGCGCCATTCCATCTGGGGCTACGGCGTGCGGGCGGTCGCCCATGACCGCGACCTGGCGTCGCTGATGGGCATACCGGTCTACCGCGTGGTCGTCTTCTCTTTTCTCGTGAGCGGCGTGCTGGCGGGCATCGCCGGCATCCTGGTGTCGCAAGTGTCGGGCACGGTGGATCCGAACTTCGGCCTGCATCTGCTGATCCTGGCGTTCGTTGCGGCCGTCATGGGCGGCATGGGCAGCGCGTCCGGCTCGCTAGTGGGCGGGTTGATCCTGGGCATCCTGGAAAAGCTGGTGGGCGGCTATGTCTCGCCCGCCGCGGCCGAGGTCGTGGCCTTCGTGCTCTTGATAGGCGTGTTGACGATCCGGCCGCAGGGCCTGTTTGGCAAGCGCGAAACGGTGAAGGTGTGAGGACGATGAAACAGCTAGGAAAAATCCTGTCGAACTCCTGGACGCTTGGTGCGCTGGCCGTGGCGCTGGCGGTGGGCGCCGACCATGTCGCCACCGGCACGGTCCAGATGTGGAGCTTCGTCATCATCAATATCCTGCTCGCACAGGGCATCAATCTGCTGACCGGCATCAGCGGGCAGATTTCGCTGGGCCACGCCGGATTCTTCGCCATCGGCGCCTATGCCAGCGCCATCGCGATGAAATCCTGGGGGGTGCCGTTCCCCGTGGCGCTGGTACTGGCCACCTTTGGCGCTGCGGCGGTCGGCTTGCTACTTGCGGGCCCTGCGGGCCGAGTGCGCGAGTTCTATCTGGCGATGATGTCGCTGGGCTTCGGCCTGATCGTCTATGAACTGGCGCGCGAGTTGCGCGGCGTGACGGGAGGGGTGATGGGCATGCGCGGCATTCCGTCGTCGCAGATAGGAACCTTGCAGATCTTCGGTTGGAGCATCGACACCGTTGCGTACTTCCGCATTCTGCTGGTGGTGTTGCTGGTCGTCATGCTGATGTTGCGAAACTTCGTCAAAAGCCATTTCGGCAGGGCGTTCTACGCCGTGCACGTCAGCGAAATCGCCGCTGGTTCACTGGGCATATCCCAGGCCGCCGTCAAACGTGCCGCCTATGCCATCAGCGGCGGGCTCGCGGGCCTGGCAGGGGGGTTCTATGCGCACATGATCGGCTATCTGACGCCGGAGAGCTTCGGCCTGATGCGGTCCATCGAGATCCTGGTGATGTCCATCGTGGGCGGCCTGGGTTCGCTCGCGGGACAGGTATACGGGGCGGTGCTGTTCACCTACCTGCCGCAGAAGCTGCAGGCTTTCAATGACTATCAGTACATCGTCTATGGCTTGATTCTGGTGTTCATCTTCTCCTTGTTGCCCAAGGGCCTGGCCGGCTTGCTGCGCACGCAGACACGCTACAGCAAGTTCGACCAATTGCGCCCCGCAGCGGGCAGCGCGGCCGAGCCGCCAATGTCGCGGCGGCAGCCCGCGGCAGGCATTGGTGGAGGACAAGCGTTGGTGCGTGTCGAGGGCGTGGTCATGGAGTTTTCCGGCCTGCGCGCGCTGGCAGGAGTGTCGCTCGAGCTCAGCGCCGGCAACATCACCGCGCTGGTCGGCCCCAATGGCTCGGGCAAGAGCACGCTGGTCAACGTCATCAGCGGCATCTATGCGCCGACTTCGGGGCGCATTCTTTACAAAGGCCAGGACATCGCCGGCTGGCCCTCCCACAGGGTGGCGCAGGCTGGCATCACCCGAACCTTCCAGGATCCGCGCAACGTGCCCAGCTTTACAGTGCGCGAGAACATCCTGATGGGTGCCCATCGCCGCTATCGGCACGGCGCCCTTGCCGCAGCTTTCAATACGCCCGGTGCGAGGCGCGAGGAAGGCGCGCTGCTGCGCCAGGTCGAAGCCTTGATGCAGGCGGCCGGGTTGGCCGGGCACTCGGACGCCATCATGAGCGAATTGCCCTACGGCATACAGCGCCTGGCCGAAGTTGCCCGCGCCCTGGCGAGCGATCCGGAGCTGCTGCTGCTGGACGAACCCGCCGCCGGCCTGTCCGAAGTGGAGTCCGAACACCTGGTCAGGCTGGTTCGCCTGGCGCGCGATCATGGCGTGGCCATCATGATCATTGATCACCACATGGATTTCCTGGCCGAACTGGTCGACGAAGTGGTGGTGTTCGAAGCCGGCGAGGAAATCTACCGGGGTGACATGGACGGCATGCGCGCCGACCGGGCCGTGATCCAGGCCTATCTTGGCGTTGAGGAGCCGGCCCATGCTTGAAGTCCGCAATCTGCAGGTAAGTTACGGCGCGATCGATGCCGTGCGTGGTGTCAGCCTGACGGCGCGCCCTGACGGCATCACGGCTCTGATAGGCGCGAACGGCGCCGGCAAATCGTCGCTGATGCGAGCGATATCAGGAGTGACGCCGATCAAGGGCGGACAGATTCTGCTGGATGGCGAGGACATATCTCGCCTGCCTCCGCACGAGCGCGCGCGGCGGGGGCTGGCGCACGCCATGGAGGGACGGCGCATCTTCCATCAACACACGGTAGAGGAAAACCTTATTACGGCTTGGCACTTTCGCAAACCCAAGGGCAATTTCAAGACAGCGCTGGAGCAGGTGTACGGCAATTTTCCGGTTTTGGCGCAACGCCGGGCAGCGAAGGCGGGGACCCTGAGCGGCGGCCAGCAGCAGATGCTGATCCTGTCGATGGCCACGTTGCATGAGCCGCGCTGCGTGCTGCTGGACGAGCCGTCCCTGGGGCTGGCGCCCATCGTCGTCGCGCAGATATTCGACTTCATCAAACAGTATTGTGCGCAGGGCGGCCGTGTGGTTTTGCTCAGCGAGCAGATGGCCAGCCTGGCGCTCAGAGTGGCCGATTTCGGCTACGTGCTCAAGCACGGTACGACGGTCTTCGAGGGCACACGCGAAGTGCTGACGGGCGGCGCGGGGGCGGCGCTGTCCAGCGCCTATCTGGGCGCAGGCAGAACGGAATAGGCAGACATGCAGACCGAAAACAAGGACAGGCCGCCCGTGGGCGAAAACATCGATACCGAACTGCTGGTACTGGGCGGCGGGCCAGGTGGTTATACGGCGGCCTTCCGCGCCGCCGATCTGGGGCTGTCGGTGACGCTGGTCGAGGAACGGCCGGCCCTCGGAGGCGTATGCCTGAACGTGGGTTGCATCCCTTCCAAGGCCCTGCTGCACGCAGCCAGCGCCCTGGAAGAGACGCGAGGCCTGCACGAGCTGGGCATCGAGTTCGGCGAGCCGCGCATCCGCCTCGACAAGTTGCGGCGGTGGAAGGAGGCGTTGGTCGCCAAACTGAACGGCGGACTGGCGGGCCTGGCAAAACGGCGCAAGGTTCGCGTGGTGCATGGCCTGGGGCAGTTCACTGGGTCCAACACCCTGGAGGTCGCCGGCGGCCAAACCGTGCGCTTCAAACAGGCCATCATTGCCGTGGGCTCGCATCCCGTGCGCTTGGCGGGCTTGCCGGACGATCCTCGCATCATGGATTCCAGTGATGCCCTGGCGCTTGAGAGTGTGCCCCAGCGCCTGCTTGTGGTGGGTGGCGGCATCATCGGCATGGAACTTGCCACGGTGTACGCGGCGCTTGGCACGAGGGTGACGGTGGTGGAACTGACCGACGGCCTCCTGCCGGGATGCGACCGCGATCTGGTGAAGCCCCTGGAGCAGCGGGTGGCCAGCCGATACGAGGCCATTCTGACTGGCACGCGGGTGGTCTCGGCCAGCGCGCGGGAGGACGGGGTGCACGTCGTGTTCAGCGGGCCGCATGGCGTCGGACCCCAGGTGTATGATGCCGTCTTGGTCGCGGCGGGCCGCCGGCCCAACGGGGCCCGGATCGGAGCAGACCGCGCCGGAGTCCTCGTGGACGAACGCGGTTTCATTGCGGTGGATGAACGCCAGCGCACCAATGTCCCGCATATTCTGGCCATAGGCGATGTCGTCGGTGAACCGATGCTGGCGCACAAGGCGGCCTACGAGGGCAAGGTGGCGGCCGAGATAGCGGCGGGCAAGAAGGCAGGCAACGATGCCAAGGTAATTCCGGCAGTCGCCTACACGGATCCGGAAGTGGCGTGGGTGGGCTTGACCGAGACCGCCGCGCGCCGGGACGGCGTGGCGTTCGAGTCGGCCAGCTTCCCCTGGGCGGCCAGCGGCCGCGCGCTGAGCCTGGGACGCGGAGAGGGACTGACCAAAATCCTGGTCGAGCCACGGACCCGCGCCTTGCTGGGGGTGGGCATGGTGGGGCCGCAGGCGGGCGATCTGATCTCTGAAGCGGCGCTGGCCATCGAGATGGGCGCGGAGCCCGGTGACATCGCGCTTACCATACACCCGCACCCGACCTTGTCGGAGACGCTGGCGTTTGCCGCCGAGGCCTATGAGGGGACGCTCACCGAGTTGTTCCTCTCTGGGAAAAAAAGTTAAGTATGCGGCCGGTCCACGCAATTCACCGGGAGGGTTTGATCAGTGGCAACATGGAATAATTCGGTGCCGACGCACAAGGCGATGCACCAATTGAAGCGCGAAGCGCTGCTGCGCCAGGCGATTGCCGCCTTCAATCAGAAAGGGTTCCACGCTACTTCGCTGGGAGATATCGCGACGAGCCTGGGCGTGACCAAGGCCGCGCTCTATCACTATTTCCCGAACAAGCATGCCCTGCTGTATGAGGCGTTCGCCGAGGCGTTGCGAGTGGGGTTCGAGGCCATCGAGGCGGCCGAACGCCATGGCGGCACCGGCCTGGAAAAGCTGCAGTTCGCGTTGCGCGAGTACCTGGAGGTGACGCTCAGCGAAATGAGCCGCTGCGTCATCATTACAGAAGAGCATGCGCTCGAACCGGACGACCGCGCCGAGATCGTCAAGCAGCGCGACCGCTTCGAAGCCAAGCTGCGCGCCTTCGTGCGCGAGGGCATGGAGGACGGCACCATTATCCAGTGCGATCCGAAGCTGGCCATCTTTTCCATTTTTGGTGCCGTGAATTGGGTGCCGAAGTGGTATTCGGACGCGGGGGAATGGAACAATAAACAGCTGGCCAAAGGCATGTCCGAACTGCTGTGCCGTTCCATCGCCAGCAAGCCTCCGGAGGGATTTGCGCCCGACATCGGCAAGATGCAGGTGGAATAGCTGCGCCGCCGAGGAAAATTTACGTTCTAATCGCGGTCTATGAAGCTAGCGCCAACACGCTGGCCGCAGCTTGCGGCCCGCCAGACCGGGGAAGACAGAATGAGAACATCCTTGCTTTTCGTGGCTGCCATCGTGACGGGCTGCGCCAGCACTAGTTCCGGCGACCTGCTGACCGAATCGAAGGTGGCGGCCATCAGGCTCAACGTCACGACCTACGACGAGATGGTCCGGGACTACGGCCCGCCCCGCTCCCAGAGCGTCAACCGGGATGGTCTGACCACGGCCACCTGGTTCTATTTCGACAACAGCGCCTACGGCGCGATGGACAACCAGCAAACCTTGACGGTGATCTTCAACAAGGACCGCACGGTCAAGGACTACATGAACGCGTCCGCCGGATCAGGCAAGAGCCGGTAAACCGGACACCCCGGGGGGCCGGCCGGGCGGTCAGAGCACCAGCTTCAGCCCGATGGCGAACATGGCCGCGGCGACGCAGCCGTCCAGCACCCGCCACGCGTTGGGATTGGCGAAGATGGGCCGCAGCAGGCGCGCTCCATAGCCCAGGGCAAAGAAGAAAGCGAACGAGGCCGAAATCGCGCCCAGCGCGAAGGCGGTCTTGTGGCCGTCGTACTGGCTGGACACCGATCCCAGCAGGACCACCGTGTCCAGGTATACGTGGGGATTGAGCCAGGTCAGGGCCAAGCAGGTCGCCAGCGCGGCGGCGCGTCCCGCCGTCTGGGTGGATGACGGCGTCAGGTTGTCATGGCGGGCGCGCAGCGCCGACCTCAGGCTGCGCGCGGCGTAGGCGAACAGGAACAGGGCGCCGCCATAGCGCAGGGCGGGTTCCAGCCAGGGCAGGGCGCCGACCGCCAAGCCGAAACCGGCCACGCCGGCGCTGATCAGGATGGCGTCCGACAGGGCGCAGGCCAGGCAGACGGCAAAGACATGTTCCTGGCGCAGTCCTTGGCGCAGGACGAACGCGTTCTGCGCGCCGATCGCCATGATGAGGCTCAGGCCGAGCAGGAAGCCGGGAATGTAGGCGGTGGTCATCGATACCCTTCAGGGAAGGGCGACAGACTAGCCTTTGCCAAAAGATTAGGAAAACTAATTATCCTAATCCTTATTTAGTTCTGCTAATTTTCTCGGCGCATTCCGCCGGTCAGGAGGGGCTGGCGATGGCGGCACGGGACCGGAGTGGTCCGATGCCGCCCGTAGCGGTGCGGTGAACTCAGCTGCCGCCCTGGTCGGCAGCGCGCAGGATGCCGTACAGCTTGTCCTTCAGGTGCAGTTTCTCCTTCTTGAGCACTTCGACCTCGTTGCCCGACGCCGGCTGGATGCCGGCCTCCATGTTCTTGATTTCCTGGTCCAGGTCATTGTGACGCTGGAACAGCGCTGAGAAATGCGCGTTTTCGGATTTCAGTTGGGTAATGAGGTGGCGGTATTCAGGGAACATAGGGGCCTCTTTAAAGAACCGGTTGATGGGCACTGCGGGAAACCGGGGAACCTGATGATCCATAAAGCTTTCGATTCCATGACACGCCAAGCCCGCGTCGTTGTCAACCGCCCGGCAGGCCGCGGCCAGCGGGCGGATTGATGCTGCGCAAGCCTGCGCGGCACTGATTCTGTCGTGGCTGTTCACCTTTGCTTACATGCAGATCCGTCCCCAGCGATACACTCGCTTCCCCGTGGTCTGCCATAAATTTGAAATGAATCAGCGCGCGTCCATCCTTCGCCAGGTCTTTGACCTTTTCAAGCAGGACGGGAGAATCCACCCGGGAACGGGCATGATGAGCGGCGTGATTGCGCTGTTCCTGGCGATCCTGGCGGTGCTGGGGGTCCTGGCGTTCCACTTTCCCGCCTACCTGACCACGCCGGAGCTGCGCAGCTTCTACAACGTGGACGTGATGCGCGGCCTGCTGTTCGGGGCGCTGCTGGTATCGGGCACGATCGCGCTGGCCAATACCGTGCTGGGCCGTCAGCGCTGGCTGAACATCGCGGCCTTCGTACTGGTGTGCGGGGCGGTGGCCGCGGGCGGCAGCAATGTGGTGGTGACCTCGTCCAATACCGGCAACCACCCCTATCTGGGTCTGGACTGGTTCATCCTGGACCTGCTGGCTTCCAGCACCGTGTTCATCATTTTCGAGAAGCTGTTCCCGCTGTATCCGGGCCAGCCGGTGTTTCGCGGCGAATGGCAGGTGGACATGAAGCACTTCCTGTTCAACCACCTGTCGGTGGGGGCGGTGCTGCTGTGCATCAACTTCTTCGTGCACCGGCTGTTTTCCTGGGCGGCCTACGAGCCCCTGCAGCAGGCGATCGTGTCGTTGCCTTATCTGGCGGAGTTGTTCCTGGCGGTGCTGGTGGCGGATCTGGTGCAGTACGCGGCGCATCGCGCGTATCACGAGGTGCCGTTCCTGTGGCGCATCCACGCGGTGCACCACAGTACCCGCACGCTGGACTGGCTGGCCGGTTCGCGCCTGCACATCGTCGAATTGCTGATCACCCGGGTCGCGGTGCTGGGCGTGCTGTTCGCGCTGGGCTTTTCCAAGCCGGTGCTGGACGCCTACATCATCATCGTCGGCTTCCAGGCCGTGCTGATCCATTCCAATGTCAGGCTGCCCTGGGGCTGGCTGCGTTACATCATCGTGACGCCGGACTCCCACCACTGGCACCATTCCTCGGACACCGAGGCGATCGACCGGAACTATGCCGCGCACTTCTCGTTCATTGACTATGCATTCGGCACGGCGGTGCGCGGCGTGAGCAAGCGCCTGCCCGAGAACTACGGCATCCTGGACAACGACATGCCGGGCACCTTCCTGGCGCAGCAGGCCTACCCGTTCGCCCGCAAGAAATGAAACGGCGGCGCGCCCGATGCGCGCCGCCGCGGAAGATGCCGCCAGCCGGCTCAGCGCCTGGGCGCGGCCGGCCGGGACATTACCTGCTGCCCTTGACGGTGGAGTAGGCGGCCATCAGGTTGCGGTAGTCGGGGATGTGGTTGGAGAACAGCGTCCCCAGGCCTTCGATGTCGTTGCGCCAGTCGCGGTGCAGCTCGCACGCCACGCCGAACCAGCTCAGCAATTGCGCGCCGGCCTGCTCCATGCGGCTCCAGGCGGCGTTGCGGGTCACTTCATTGAAGGTGCCGGACGCATCGGTCACGACGAACACGTCAAAGCCTTCCTCCAGGGCCGACAGCGCCGGGAACGCCACGCAGACTTCGGTGACCACGCCGGCGATGATCAACTGCTTCTTGCCGGTGGCCTTGACGGCCTTGACGAAGTCTTCGTTGTCCCAGGCGTTGATGTTGCCCGGACGGGCGATGTAGGGCGCCTTGGGGAATTTGTCTTTCAGTTCCTGCACCAGCGGGCCGTTGGGGCCGTCTTCGAAGCTGGTGGTCAGGATGGTGGGCAGCTTGAAATATTCGGCCAGGTCGGCCAGCGCCAGGACGTTGTTCTTGAACTGGTCGGGCTGGAAGTCCCGGACCAGGGACAGCAGGCCCACCTGGTGGTCGACCAGCAGCACCGCGGCCTGGGTCTTGTCGAGTTTCACATAGGGCTTGGTCATTGCATACTCCATGAGGGAATTGCGCGCCTTGCGGCGCGCGGGGGACTTCAGGGCCGGCTCAACGCTGGGAGTCGAGCTGCTCGCCCTTCTTGATGACTTCCTGGGCCCGGTTGTAGCTTTCGATCAGCAACTGGTAGGGCGGGAAGATCTTGGTATAGACCTCGGCCCACTTGGCGGCGTCTTCGCGGTTCCAGGTCTTTTGCAGCTCGGCCGCGACGGCGCCCGTGTCCATGGGCACGACGCCGGCCTGCACCACGCGCGCCAGGGTGATTTCCTGGGCCATCTTGCTGTAGGTGCCCGAGGCGTCGACCACCACGAAGACCTTGTAGCCCTCGGCCACCGCGCTGATGGCGGGGAAGGCCATGCACACGCTGGTGATGGTGCCGGCGATGATCAGGGTCTTGCGGCCGGTCGCCTTGACCGCCGCGACGAATTCAGGATTGTCCCAGGCATTGATTTCACCTTTGCGCGCGACGTATTTCGCATGCGGGGCGTTCTCGTGGATTTCCGGGATCAGGGGGCCGTTGGGGCCTTGCGGCACGGAGGCGGTGGTGATGACAGGCAGCTTTGCCAGGGTGGCCATGGAGGCCAGCGCGCCGGCCAGCGAGCGCAGCTCGGTCATCGGCATGTCGGCAACCGTCTGGAACAGACCGCTCTGATGATCGATCAGCAGCATGGCTGCATCGTTGGGATCGATGACGGGGCGCTGGCCGTTGAAGTTGGCGGGGACGCTCATGGTGTGCTCCAGTTGAGGTGGGGCTAACCATGCTAGGAGCAACGCGGGCCGCTGGGTAGGCGGGGAAAATGGGTTTCTGCGTCCCACTCGTCGAACGCTGGCCCAGCCCCGGAGCTACTTCAAGGTGGGCAGCTTGTGGCGCACCTGCGTGTCGTGTTCACGCTTGGCCACTTCCTGGTACTCCGAGCTGAGGAAGTCCAGCAGTTCCCGCACGCCGGGCAGCAGGCCGCGGCGCGACGGGAAGATGGCGTGCACGCTGCCGGCCTCCGGCTGCCAGGGAGCGCCCACGTCCACCAGGGTGCCCGCGTCCAGTTCGTCGCGGATCATCAGCAGGGGCAGGGCGACCACGCCCACGCCGCGCAAGGCGGCCTGCTTCAGGGCCAGCATGTCGTCCGTCACCAGGCGCGGCGTGAACGGCACGACAATGCGCGCGCCGTCCGGCCCGTCCAGCCGCCAATGGGATTCGCGCTGTTCGGTGCCCAGCGCCAGCGTGGGCAATTCGCTCAGGGCGTGGGGGTCGGCGGGCAGCGCGATGCTGCGCGCCAGCGCTGGACTGGCCACCAGACACTGGCAGCTCATGCCCAGGGGCTTCATGATGAGGTCGCTGCTTTCGATGGGCCCGAAGCGCACGCGCACGGCGATGTCGAAGCCCTCGCGCAGCACGTCCACCGGCCGGCTGAAGCTCTTCAAGAACACGTGGACCTTGGGGCAGCGGACCATGAAGCGGGCCACCAGATCGCCCAGGAAGTAGTAGATCAGCGCGGGCGGGGCGCTCATGCGTATCGTGCCTTGCGGTTCGGCCCGGGTGCGGTCGATGACTTCCTGGGCTGCTTCCGCGCCCGCCAGCATCGACAGGCATTGTTCGTAATATTCCTGACCCAATTCGGTCACGGCGAAGCTGCGCGTGGAACGCTGGATGAGCCGCACGCCCAGCCGGTCTTCCAGCAGCGCGATGCGCCGGCTGAGGCGGGACTTGGGTATGCCGAGCGCCCGTCCCGCAGGCGCGAATCCGCCGTTCTTGACGACCTGGACGAAGTAATAAAGGTCATTCAAGTCGTGCATTGCTTCCCCCAACTGTTCTGAAAATAGGACATCAGAGGGGAGCATATAACGGCTGCGGTATTGCGCGGGCAGCTTTTCTTTTACATTCGAACCTACCCTCAGGAGCCACCATGCCAGCTTCCGACCCCGCGTCGCTCGCGCGCGAAATCAAGGCGGCGCAGGATCATGCCGCTTACCTGGCGCCGCCCACGGCCAGGCGGCCGCGCTTCGACCTGGATGCCGCCTACGACGTGGCCGCGCGGATTCACCAGGCGCGGCTGGCGGAAGGCGCGCTGCTCGTCGGCCGCAAGATTGGGTTCACCAATGCCGCGATGTGGGCAGCGCTGGGCGTGGATTTTCCGGTATGGGGACGGGTCTACGAGCACAGCGCGATCTACGACGACACCGGCGAAGTCCATTGCCGCCTGGGCCGCTATGTCGAGCCGCGCATCGAGCCGGAGATCGTGCTGCATTTCCACAGCGCGCCGCCGCGGACGCGGGATCCGGCCGCGATACTGGAGTGCGTGGACTGGATCGCCCATGGTTTTGAGTTGGTGCAGTCGCACTATCCGGCCTGGCAGTTTCAGGCCGCCGACACCGTGGCGGACAACGCCTTGCATGGCGCGCTGTTCATCGGGCCGCTCATGGAGCCGGCCGAGCTCGGGCCGGGCTTGATCGAACGGCTGGCGGACTTCCGGGTAGACCTGTCCTGCAACGGCATCCACCGCGAAACCGGGACCGGCGCCAACGTGTTGGGCAGCCCGCTGGAGGCGCTGGCCCATCTGCTGGCGGTGGTGGCGGAACGGCCGGCCGACGAGGCGATCCAGGCGGGCGAACTGGTCACGACCGGCACGCTGACCAAGGCCTGGCCGGTGCATCCGGGCGAAACATGGAGCACCACGCTGGACGGCATCGGCCTGCCTGGGCTGCGCATCGTGTTCGACGAGTGATCTTGGTGCCGGCCCTTGCCGGCCGGCCCGCAAGCCTAGGCGCTGGCGCGCTGGTTGAGCGTCAGCGGAAACACTTCCTGGCGCGCGGCGGGTGCACCGCCGTTCAGGCGCTGCAGCAGCAGTTCGCCCGCGCGCGCGCCGAGCTTGCGGCTGTCCACGCCTATGGTGGTCAGGCCCGGTTCGATTTCGCTGGCGATGTCGGTATCGCCGAAGCCCAGGATGGCGACGTCGCGCGGAATGGCGAGCTGACGGTCGCGCGCCTCGAACAACGCGCCCACCGCCAGCAGGTCATTGGCGCAGAACACGGCGTCGAAGGCCTGGCCCATGGCGAGCAGGCGGGTGAAGGCCGCGCGTCCGTCGGCGATGGTCTGCGCGTTGTCCACGGCCAGTTCGGCCACCACTTGCAGGCCTAGCTCGGTGGCGGCGGCGTTGAAGCCCTGGCGGCGCAAGTCGCCGCGGCCGCCCTGGCGGGCGACGAAGGCAACGCGCCGGTAGCCGCGCGCGGCCAGATGGCGCGCGGCCATGACGCCGCCGTCGTAGTTGGAAAAGCCCACCAGCATGTCGATGGGATCGCGCGGATAGGCCCAGGTCTCCATGATGGGGATGCCCAGCTCGCGCAGGGATTGGCGGTTTTCCTCGAGTTCGATGACGCCGGTGAACAGCACCGCTGCGGGCCGCAGGGCGCGCAGCGATGCAATCATGCTGGTTTCCTTGGCGTAGGAATACGAGGTCTGTCCCACCATGAGCTGGTAGCCCTGCGGCTCCAGCACTTCGGCGCAGCCCTGCACCGCCAGCGCGAACTGCTGGCTGAGGATGTTGGAGACGAAGGCCGCCACCACGCTGGACTGCCCGGAGCGCAAGGCCCGCGCATGCGGGTTGGAGGCATAGCCGGTCTGCGCCACCACCTGCAGGATGCGGTCGCGCTTTTCCTGCGCCACTTTTTCGGGCTGGCGCAAGGCCCGCGATACGGTGATGGGCGACACCCCGGCCAGCCTGGCTACCTCTTCGATGCGCGGCGGTTTGGCGGGGGCGGTCGCGCGCGCTGGCGCGGCCGCGCCCTCGGGACGCACACGCAGCACGTCGTCATAGGTGGGGGCGGAAGGAGGCGCGGGCCGGTGGCTCATGCGATTTCTTTTGATGGTTCCGGGGTCAGGCGGCAGCCGCCAGGATATCAGCCTGGCCGACCGGACGCGCAACCTGGATCAGGCTGTCGCCGGATTCGCAGTCGGTATGCAGCCGCCGGGAAATGACGATGCCTGACTGCCGGAAGCGCAGGACTTCCTCTTCCGCGTCCAGTTGGTTGAGGTCATGGTAGTAGCCTGCGACATCGCCTTTGTTGACCGTCGCACCGATGTCCACCGCCGGCTCGAACCAGCCGCGGCGGGTGGCAAAGATGTTCTGCTCGTGGCTGTCCAGCTCCAGCAATTGCATGGCGGGCGCGCCGGGCACGTGCGGGCCGAGCAGCGGCGCGTCGGTCACGCCCAGCTTCTGCAGCAGATTGTCGATGGCGCGTTGGGTCGCGGCCAGCGTGGCCGGGGTCAGCGTGCCGCCGCCGCCGAATTCGCCGCTGATGCCGATGGCGCCCGCGCGCGCGGCCGCCGCCATGGAGGTGGGCGCATCGCGGCCGTTGGCCGCGACGAAGGCGTGGCCCATGCCGAGCGAGCCCATCAGGTCCAGCGCGCGCGCCATGCGCTCCGGCGAGTCCTGGCGCTCGATCAGGGCGGTGGGCAGGTGCGCCATCGAGGTGCCGCCGGAATGGATGTCGAACACCACGTCGTGGCGCGGGAACAGTTCATGTTCCAGGAAGTGCGCCAGGCGTTCGGTCGGGGTGCCGCCGGGCATGCCGGGGAAGGCGCGGTTGAGATTGCCATTGTCCAGCGGCGAGCGCCGCCGCGCCGCCATCACGGCGGGCAGGTTGGCCAGCGGCAGGATCGTGACCTCGCCGCGCATGCGGGCGGGTTCCAGGCGGCGGATCAGGCGGCCCAGGGCGACCTCGCCTTCATACTCGTCGCCGTGGTTGCCGGCCATGAGCAGCACGCGCGGGCCGCTGCCGTTGCGGATGCGGCAGATGGGAGTCTTGATCTGGTAGTAGGGCGAACGGTCCACCGAATAGGGGGTGCCCAGGAAGCTGAGCGCCTTGCCGTCGGCGTCGAAATCTATCTCGTGAAACAGGCCGGTATGCATGGGGAGAGACAACAGCGCCGCGCAAGGCGGCGCGAAAAGGGGATCGGAAGGCCTAGGCAACGCGCCTTAGCGCAGCGCGGCGACCGCGGTCATTTCGACCCGCAGGTCGGGGTCGGCCAGGCGCGCTTCGACGCAGGCGCGGGCCGGCGGGTTGGCGGGGTCGATCCAGGCGTCGTAGACGCGGTTCATGGCGTCGAAGTCGCCGATGGCGGGCAGGAATACGTCCACTGCCAGCAGGCGGGATTTGTCGCTGCCGGCCTCGGCCAGCAGCGCCTCGATCTTGGCCAGCACTTCGCGCGTCTGCGATTCGAGCGAACCCTGGCGGTTGTCGGCGACCTGGCCGGCGATGAACACGAAGCCGTTGTACGAGACGGCCTGGCTCATGCGCGAGCCGGATTTGTAGCGTTTGATCATGCGAGTCCTTTTGATTCGGCCGATTACATCTGCGGCAGGGTCTGGGCTTCCTTGAACCACTTCTGCTGCAGGGCCGGCAGCTTGCCGTTCAGGCGGTTGGTGAAGAGGAAGGTGTTGATCCAGTTCAGCAGGTTCTGCTGGCCCTGCTGCACGGCGGCGTGGGCGGGCGACTGGCGGATCAGGAACTTGAGCTGGGGTGCGCGGGCGGGATTGTCTTCGGTCACCTTGAGCGCGATGGCGCTGTTCTCGGCGAACGACTCCGACTGGCCGGCCAGATAGGCGGCCACTGCCGACGGCGTGTCCTCGAAGCGCACCAGCTTGGCGCCGGGCGCGTTGTCGGTGAGCCAGATGTCCAGCGTGGAGCCCTTGGCGACCGCGATGCTGTGGCCCTTGAGTTCGTCGACGCTCTTGGCTTGCGGCATGGCTTCGCCGCCATAGACGCCCAGGTTCACCGCGGCGTAGGGCTGCGAGAACATGACCTGCTGGGCGCGCTCCGGGGTGGCGCCGGCGGCTGCGATCAGCACGTCGACCTTGCCGGCCAGCAGGCTGGGGATGCGGCTGGCGCCGGTGACCTGCACCAGCTCCAGCTTCACGCCCATGTCGGCGGCCATCAGTTTGGCCAGGTCGATGTCCAGGCCGGCGGCCTCGCCCTTGGCGTCCTTGAAACCCCAGGGCGCGGCATCCATCAGCACGCCCACGCGCAGCTTGCCCGCGCCCAGCACGTCCTGCAGTTTGTCGGCGGCCGAGGCGGGCGCGGCCAGGGAGAGACAGAGGGCCGCGGCGGCGGCCAGCTTGGCGTACAGTTTCATGCGATGACTCCAGGGGCGGTTGCTTCAGTGAGTGGAAGGCGCGGCCGTGCCGATGAACTGGCGCAGCTCGGGGGTTTGGGGGTTGGCGAAGAGTTCGGCGGGCGGGCCTTGTTCCCAGACGCGGCCCTGGTGCATGAACACCACCTTGGACGCGACGTTGCGGGCGAAGGCCATTTCGTGCGTCACCAGCACCATGGTCATGCCCTGGCGCGCCATGTCTTCCATGACCTTCAGCACCTCGCCCACCAACTCCGGGTCCAGCGCCGAGGTGACTTCGTCGAACAGCATCAACTGCGGTGCCATGGCCAGGCAGCGGGCGATCGCCACGCGCTGCTGCTGGCCGCCCGAGAGCAGGGCCGGATAGGCGTCGATCTTCTCGGCCAGGCCGACGCGGCGCAGCACGTCCAGCGCCAGCGCGCGGCCCTGCGACTTGGCGATCTTGCCGTTGAGCGTGGGCGCCAGCGTGATGTTGCGTTCCACGTTCAGGTGCGGGAACAGGTTGAACTGCTGGAACACGATGCCCACGCGCTGGCGGAACTGGCGCAGTCCGGGCATGCCGGCATGGATCTGTTCGCCGCCGATGCGGATGTCGCCGTCGTCCACCGTTTCCAGCGCGTTCAGGCAGCGCAGCAGGGTCGACTTGCCCGAACCGGAGCGGCCGATGATGGTGACGATCTCGCCTTCGTTGACCTCGAGCGAGACGCCGTTGAGCACCGCGTTGGCGCCGAAGCGTTTGTGGATGTTGGAGACTTCAACGAGCGCCATGGAAGCGGCCCTCCAGGTTACGGGCCCACATCGTCAGGGGCAGGCACGCCGCGAAGTACAGCAACGCGACGCAGGAATAGACCAGCAGGGGCTGGAAGGTGGCGGCGCTGGCGATCTGCCCGGCGCGCGCCAGTTCGACGAAGCCCACCACCGAGGCCAGCGAAGTGCCCTTGATGAGCTGCACCAGGAAGCCCACCGTGGGCGGCAGCGACAGGCGGAAGGCCTGCGGCGCGATCACATGGCGGAACTGGTGCCACTTGGACAGCCCCAGGCAGGCGGCCGCTTCCCACTGCTCGTGCTTCACGGCCTGGATGCCGCCGTACCAGATCTGGCCCAGGAAGGCCGCGGTGTAGATGATGAAGGCGACGCTGACGGCGGTCAGCGCGGGCACTTCGATGCCCAGGAACACCGGCATGCCGAAGTAGAAGAACATCAGCAGGCCCAATAGCGGTACGCCCTGGACCAGCTGCTGCAGGGCCGCGGCCAGCCAGCGCAGCGGCGCCGAACGGTGGCCGCGCAACAGCGCCAGCCCCAGGCCCAGCGGCGCGCCGATGGCCAGCGCGATCAAGACCAGGGCCACCGTCCACTGCAGCGCGCTGATGAGGGAGGCGAAATCGCTCAGGGTAAACGTACGCATGCTTGCAGCTCCTAGCGGCGCACGGGCCAGGTGAACGTCAGGCGGCCGGCCAGGGCCAGCAGGGCCTTGGTGATCAGTACCAGCGTGAAATAGATGCCGCAGATCACGGCATAGACCTCGAAGCTGCGGTAGGTGCGGCTTTCGATGAAGCTGCCGGCATGGAACAGGTCTTCGGCCGACACCTGCGAGGCCAGGGAGGTGCCGAGCAGCAGGATGACCAGCTGCGTGCCCAGGGCCGGATAGACGTTGCGCAGGGCGGGCGCCAGCACGATGTGGCGGTACACCTGCCAGGTGCTCAGGCCGAGGCAGTGGCCGGCTTCGATCTGGCTGCGTGGAATGGAATCCAGGCCTGAGCGCAGGATCTCGATGGCATAGGCGCCGAAGTACAGGCTGAGCGCCAGCGCCGCGGCCACGAAGGGCGGCATGCGCAGGCCCAGCCCCGGCAGGACGAAGAACACCACGAACAGCTGGATCAGCGACGGCGTGTTGCGGAACACCTCGACATAGGCGCGCAGCGCCAGCTTGACCCCTTTGGGGCCGTGGCGCGTCAGCAGGGCGCCGGCCAGGCCGATGGCCAGTCCGGCGACCACGGCGATGATGGTCAGCTCCAGCGTCACCTGGATGCCGTCCCAGAGCTGTTCGCGGTAGCGCCAGATCTGTTGGAAGTTCAGCTGTTGCATGGCTTACCCGAAGAACGTGCGATACGCCGACTGCACGCGGCCGTCGACGTCCAGGCCGAAGAAGACGCGCCAGCGGTCCAGACAGGTGCAGGGGTGGGAAATACCGAACTCGATGACGTCGCCCGGCGCCAGCTCGCTGTCCGGCGCGATGGCCAGGAAGGCGTGCTGGTCATTGAGCCGCGTGACGCGGGCCTGCGCATCCCAGCCGGGCAGGGCCGCGCCGCCGCGAAAGGCCGCCAGCGGCGCGGGCAGGTCCTGGTCGTAGGACACGTCGCGCATGCCGAAGCCGCAGATCGCCAGGCCCGGCTCCGGGCGCGACAGGACTTCGCCCCAGAGGCGCAGGGCCGGCCGGAAATCGGTGGCGGCGCTGCGCGCCTGGCCGTCGACCTGGAAGCCCGCGCGGGCGTCCATGGCTTGCAGCGCGCGCTGATAGGTGCCGTGGTCATGGAAGAAGATGGCGCCGCTGCGCAGCACCAGCTGGGCATTTCCGTCCTCGGCGAGCCAGCCTTTGGCCGCCTGGGTGACATGGTCGAAGAAGGCCGAGCCGCCCGCGGTGAACACCAGCGGCGCTTGCGGCGCCAGGGTGCGCACTTGTTGGAACGCCCGGGCGGCGCGCTTCATCAGCGCGGCGATGTTCTGCGCGGTGAGCGCAGCGTCAGACGAGGCGACGGCGCCTTCATAGGTGGCCACGCCCGCCAGCGCCAGTTTGTCGCCCTGTTCGCCGATCGCGTCCAGGATGGCCGAGACCGCGGCATCGTCGCGTGCGCCCGCGCGGCCGCCGCCGACTTCCACCAGCACCTCCACCGGCCGGCCGGCTTCAGCCGCCGCGGCGGCCAGCGACCGCACCGTGGCGGCGGAATCCGCGAAGGCCAGCAGGCGCGCATCGGGGTAGGCCGCCAGCAGCTTGCCCAGGCGGGCGCCGCTGGCCGCGCCGCCGATCTCGTTGCCCAGCATCAGGCGGGAGACGCCGGCGCGCAGCAGCACCGCGGCTTGCTGCAGATTGGCGACGGTGGCGCCCCAGGCGCCGGCATCCAGCAGCCGCTGCACGATCTGCGGCGACATCGGCGTCTTGGCATGCGGCGCCAGCGCTGCGCCGTGGCTGCGGGCGTATTGGAAGATCTGTTCGACGTTATGGGCGAAGGCCGCCTCGTCCAGCGTCAGGACGGGCAGGGCCATGTTGCCGCTGCTGGGCTGCCAGCCGCGGGCCGCCACGGCGCGCAGCGCAACCGCTGGTTCGCCCGGAGGAATGCCCCGGTAGGTGTCGTCCAGTGGAGTATCGAGCAGGGTTTCCAGGAAGGGATTCATGCGGCCGCCGAAGAAGGATTCAGGGATATGACAACGTTATCATTTGATGGCGGCAGTCTAATGGTAACGTTGTCAAATTAGGATTAGGGCAATCCCTAGGGCAGCGAAAACCGGCGTTTCAAGCCGGCGCCAGCGCGGTTTCGTCCTTCCAGCGCTGCTTGTCGCGCAAGGGCGGGGAGCCGAACAGGCGGCTGTATTCGCGGCTGAACTGCGAGGAGCTTTCATAGCCCACGGCATGGGCCGCCAGCGCCACGCCGGCGTCGTCGGTCAGCATCAGCCGCCGCGCTTCCTGCAGGCGCAGGTGCTTCTGGTATTGCAGCGGGCTCATGGCGGTGGCCTGCTTGAAATGATGGTGCAGCGAAGACACGCTCATGTGGACGTCGCGTGCGATCTCTTCCACGCGCAAGGGCTGCGCGTAGTTGTCGCGCAGGATGCGGATGGCCTTGGCCACGCGGTTGAGTTGGCTGTCTTGCAGCACCGACTGGCGCAGTACAGCGCCCTGGCCGTTCATCAGCAGGCGGTACAGCAGTTCGCGCTTGACCAGCGGCGCCAGGATGGGAATGTCGCGTGGCGTATCCAGCAGGCGCAGCAGGCGCAGTACCGCGTCCAGCAAAACGCTGCCCAGCGGATTGACGCAAAGCGCGCGTCCGGCCTCGGCAGGCGGCTGGGCGGGCAGGTTTTCGTCGCTGATCAGCGCGGTGATCTCCTCCACGTTCAGGTCCAGCCGCAAGCCCAGGTAGGGCAGGGTCGGGCTGGCGACGGAGACCTTGGCCACGACCGGCAGTTCCACCGAGGAAATCAGATAGTGGAAGGGATCGTACTCGTAGGCCTCGTCGCCGATCAGCAGGCGCTTGGACCCCTGCGCGATGACAGCGAACGCTGCCTTCTGCAGGCCGGGCTTGGCGCCGGTGGGCTGCGAAAGGCGGTGCAGGAACAGGCCCTCGATGGGCGTGTCCAGTGAGCCCTCCAGGTCGCCGGTCATGCGTTCCAGCGTGCAGAGCAGCTCGCGCCGCGCCGGCTCGTAGGCGGCGTCCAGCGTCGGGCCGGCGCGGTGGTCGGTAATGGCGGTCGTCATGGTCATGGGGGCTCCCGTGGCGCACCGCGCCGGGAAGGCGGGCGGCGGAGGAAAATCGGAGAATCGGGCGGCTTTCAGTGTATGCCCAAGTGGGGCTGCTTCCAGGGTGCCGCCTCCATCATGGAGAAATGGGCAGAAAATCCGGAGGAATGAGTGCGCGCCGATTGGATGCCTGGCGTCGCCGGAGAATTGGGCAAAAAAAGGGCAGGATCAAGCAGCGCCTGCGGCGGGCGCCGGACGCATACTGCCTTCATCCCGGCAGACGGGCCGAGACCCTACCATCCTGGAGTGCCGGCTCCCGTCGAGCCCTTGAAGGAGTGCAACCATGCGGTACAAGAAATTCGGCAGTACTGGCCTGTTCGTGTCGGAACTCTGCCTGGGCACCATGACCTTCGGCGGCGAAGGCGAGCTGTGGAGCAAGATCGGCAGCCTGCAGCAGGAAGACGCCAACCGGCTGGTGGGCCGGGCGCTGGATGCCGGCGTCAACTTCATCGACACGGCCGACGTGTATTCCGAGGGGCGTTCCGAGGTCATCACCGGCCAGGCGCTGCGCGACCTGAAGGTGGCGCGCGAGGACGTCGTCATCGCGACCAAGGTGTTCGGCCAGACGGGGGCCGGCGTCAATGCGCGCGGCAACTCGCGTTCGCACATCATGGACGGCGTCAAGAAGAGCCTGTCGCGCCTGCAGCTGGACCATATCGACCTCTACCAGATCCACGGCTTCGATCCCGCCACGCCGGTGGAGGAAACGGTGAGGGCGCTGGACAATCTGGTGCAGCACGGCCACGTGCGCTACGTCGGCGTGTCCAACTGGGCTGCCTGGCAGATCATGAAGGCGCTGGGCATCGCCGAACGCCTGGGCCTGGCGCGCTTCGAGTCGCTGCAGGCCTACTACACGATCGCCGGCCGCGACCTTGAGCGCGAGATCGTGCCCATGCTGCAAAGCGAAGGCGTCGGGCTGATGGTGTGGAGTCCGCTGGCGGGCGGCCTGCTCAGCGGCAAGTACAGCCGCGACGGCCAGGCTGAAGCCGGCAGCCGTCGCGCCGCCTTCGACTTCCCGCCGGTGAATCAGGACCGCGCCTACGACAGCATCGACGTCCTGCGTCGCATGGCCGGCGCGCGCGGCGTGTCCGTAGCCCAAGTGGCCCTGGCCTGGCTGCTGCACCAGCAGGCCGTGACCAGCGTCATCATCGGCGCCAAGCGCGTGGAGCAGCTGGACGACAATCTGGCGGCGACTGCCATCCGGCTGACGGCCGACGAACTGGCCGAACTGGATCAGGTCAGCGCCTTGCCGCCGGAGTATCCGGGCTGGATGCATGTGCGCCAGGGCGAATACCGGCGCAAGCAGCTGAGCGATTCCGGCGCGGCATAAGCCAGCACTACAATGCCTCGCAACGATTACACAGGAGGCAGAGCAGGCATGGACGCGGAATTCTGGCTGGAGCGCTGGCGCGAAGGGCGCACGCATTTTCATCAATCGCGGGTGACCCCGCTGCTGCAGAAGTACTGGCCTACGCTGGGCGTCCCCAAGGACGGCCGCGTGCTGGTGCCGCTGTGCGGCAAGTCGCTGGACATGGTGTGGATCGCGGCGCAGGGGCATCCCGTGCTGGGCGTGGAACTGTCGCAGCTCGCGGTGGAGCAGTTCTTCGAAGAGAACGAACTCAAGCCGCTGACGCACGTGTCCGTCTATGGCAAGCACTACGTGGCGGGCAGCATCGAAATCATCTGCGGCGACATCTTCAAGCTGGACGCGCAACTGCTGTCGCATTGCGTCGGCGCCTATGACCGCGCCGCGCTGGTGGCGCTGCCCGAAGCCATGCGCGCGGATTACGTGCGCCACGTCTACGGCAATCTGTCGCCCGCCTGCCAGGGCCTGCTGATCACGCTGGACTATCCCCAAGAGGAAATGCCGGGGCCGCCGTTCTCGGTGGTGGACAGCGAAGTGCAGGCGATCTTTGCAGGCGTGTCGCCCGCCAGGATCATCGACCGCCGCGACATCCTGGAAAAGGAACCCAAGTTCCTGGCGGCCGGCGTGAGCCGGCTGGACACGGTGGTCTACCACCTGGGCTCGCAGGAATGAAGGGGACGCCCGCCTGAGCTTGCAGGCGGGCGTTTTTCATCACGACATCAAGTCATCAGCCAGCCGCCGGCCACGTCCAGCACCTGGCCGGTGACGAAGCGGGCCTGGTCCGACGCGAAGAACAGGCAGGCATCCGCCACTTCCTCCGGCGTGCCCAGGCGGCGCAGCGCGGTCACCTGAGCCACGGCGTCATTGATTTCCTTGGGTACGGATTTCAGCAGAGGCGTGCTGATGCGTCCGGGCGCCAGCGCATTGACCGTGACCTCGTGTTCGCCCAGTTCGGCTGCCCAGTGGCGCGTCAGGCCGATCAGGCCGGCCTTGGTGGCCGCATAGTGCGCCGCCACGATGTCGCAGTAAGCCCGGCCGGCTACCGAAGACATGTTGATCACGCGGCCTTGGCGCTCGCGCACCATGTGTGGCGTGGCCAGGTGCGTCATGTAGAACACGCTGTTCAGGTTGACGGCGACCACGTTCTCCCATTCCCGCGGCGGCATCTCCCAGACCTTCAGCGCGCGCCCGTCCGTCTTGGGCGAAATGCCGACGTTATTGACCAGAATGGTGGCGGCGCCCAGCTCGCGGCTGATGCGTTCATAGGCCGCCTGGCATTCCTCGAAACGCGCCACGTCGGCGTGCACGAAGCACACTTCATGGCCGCGCTTGCGCAGCTCCTTCTCGTAGGCCTGGCCGCCCTGCGAATTGAAATCGATCAGCCCCACGCGGCCGCCTTCGGCGAGGAAACCCTCGACGATGGCCGAGCCTATGCCGCCGACCGCGCCGGTGACGATGGCGACCTGGTCCTTGAAGCGTCCGCTCATGCGGCCACCTTGAGCATGATCTTGCCGATGTGCTTGCTGCTTTCCATCAGCGCGTGCGCCTGGGCCGCTTCGGCCAACGGGAACACCTTGTGGATGCGCGGCAGGCATTGCCCTTGCTCCATCAGCGGCAGCACCTTATCCGCCAGCGCTTGGGCGATCGCGCCCTTGTCTTCGTCGGAGCGGGGGCGCAGGGTGGATCCGGTGAACTGCAGCCGCTTGATCATGATGGGCATGGCATCGATCTCGGCCTTGCTGCCTTCCAGGAAGGCGATCTGCACCAGCCGGCCGTTGACCGCCAGCAGCCGCAGGTTCTTGTTGATGTAGGCGCCGCCCACCATGTCCAGGATCACGTCCACGCCCGGGCCGCCGCTGCCCTGGCGCACCTCGGCCTCGAAGTCGGCCTCGCGGTACAGCACGGCATGATGCGCGCCGGCGGCCAGGCAGGCCTCGGCCTTTTCCTGGTTGCCCACGGTGGTCCAGACCTCGGCGCCGAAGGCGCGGGCCAGCTGGATCGCGGTCAAGCCGATGCCGCTGGAACCGCCGTGCACCAGGAAGCGCTCGCCAGCCGCCAGGCGGGCGCGGTCGAATACATTGGTCCAGACGGTGAAATAGTTCTCGGGGATGGCGGCGGCCGTCAGGAGGTCCAGGCCGCGCGGCACTGGCAGGCAATGGCGCTCGTCAGCCAGGCAGTACTGGGCATAGCCGCCGCCCGGCGTCAGCGCGCAGACCTGGTCGCCGACCTTCCAGAGGCTGGCCTCGGGGCCGGTGGCGATGACGGTGCCGGATACCTCCAGTCCCAGATGGGGCGAGGCGCCAGGCGGCGGCGGGTAGGAGCCGGAGCGTTGCAGCACGTCGGGGCGGTTGACCCCGGCATAGGCGACCTCGATCAGCACCTGCCGGGCGGCGGGCGCTTCCATGTCGCGTTCGGCCAGGCGCATGCAATCGGGCGCGCCGCCCTGGCCGTGGTCGATGTATGTGCAGCGTAAAGACATAACAGGAGGTCCTTGGTATCAGTGGCCCAGATAGGCCTTCTTCACATGCGGGTCGCTCAGCAGTTCCGCGCCCGTGCCGGTGCGCACGATGGCGCCGTTCTCCAGCACGTAGCCGCGATCCGCCAGCCGCAGCGTGCGGAACACGTTCTGCTCCACCAGCAGCACGGTCACGCCGTGCGCGGTGACGCCGCGGATGATGTCGAACATCTGCTGCACCAGCAGCGGCGACAGGCCCAGCGAGGGCTCGTCGAACACCAGCAGCTTGGGGTCGGCCATCATGCCGCGCGCGATCGCCACCATCTGCTGTTCGCCGCCCGAGAGCGAGCCCGCGTACTGGTTCAGCCTTTCCTTCACCCGCGGAAAAATGCCCAGCACCTCGTCCAGCTTGCGCTGCACGATGGGGCGGGCGGCGCGCTTGTACGAACCCATCAGCAGGTTGTCGCGCACGGTGAAGTGCGGGAACAACTGGCGGCCTTCGGGAATCATGGTGATGCCGGCGTCCACGATGTCGTAGGGCTTGCGGTTGGTCAGGTCTTGTCCTTCGAATTCGACCTTGCCTTCCATCGCGCCGATGACGCCGCAAAGCGTCTTCAAAGTGGTGGTCTTGCCGGCGCCGTTGGCGCCGATCAGCGTGACGATCTCGCCCGCCAGGACCTCGAAGTTCAGGCCGTTCAGGACCTGGCTCTTGCCGTAGCCCGAGGACAGATTCGAAACCTTAAGCATCCTGGTACTCCTTGCCCAAATAGGCTTCGATGACGGCGGGGTTCTCGACCACGTCCTTGGGCGCGCCGCTGACCAGCACCGCGCCTTCATTCAGCACGATGATGCGGTCGGACAGCGCCATGGTGGCCTGCATCATGTGTTCGATCAGCAGCACCGACACGCCCGAATCGCGGATGCGCCGGATCATCTGGATCGACTTCTCGATGTCGGTCGGGTTCAGGCCCGCCATCACCTCGTCCAGCAGCAGGATGCGCGGCTTGATCGCCAGCGCGCGCGCGACTTCCAGGCGCTTCATGCCGCCCACGGTCAGGTTGCGCGCCTCGATGTCCAGGGACTTCACCAGGTCGGTCTGCTCGGCCACCTTCATGGCGATCTGCTCGGCCTCGTCGCGGTTCGAGGTCCGGATGAAGGCGCCCAGCATGATGTTCTCGAGTACGGTCAGGCCGGTGAACGGCTTGGCGATCTGGAAGGTGCGGCCCAGGCCCTGGTGCGCGAACTCGTCGGGCGTCTTGCAGGTGACCCATTTGCCGTGCGCGTCCAGCATGCTGATGCCGCCCTTGTCCGGCGACAGGAAGCCCGACAGCAGGTTGAACACCGTGGTCTTGCCCGCGCCGTTCGGGCCTATCATGCCCAGGATCTCGTTCTGGTTCAGCGTCAGCGACACGTCGTTGGTGGCGCGCAGGCCGCCGAAGCTCTTGAACAGCTTGTCGGCCTTCAGCACCGGCTGATCGGTGCGTTCGGCGCTGTGCAGGCGCAGTTCGTCGGCCAGCTTGAGCTTGGCGCGCGGCGTGCCCAGATAGGGCAGGCGCGACAGCCAGCGCTCGATGGTCGGACCGAAGGCGCCGGCCAGGCCGCGCGGAATGGTCAGCACCACCGCCACCAGGATCAGGCCGTAGATCAGCCCGTGCATGCCGTTGCCCACGCTGCTGAGCCAGCCGCGCGCCAGTTCGGCGATGGGCAGCACCAGGAAGGTGCCGGCGATGGGGCCGGCCACCGTGCCCAGGCCGCCGATCAGGGCGAACATGGCCACCTGGATCGACAGCTCCAGCGAAAACGCCGAGCTGGGATCCACGAAGGTCAGGTAGGTGATGTGGAAGGTGCCGATGATGCTGGTCAGCATGGCGGACACGACCGCGGCGATGATCTTCATGCGCACGGTATGGATGCCGACCGCCAGCGCCGCATCCTCGCGTTCGCGGATCGCGATCAGGTAATGGCCGATGCGCGACTTGCGGATGTACCAGGATGCCCAGGTCACCAGCAGGAACAGGCCGAAGGCGATGATCACGTAATTGACCTTTTCGCGGAACACGATCCAGGTCCAGCCTATGTTCAGCGGCAGGCTGATGCCGCTGGAGCCGCCCGTCCAGCTTTCTTCATGGATGACCAGGAGGCGCACCACTTCCAGGATCGCGATGGTGGCCAGCGCGAAGAACGGCCCGCGCAGTCGCAGGGTGGGGTAGCTGATCAGGATGGCGACCGCGCCTGAGATGACCGCGCCCGCCAGCATGCCGAACCAGGGCGAAATGCCGAAGTTCTGCGTCAGCAGCGTGGCGGTGTAGCCGCCGATGCCGTAGAACACGGCGTGGCCCAGGGACAGCTGGCCGGCGTAGCCGCCGACGATGTTCCAGGCCACCGACAGGGCCGAGAACACGAACAGCAGCACGAACAGATTGGTCCAGAAAGGCGTGCCCATGACTACGGGCACGAGGAACATCGCGATCAGCAGGATCAGGCTGACGTAGGTCTTGGGGTGTCGAATATCGGGAAACACATCTCGCTCCTAGTTGCTCTGATCACTCTGTGCCGACGCCGAACAGGCCGTTCGGACGCAGCACCAGGATCAAGAGGAAGATCCCGAAATAAACGACCTCTTTCAGGTCGGGGGCGATGTAGAAGCCGGCCAGCGTGTCGACGATACCGATGATCATGGAGCCGGCCACGGCGCCATACAGGCTGCCCAGGCCGCCCAGCACCACGATCACGAACGCCGTCAGCACGAAGTACGTACCCACGGTGGGAAACACCGGATACTGCGGCGCCAGCAGGCCGGCGGCGATGCCGACGAAGGCCGTGCCCAGGCCGAAGGCGATGGCGTAGACATTGTTGACGTTCACGCCCATCAAAGTGGCGGCGTAGCGGTGCTGCGCCACCGCCCGCAGCGCGCGGCCCAGATAGGTGCGGTGCATGAACAGGTGCAGCAGCACCGCCAGGCTCAGGCCGATCACGAAGGTAATCAGCTGTCCGGTCACCATCGAATAGGGGCCGATGTCGATGGCGTTGGTGCCCAGTTCCACCGGCGCGCGGTAGACGTTGGCGCCGAATATGACCAGGGCGAGATTCAGCAGGATGGTGGACACGCCCACCGTGGCGAAGATCTGGATGTGCTGGTCGGCATTGAGCAGCGGCTGGATGATGCCCTTCTGCGTCAGCGCGCCCAGCGCGAACAGGATGACTGCCACCGGCACCAGGCCGGCGTAGGGATGCACGCCGAATTGCGCCGCGATCAGATAGACCATGTACATGCCTATCATCAGGAACTCGCCATGCGCGAAGTTCACCACGCGCACCACGCCGAAGATCAGCGTCAGCCCCAGGCTGATGATGGTGTACGCGCCGCCCAGCAACAGGCCGTTGATGACCAGTTGAATGAATAGTTCCATGTTGCAACCTCTTAGAGCGGGTAGCGGCCCCGATCTGGCCGAACTGTTGGCCGGATCGGGGCGCGCGGACCCCGGGATACGTCAGGCGCCCCCGAGCGCCTGAGCACTGGCGTGGCGCTTATTTCTTGAAGACCGGCTTGCCGAGTGCGAGGTTGCTGGGCGCGATGGTGACGAGCTTGCCGTCCTGCCACTGCATCACGTAGAACGTGGATGCATTGTTCTGGCCGTCTTCGCCGAAGTCGAAGGCCCAGCCGTTGGCGGTCTGGCCGGCCGGCTTCTTGTAGGCCAGGACCGCGGCGCGGATCTTGTCCTTGTCCGTGGACTTGGCGTTGCCGATGGCTTCGAAGAAGGCCTTGGCGCCGACATAGTTGGTCAGGCTGTGGCCGGACTGCGGATCGCTCTTGTAGGTGGCCTTGTAGGCTTCCAGGAACTTGTCCAGGCCGGGCGCGCCCGCCGGATTGATGGACGACTGCGGGAAGTCCAGGTCGAACACGCCGTTCATGTCCGCGCCCACGGCCTTGGCCGTGTCGGCCAGGGAGTAGCCGCCGCCCGCGCCGATCACGACCTTGGGCTTGAAGCCCGCGGCGCGCGCCTGGCTGAAGAACAGGATGGCGTCGTTCTGGTAGGCGGTCTGCAGCACCACGTCGACCTTGGCGCCCTTCAGGCGCAGGATGAGCGAGGACAGGTCCACGGTCTTGGCGGAGTACGGCAGCACTTCCGCCACCGTATAGCCCAGCTCCTGCGCGCGCTTCTTCTCGGTGGCGGCCACGTCGGTGCCGTAGGGGCCGTCCTCGTGGATGATGCCGATCTTGATGTCCTTGGGGTTCAGCCCCATGCCCGGCGCGATGGTGTCGTGCAGCGCATTGACCACCGACACGCCATACAGCGCGGTGTTGGGATTGCTGCGGAACAGGTACTTGTAGCCGCGCGTGGTGATCTTGTGCGCGGTGGCGCCCAGTTCGAAGTAGGGCACGCCGGCCAGCTCGGTGACGGGCGAGGCCGCGTAGGAAATGCCGGAAGCGTAGCTGCCGAACACGCCGACCACGTTGGAGGAAATCAGGCGCTTGGTTTCCGACACGGCCTGGGTCGGGTCGACGGCGTCGGCCTTGATGATTTCGATCTTTTCGCCGTTGACCCCGCCGGCGGCGTTGATCTCATTGACGGCCAGCTCCAGGCCGCGATAGCTCTCTTGTCCCAGGAGCGCGAGCGCGCCGCTGAACGGGAAGAGGGCGCCTACCTTCATGTCGGCCGCTGCGGTGCCGCTTGCCAGCGCGCCGCACACGCCCAGCGCCAAAGCAATTTTGTTGAACTTGAACACTGTCTACGCTCCTTTGTCGGTATGGGATGCGGACTTTCTTGTTTGGTCCGTTTTTTTGAATATATGATATATCGGCCGGGCGGGTAGCAAACCCCGCCTTGGATTCTAGTGGGGGCCGTAACCCGCCGAATCGGGGAATTCCCTAAAGCCGCATGAATAAAGACTTAGCGGGCTGATCCAACGCAAATTCGGGTTTTCATCCTACTTTGGGATGACTCTTTCCGGGCTAGGCGATGGTTGCCAAAAACATCAGTCCATAGCTGTTTTTTTCATATATCGTATATCATCAATTGCCCGCTTTTCATAAGAATCTAGGAGACAGAGGCATGTTCGAGGAAGTGGATTTCGCCGGGAAAAGGGTGCTGATCACCGCCGGCGCGGACGGGCTGGGCCTGGAAATGGCGAAGGTGTTCCGCCATGCCGGCGCCTCCGTATTCGTATGCGATGTGAACCAGGAGCGCCTGGCCGCGCTGCCGGCCGAATTACCCGGCGTGCACGCGGCCCTGGCCGACGTTTCGGACGAAGACAGCGTCAGCGCGCTGTTCGATCAGGTCCGCGCCCAGTTGGGCGGCCTGGACATCCTGGTCAACAACGCGGGCGTGGCCGGCCCCACCGGCTATGTCGAAACCCTGTCCAAGGCGGACTGGGACCGTACGCTGGCCGTGAACATCACCGGACAGTTCCTGTGCGCGCGCCAGGCCATCCCCTTGCTCAAGGAATCCAAGGCCGGCGTCATGATCAACCTGTCGTCCGCGGCCGGGCATCTGGGTTTTGCCGGACGTTCGGTCTATTCGGCATCGAAGTGGGCGGTGATAGGCTTCACCAAGTCCCTGGCCATCGAGCTGGGGCCGCATGGCATCCGCGTCAACGCGATCCTGCCGGGCGCGGTCGAAGGGCCGCGCATCCGCGCCGTCATCGCGGCCAAGGCGGATACGCTGGGACGCCCGGTGGAGGAGATCGCCGCGCAGTATGAGAACCAGGCGGCGCTGGGCCGCATGGTCACGGCGCGCGATATTGCCAACATGGTGCTGTTCAATGCCAGCGAGGCCGCCCGCAGCGTCTCGGGGCAGGCCATCGTGGTGGACGGCTTCACGCAGAAGCTCTACTGATGGACGCCGCGTCCAATGCGCAGCGCGCCGCCATCGTCGGCACCGGATTGATAGGCCAGGGCTGGGCTATCGTGTTTGCCCGCATGGGTTGGGAAGTGCGCCTGTACGACGTCAACGCCGCCATGCTGGCCGAGGCGCGAGGCCTGATCCTGCAGCAGCTGCGGGAACTTGAAACCCAGGGTTTGCTCAAGGACGCCGAGGCCATCGGTGGCCGCGTCCATGTGGCAAACAGCCTGGCGGATGCCTTGAAGGGCGCCCGCTACATCCAGGAAAACTCGCCGGAAAACGTCGAGATCAAGCGGGCGTTGTTCACGCAACTGGACGCCGCGGCCGAACCCGACGCCATCATCGGCAGTTCCACATCCAGCATTCCCGCCAGCGAATTCACCGGACACCTGCCCGGACGGCACCGTTGCCTGGTGGCGCATCCCGTGAATCCGCCCTACCTGATCCCGGTGGTGGAACTGTGTCCCGCGCCCTGGACCAGCCCCGAGGCCGTGGCTGCTGCCCGCGCCATCATGACGGGCATCGGCCAGAAGCCCGTGCTGGTGCGACGCGAAATCGAAGGCTTCATCCTGAACCGGCTGCAGGGCGCGCTGCTGCACGAGGCTTTCCGCCTGGCCAGCGCCGGCATCGCCAGCGCCGAGGATATCGACACCACGGTGAAGGACGGCCTGGGCCTGCGCTGGTCGTTCATGGGGCCGTTCGAAACCATAGACCTCAACGCGCCCGGCGGCATTGCCGACTATTGCGCACGCTACGGCGGGCTGTACCAGTCCATCGGCGCGACCCAGGGCGAACCCGTCGCCTGGGACGGCGCGCTGGTCGATGCCCTGTCGGACGAACGCCGCGGCTTGCTGCCGCAGGAAGATCTTGCCAAGCGCCGCTTCTGGCGCGACGAAAAACTGATGCGCCTCATGCGCCACAAACAGGACAACGGAGACAACAATGGCTAAGCCCAAGCAGAAAGTCATCATTACTTGCGCCGTGACGGGCGCCATCCATACCCCCAGCATGTCGCCGCACCTGCCGGTCACCGCCGACGAAATCGCGGAAGCGGCCATCGGCGCGGCCAAGGCCGGCGCAGCGGTGCTGCACCTGCACGCGCGCGATCCGCAGACCGGCAAGCCCTCGCAGGATCCGGCCCTGTTCAAGCCCTTCCTGGAGCGGATCAAGCGGGAAACGGACGCCATCATCAACATCACCACCGGCGGCAGCCCCCACATGACGGTGGAAGAGCGCATGCGTCCGGCCACCACCTTCAAGCCGGAGCTGGCGTCGCTGAACATGGGTTCCATGAACTTCGGCCTGTACCCCATGCTGGGCCGCTTCAAGGAGTTCAAGCACGACTGGGAGCGCGAGCACCTGGAGAACAGCCGCTCGCTGGTATTCCGCAATACCTACCAGGACATCGAGTCCATCCTGGCGCTCGGCAACGCCAACGGCACCCGTTTCGAGTTCGAGTGCTACGACATCAGCCATCTGTACAACCTGGCGCATTTCGTCGACCGCGGCCTGGTCAAGTCGCCGCCTTTCATCCAGTCGGTGTTCGGCATCCTGGGCGGCATCGGCCCGCACCCCGAAGACCTGATGCACATGAAGCGCACGGCCGACCGGCTGTTCGGCAACGACTATGAATGGTCGATCCTGGGCGCTGGCCGCGGCCAGATCCCGCTGGCGACCATCGGCGCCGCCATGGGGTCGAACGTGCGGGTGGGGTTGGAGGATTCGTTGTGGATCGGGCCGGGCGAAATGGCGCAGTCCAATCAGGTCCAGGTGGAGCGCATCCGCACCATCCTGGAAGCATTGAACCTGGAAATCGCCACGCCCGAAGAAGCGCGCGCCAAGCTGGATCTGAAGGGCAAGGACAACGTCGCGTTCTGATGCGGTGGGGCGCCGGCGGGGCCGGCGCCTGCCTGTCAGGCGTAACGGCGCAGCGCGGCGGCCAAGGTATCGGTGTCGAGCGCGCGGTCGAAGTTGGCGGCGTGGCGGGCCTTCAGGCTCAGCTCCGCGGCCAGCATCAATTCCGCGTCGGATGGCTCGGCGGCCGCGCCCAGTTCGCGCAAGGTCGTGGGCAAGCCCACTTGTTCATACCAGCGGGTCAGTTCGGCCAGCATGCCGTCCGTCCGGTTTTCCAGGTCCAGCTGCACCAGCAGGCCGACGGCCACCTGCAGGCCGTGCGGCGCGCTCGCCACGCCGCTGATCTTGGGCAGCCCGCGCGTCAGCGCGTGGGCGATGGACAGGCCGCCGCTTTCGAAACCGAGGCCGCTCATGAGGATCATTGCTTCCACCACGCGTTCGAAGGCCGGCGTGGGCTGGCCGCTGCCGGCCGCGACAACAGCGTCCACGCCGTCGGCCAGCAGGGTGCGCAGGCAGCCGTCGGCGATGAACTGGGCAGCGAGGGGCGGCGCGCCGTCATACATGTTCTTGCCGCCATTGCGGGCGCACTGCTCGGCCTCGAACTTTTTCGAGACCGCATCGCCCAGGCCGGCGCGGAAGAAGTGCGCCGGCGCGGTGGCGATGACGGCCGTGTCCACCAGCACCATGGTGGGGTTGAACAGCATGTGCTCCACCGCCAGGAGATTGTGATGGGCGTCGTACAGGACGTAGTTCTTGCTGGTAGGCGCGTCGTTGGAGGCAACGGTGGGCACGGTGATGAGATGGCAGTGCGAGGACTTGGCCACCGCCTTGCCCGCGTCCAGCGACTTGCCGCCGCCCACCGCGATCACCATGTCGATGCCGGCCGGCGCGGCCTGCGCGCGCAACTGCGTGATCACGGCCGGCGTCAGGTCGCCTTCGACGATCAGCGGTATCAGCGACACGTTTTGCGCCGCGCACAAGGCTTCGATTCTTGGCCCCAGCACGCCATGCACGTAGCTGTCGATGACCAGGGCGGCCCGGCGGCCGAACAGGGCGGCGTACTCGCCCAGGGTGTCCAGGGCGCCGGCGCCCTGAATGTAGCGGCAGGGCGCGCCAAAAATCTTCAGCATGGGTTGTTCCTATTTGCGGGCAGCGGGAGGGCGGTAGTCGAGTTCCTTTTCGCGCTCGACCAGCCAGTCGATCATGATCTTGCCGCCCCAGACCAGGTCGGCCTGGATGGCTTGCCTGGCGGCTTCGGAGTCGCGCGCTTCAAGGGCTTCCAGCACGGCCTCGTGGCGGTGCTCGTTCTGCGAGTAATCCAGCCCCGAGGTCTTGACGTG
Source organism: Achromobacter sp. SD115 (assembly GCF_017355315.1). Lineage (NCBI taxonomy): Bacteria > Pseudomonadati > Pseudomonadota > Betaproteobacteria > Burkholderiales > Alcaligenaceae > Achromobacter > Achromobacter sp. SD115. The sequence goes on along the minus strand of NZ_JADIJM010000023.1, from coordinate 23,811 downwards.
GAACACCTTGAGAATGGGGCCGGTGATCACCCAGAACGATTCCACCGTGGCGCGCAGGATGGGCTTGTTGCTGGCTTCCAGGATGGCGAAGTGGAACTTGCGGTTCAGATAGCTGGCGCGCTTGGGATCGCTGGAAGTGCAGGAGATGAAATCCCGTTGCAGCGCGATCAGGTTGTCCAGCTGCTTGCGCGTGATGTTCTGGGCGGCCTCGGCCGCGCCCATGCCTTCCAGGTGGAAACGGATCTGCTGGATTTCGCGCAGTTTTTCCGAATTGACGTAAGGCACGTAGACCGCGGTGGCCGCCTGCATTTCCAGGCCCTGCTCGCTGATCAGCCGGAAGATCGCTTCGCGCACGGGCGTGATGGAGACGCCCATTTCCTGGGCCAGTTCGCCAATGATCAGGCGTTCGCCGGGTTCGTACTGCCCGTTGATCAGGGCATTGCGGATTTCGTTGTAGACCCTGACGGAGAGGTTCTCTTTCTTTACCGGTTTGAGGCTGGACATGACAGGGCTCAGGCTTGCTGTATTGATGGGGGCGGGTGGATTCGGGATGAATTCTATCCCGCCATGGCAAATTCGAGCGCGATGGGTATATTATATATCATATATCCTAACAGTAAAAAGGAAGCGCCATGAGCAGTGACAGGGAGGCCCCTACCGAAGGGGAGGTCGGGATGCTGCGGGAAAAGGCCCGCCACATCCGGCTGGAGACCATCAGGCTGATCGAAATCGCCAAGGTCGGGCATTACAGCTCGGTGTTCTCGTGCGCGGAAATCTTCGCCGCGCTGTACTACGACGTGATGCGCCTGCGGCCGGGCGAACCGCAGTGGCCCGACCGCGACCGCTTCCTGATGGGCAAGGGCCATGCCGCCGTGGGCCTCTTTCCGGTGCTGGCCGACCACGGCTTCATAGACCGCGAACTGCTGGACGGCTACACCCGCCTGGGCAGTCCGCTGGGCGATCATCCCGACATGAGCAAGGTGCCGGGCGTGGATTTCAGCTCGGGCTCCATCGGCCACGCGCTGTCCAATGGCGTGGGCATGGCGGTGGGTGGGCGCATGAGCGGACGCGACTTCAACGTGTTCGTGCTGCTGGGCGATGGCGAAATGCAGGAAGGCCAGGTCTGGGAGGCCGCGCTGTTCGCCGCGCACAATCGCCTGTCGCGCCTGGTCGCCATCATCGACCGCAACGGCTACCAGCTGGACGGCAAGGTCGACGAGGTCATGGGCGTGGAATCGCTGAAGGAAAAATGGCAGGCCTTCGGCTGGGACGTGCACGAAGTGGACGGCCATAACCTGGCGGAGCTGACCGCCTTGCTGCGCCGCCTGCGCGCGGACGAGGTTCGCGCCAAGCCGGCCTGCGTGATCGCGAAGACCATCAAGGGCAAAGGCGTGTCCTATATGGAAACCGAGCCGGGCTGGCACCTGGGCTACCTAGCGCCGCAAGACGCGCAAAGCGCCGTCGACGAAATCCTTTCCCGCGAGATTTGAATGGCACAGGCACAAGTCCTCTCTCCCGACTCCTGGCAGTACCGCGCCCTGAACGCGGTGAATCCCGGGCTGTCGTATCTTTCCGACGCGCTGATTGAATTGGCGCAGGCGGGACATCCCGTGGTGGCAGGCTCGGCCGACCTGCAGTATTCCAACGGCCTGAACCGCTTTGCGCAGGCCTACCCCGACCGCTACGTCCAGTTCGGCATTTCCGAGCAGAACATGGTGTCGGCGGCCGCTGGGCTGGCGACCACGGGCATGATGCCCTTCGTCGCGACCTTCGCGTCCTTCCTGGGCCTCTTGTGCTGCGAACAGATCCGCATGGACGTGGCCTATACCAAACTGCCGGTGCGCCTGATCGGCCACCATACCGGCATCAGCCTGGGCTTTTACGGCACCTCGCACCACGCCACGGAAGACATTTCGACGATGCGTGCTTTGGCCGGCCTGACAGTGGTCTCGCCCGCCGACGGTCCGCAGCTGGCGTCCGCCATCAAGGCTTCGGCGGATTGGCCCGAACCGATCTACTTCCGCATCGGCCGCGGCCGCGACCCGCAGGTCTATGAAGACGGCATGCCTTTCGAATTCGGCCGCGCCATCGTCCATTCCAGCGGTTCGGACCTGAACATCATCGCCTGCGGCATCACCTTGCACGCGGCCTTGGCCGCGGCCGAGCAGCTGCGCGGCGAGGGCCTGTCGGTGGGCGTGATCGACATGCCCACCATCAAGCCCCTGGACCGCGACGCCGTGCTGGCCGCGGCGGGCAAGTCCCGCCAGCTGATGACGGTGGAAGAGCACAACGTGCTGGGCGGACTGGGTTCGGCCGTGGCCGAGGTCCTGGCGGACGCGGGCACGGGCACGCGCCTGCGCCGCCACGGCATCTACGATGAATACAGCCTGATCGCGCCGCCCACCACCCTGTATGCGCATTACAAGCTGGACGCCGCCGGCATCGCCGAGGTCGCGCGCGCCACGCTCCAGCCCTGAAACACGGAGACAAGCATGAAGGAAATCACCGGAACCACGCGCCTGTTCGGCATCCTGGCCGATCCCATCCACCACGTGAAGACGCCGCAGCGCATGAACGAGCATTTCGCCGCCATCGGTTTCGACGGCGTGTGCGTGCCGTTCCACGCCCGGCCGGACAACCTGGCGGAGGTGGTGGCAGGCCTGCGGCGGCTGGAAAACCTGGGCGGCGTCATCGTCACCGTTCCGCACAAGACCGCCATCCTGGACCTGGTGGACGACGCCACTCCCGTGGCGCGCAAGATCGGCGCGGCCAATGTGGTGCGGCGCGAGGCCGACGGCAAGCTGGTGGCGCACATGCTGGATGGCGAAGGCTTCGTGCGCGGCTTGCGGAGCGCGGGCGTGTCGCCCGAGGGCAAGAGCGCCTACCTGGCGGGGGCGGGCGGCGCGGCCAATGCCATAGGCTTCGCACTGGTGCAGGCCGGCGTGGCGCGGCTGACCATCGCCAACCGCACCACGGCCAAGGCCGAGGATCTGAAGGCGCGCATCCTGTCGCTGCATCCCGATGCCCGGATCGACGTGGGGACGGCCGACCCGTCGGGGCATGACCTGGTGGTCAACGGCACCTCGCTGGGCATGAAGCCGGAGGACGCGCTGCCGCTGGACGCCAGCCGGCTGACGCCGGACCAGCTGGTCTGCGAAGTCATCATGCAGCCCAAGGACACCGCCTTGCTGTTGGCGGCGCAGGCCCGCGGCTGCAAGGTGCATTACGGCGCGCCGATGTTGGCCTGCCAGATCGAGCTGATGGCACAGATGCTGGGCGTGGCGGCGGACCAGCAGGCCGGCACAGGACGCTGACCCGCATGAGCGACTACGACTTCATCATCGCCGGGGGCGGCACGGCGGGCTGCATCCTGGCCAACCGCCTGAGCGCCGACGGCAAGCATCGCGTGCTGATGCTGGAGGCCGGCCACGAAGCCCGCAGCATGTGGATTTCCATTCCGGCGGGCTTTTCCAAGCTGCTGGTGAATCCGGAATACAACTGGCGATTCGCCACCGAGCCGGAAGACAACGTCCATGGCCGCACCATCGCCGTGCCGCGCGGCAAGGGCCTGGGCGGTTCGACCTTGATAAACGGCATGATCTACGTCCGCGGCCAGCCGCAGGATTACGACGGCTGGGAGGCGGCCGGCGCCACCGGCTGGGGCTACAACCAGGCCGAGCGCGTCTTCCGCAAGATCGAATGCTATGAACCCGGCGATGGCAGCCGCGGCAAGAACGGCCCCATGCACCTGGAAGAGGTGGCCGAACGCTTTCCCATCGCAGATGCCTTCTTGCGGGCGGCGCAGGAAGACGGGCAGCCCTTGAACCCCGATTACAACGGTGGCAGCCAGGAAGGCGTGGGCTACTACCAGGTGCTGCAGCACCGGGGCAGGCGCTGGAGCGTGGTGGACGGCTACCTGAAACCGGCCGCCGGCCGCAAGAATCTCAGCGTGGAATGCGGCGCGCACGTGACGCGGCTGGTGTTCGAGGGCAAGCGCTGCGTGGGCGTGGCCTACCGCAAGAACGGGCAGGAACACATCGTGCGCGCGCGGCGCGAGACGCTGCTGTGCATGGGCGCGGTGCAGTCGCCGCAGTTGCTGGAGTTGTCCGGCATCGGCAACCCGGCCTTGCTGCAATCGTTCGGCATTGCGCCGGTGCTGGCGCAGCCGCAGGTGGGGGAGAACTACATCGACCACTTTGCCACGCGCATGAACTGGCGGGTGAAGGACACGGTGACGCTGAACGAGATGTCGCGCGGCTGGCGCCTGGCGCAGCAGGTGGCGCGCTACTACGCCAGCCACAAGGGCATCCTGACGCTGGGCACGGGGCTGGTGCACGGCTTCGTGAAAAGCGCGCCGGACCTGCCCGCGCCCGACGTGCAGTACTTCTTCGTGCACGCCAGCTACGCCAACGCGGCCGAACGCATCCTGGACCGGCATCCGGGCATGACGATAGGCGTGGCGCAGTTGCGGCCCGAATCGGTCGGATCCATCCACATCAAGTCGGCGGACCCGCAGGTGGGGCCGGCGATCCGCCCCAACTTCCTGTCCGCCCAGGTGGACCGCGACAGCCTGGTGGGCGGCATGCAGGTGGCCCGGCGCATCGTCGGCCAGCCGGCCTTGCGGCGTTACGTGGCTTCCGAGATCAGCCCCGGCGCGGCGGTGGACAGCTACGACGAATGGCTGGACTTCGCGCGCCGCAACGGCCAGACCATCTACCACCCCATCGGCACCTGCCGCATGGGTTCGGACGCCGCCGCCGTCACCGACGTGCGCCTGCGCGTGAACGGCTTGTCGGGCCTGCGCGTGGTGGATGCCTCGGTGATGCCGAAGATGGTCTCCGGCAACACCCAGGCCGCCGTCATGATGGTGGCCGAGCGCGGCGCGGAGATGATCCTGGAGGATGCGGCGCGAGCGTAGCCGCGCCTGGCTTGGACAAGGGCGCACGGAGCCAATTGGTCCGTGCGCCTTTGCACTTCAGCGGATGAGGAACCCGGCGCCAACGGGGTCGTTCTTGTCGATCACCCAGCGCGCCGTGCCCAGGATGCTGGCCGTGCCCTTGACCGTTGGGCGCACGGCGCGGGTGCCGTTCAGATCGACTTCACCCAGCAGGCAGCCCTCGAACACGCCGCTGCCCAGCAGGCCTTCCGACTTGATCGGCTGGTTCAAGCCCATCTTGCCGCGCGCCTCGAACATGGCCATCATCGCGCTGGTGCCGGTGCCGCCGGGCGAGCGGTCCAACTGGCCGGCGCTGAACACGTGCACGTTCTTGTAGAACGCGCCCTCGATGGTCGGCTGGTGCCAGAAGGTGATGAAGTTCAGGTTGTTGATGTGGGCCTCGGTCGGATGCTGGATGCGTTGGCGGGCGTTGAGCTGGTCGCGCACGATCAGGCCCATGCGCGACAGCTCGGTGCCGTTGTCCGGCGAAATGCGCAGGTCGCAGCCGGACAGGTCGACGATGCCGAAGTAGTTGCCGCCCCAGACGATGTCGGCCGACAGCTTGCCGTAGCCGGGCAGCTCGACCGGGATGTCCTGCGCGGCCACGTAGGCGGGCACGTTCTCGAAGCGGGTCCACAGCACGTTGTCGCCTTCGGACGCCACTTCCGACACCACCAGGCCGGCGGTGGTCTCAAAGCGGATCTTGGTGATGCCGTCCTTGCCGCGCGGCACTAGGCCGTGGGCCACCATGGCCATGCTGACCGCGATGGTGCCGTGGCCGCACATGTGCGAATACTCGGTGCCGTCGATGTAGATCAGGCCGGCGTCGAACTCCGGGCTGGACGGCGGGGTCAGGAACACGCCGAACATGTCCTTGTGGCCGCGCGGCTCGCGCATCAGCGCCTTGCGCAGCCAGTCGTAGTTCTGTTCAAGGAAGGCGCGCTTCTCCAGGATGGTGGAGCCGGCGGGGTAGGGGATGCCGCTATGCACGATGCACAGGGGCTCGCCTTCGGTATGGGTATAGATGACATCGAACGCGTCTTGCTTGCGCATGACTGTGGCTCCAGACAAGTAAGGTAGGGAAAAGTTATTTGCCGCGTTCGGACAGCATGTCCAGCCCGACGGTCAAATCCAGGATGACGATGGCGATCACCGCAACCACGATCGTGGCGCCCGATACGGCTGCGATGGTCGGATCTATCGTGTATTGCACGTAGTTGAAGAGCTTCACGGGGATGGTGTTGAGGTCCGCCGTGGTGTTGAAAATGGATAGCTCCACGTTGATCCACGAAGAGATGAAGGCGAAGATCGAACCGGTGACGATGCCCGGCCGGATCTGCGGCAGCACCACCAGGAAGAAGGTCGTCCAGGGATTCGCACCCAGGTCCGCCGAAGCTTCCTCCAGCGCGCGCTGCTCCGGCGTCAGCAAGGTCAGCGTGGAACGCAGCACGAAGGGCGCAATGATGACGATGTGCCCGATCAGCAGCGACAGGAAGCTGCGCGTCAGGCCGAAGTACGCGCCGTACTGCAACAGCGCCGCGCCCAGCACGATGTGGGGCAGCACCAGCGGCGACATCAGCACCGAGGTCAGCGCGGCCTTGCCCGGGAACTCGTAGCGCGCCACCGCCAGCGCGGCCGGCACCGTCAGCAGCACGGCCGCGGCCGTGGCGGCCAGGGCCAGCACCGTGCTGGTCGTGAACGCCGCGACATAGCCGGCTTCGATCAGCAGGGTGCGGTACCAGTCCAGCGTGAAGCCCTTGGGCGGAAACGCCAGGTAAGGCGTGGCCGTGAACGAGGAACCCAGGATCACCACCAGCGGCAGGGCCAGGTAGGCCAGCACGCCCAGGGCGATCAGGCGGATCAGGTTGCGGGCGATCATCGCGCGGCTCCCGGCAAGACGGCGGCGCGGTTGGCGAGCGCCACCAGGATCAAGGTGAACACCAGCAGCACCATGCTCAGCGCGCCGCCGTAATGGAAGTCGAACACCGTGCTGTACTGCTGGAAGATCAGCATGGACAGCACTGACACGCGCCCGCCGGATAGCAGGGCCGGCGTCACGTAGGCGCTGACCGCCAGCGTGAAGACCATGATGGCGCCCGACACCACGCCAGGCAGCGTCAGCGGCCAGGTGATGTGGAAGAAGGTGGCTGCGGGGCTGGCGCCCAGGTCGGCCGAGGCCTGCTCGCAGGCCGGATCGACCCGCGCCAGCGCATTGCCCACCGCCAGCACCACGAAGGGCAGCAGCACGTAGACCATGCCGATCAGGATGCCCAGCTCGGTGCCGATGAAGCGCACCGGGCGATCGGCGGCGCCCACGCCCACCAGCGCCTGGTTGACCAGGCCGTTGCGGCCCAGCAGCACCATCCAGCCGAAGGCGCGCACGATGTTGCTGGTGAACAGCGGCACCACCAGCAGGATGACGCAGAAGCGCCGCCAGGCCTGCCAGCGCACCACCCGCACCAGATACCAGGCCAGCGGATAGCCCAGGAGCACGCAGGCGACGGTAGTGAAGAACGCCAGCCGGAAGGTCACCAGGATCACGTCCCAGTGGTACTGGTCGCCCAGCACGCGCAAGTATTGCTGCGGGGTGAGGCTCAGGCCGTCAGGCCCGCCGGTGATGCTGGCCAGCGCCACCACCGCCAGCGGCGCCAGGAAGAAGGCCGCGAAGAACAGCACGGGAGTCGCCAGCAGCAGGCAGGGCGAACGCCAGGCGCGCATGCTCATGGCTGTTCACCGATCAGGTGCAGGTGTTCCGGCGCGAATGCCAGGCGCGCCGCTGCGCCCGGGCCCAGGCCGGACGGCGCGATGCCGCCGTGGCGCGCCACCAGGACCTGTCCGCCGATGTCCACGTGGATCATGCAATGGCTGCCCACGTTGATGACGTCGGTGACCGTGCCGCTCAGGGCCGTGGCCGCCGATGCATCGGCCAGGCGCAGGTCCTCGGGCCGCAGCACCGCGACGCCACGCGCGGGCGCGGTCTTGCCCGGGAGCCGCACGCGCAGGCCTTGGGCATCCATCTGCAGTGCATCGCCGTCGATGGCCGTGAACGGCATGAGGTTGGCGTCGCCGATGAACTCCGCCACGAAGCGCGTGGCGGGATGCCGGTAGATTTCGGTCCCGCCGCCCACCTGTTCGATCTTGCCCGCATGCATGACGACCACCCGGTCGGCCATGGTCATGGCTTCTTCCTGGTCGTGCGTGACGAAGATGAAGGCGATGCCCAGCTTGGCCTGCAGGTGCTTGAGCTCCAGCTGCATGCGCTTGCGCAGTTTCAGGTCCAGCGCCGACAGCGGTTCGTCCAGCAACAGCAGCTTGGGCTGGTTTACGATGGCGCGCGCCAACGCCACGCGCTGCTGCTGGCCGCCGGACATTTCGCGCGGATAGCGCGGGCCGAAGTCCGCCAGCCCCACCATGTCCAGCGCGGCGCGCGCGCGCCCGGCCGCGTCCTGCTTCGACGCGCCCTGGCGCCGCGGACCATAGGCCACGTTTTCCAGCACACTCATGTGCGGAAACAGCGCGTAGTTCTGGAACACGGTATTCAGCGGCCGGTGGTGCGCGGCCAGGCGGCTGATGTCCTGGCCTTCGATCAGGATGCGGCCGGATTCGGGCCTGAGGAATCCGGCGATCGAGCGCAGCAGGGTGGTCTTGCCGCAGCCGCTGGGACCGAGCAAGGCCACGAACTCTCCCTGCTGGATCTCCAGGTCGATGCGGTCCAGCGCCTGGTAGGCGCCAAAGCGCATCGACACGCCTTCGATGGTGAGCAAAGCGGACATGTTCTATCCCTAGCGCTTGCGGGCAACCTGGCGGTTCCAGGCGTCCGTGACCTCGGCGCGGCGGCTGTTGATGAGGTTCCAGTTGAACAGGCTCAGGTTCTTGACCGAGCCGTCCGCGCCCCAGGGCAGCTTGCGGGCCACGTCCTTGGACACCTGCACGTCCTTGACGGCGGGCCCCAGGTACAGGCGCGTGGCCAGGCAGGCGGCGGCATCCGGCGTGAGCGCGGTGTCGATGAACTTCTGCGCGGCGGCCTTGTTCGGCGCGTTCTTCACCAGATGCAGGCGCGCATCCGTGGCCCAGGCGCCTTCCTTGGGCACGGCGAAGCCGATGGGCAGGCCCTTGTCGATCAAGTCCCAGGCGCCCACGTTGAAGTGCGCGCCGATGATGGCCTCGCCGCTCTGGTAGGCGTTGGTGGCCGCGCCCGAACTGTCGAAGAACAGCGCGGTGTCCAGCGACGCCAGCTTGGCGTATAGCGGCGCCAGATTGGACGGGTCGACGGAGAACACCCGCGCCAGGAAGAAGATGAACGGCACGCCCGACGAGTTCGTCGGCGAGGGAATGGCGACGGCGCCCGCGTACTCGGGCTTCCACAGGTCCTTCCAGCTGGTGGGCGGTTGCGGCACTTCCTTGGTGTTGTAGGCGATGCCCAGCGAGTAGTAGCCGGTGCTGACGGCGTAGGCGCCAGCGCCATTGCGGTACACGCCCTGGTCGATGACGTTCTTCAGGTTGGGGATGCCGGCGGGATCCAGCGCGTCCAGCACGCCCGCTTCGGCGGCCAGTTCGCTGATGCCGCCGTCCATCCAGGCCACGTCTATGGTGGGCGCGCCCTTCTGCTGTTGCAGCTTGGCCAGCGTGGTGGTGGACGTGCCGACTTCCGGCACCACGGCCACGCCGGTCGCCTTGGTGTAGGGCTCGGCCACGCAGGCGCGGAACGCATCGCCCCAGTTGCCGCCGTACCAGGCGACCGTGATCTTCTGTTGCTGGGCCAGCGCCTGGCCTGCGAGCAGCAGGCCGGTTCCCAGCAAGGCGGCGCGGATCGCGCTGCGGGTAGGTGTTGCCATGTCGGATTCCCCTTGTCGATTTATCGGCCCGTTGCGACTGCGCCGGCGGGCGCGGCAGCACGGTGCCATAGATGCATCTTGGGCGATCCCCGGGAAAACCAGCTTGAAGGCCTGGGACAAAAACTTGAATAATTGCGACATGGAAACCGCTACACCCGCCGCGGCGCCGTCTTTCTCCTATGACGACGAGTTCAGCGGCCTGCCTCAGGGGAAACCCGCACTGACCGTAGGCATCGTGCTGCTGGACCAGTTCACGCTGGCCGCCTTTGCCGGATTGGTGGACGTGTTGCGGCTGGCGGGCGACCACGGCGGACGCAGCCGCCAGATCCATACCGCCTGGCGCGTCATGAGCTGGGACGGCAAGCCGCGCTGCTGCAGCGCGGGCCTGACCATAGACGTGGCCGACGGCCTGCCCGAGGATCCGACCCAGTTCGACTATGTAGCGGTTTGCGGCGGCAACGACTATTTCAACGGCCGTCTGCCCGAGCCCCTGCGCGACTGGCTGCGGCTGGCGGCGGCGCAGCGCGTGCGGCTGCTGGGCATATGCACGGGCACCTTCGCGCTGGCGCAGGCGGACGTCATCGGGCCGCGCACGGTTTGCGTGCACTGGAACGTGCTGGACACTTTCCGCGAGCGCTTTCCGCAGGCCCGCGCCGTGGTGGACCGGCTGTTCGTGGACGAAGGCGACCTGATTTCCTGCGCCGGCTCCACGGCTGCAATCGACCTGGCGCTGTACCTGGTGGCCCGCCATTGCGGGCGCGACAAGGCGCAGCAGGCGATGCGGCACATGATGCTGCAAGGCGTGCGCCCGGGGCGCGTGCCGCAGGCGCACTTCCACACGGATCTGTCGGGCATCCAGGACCTGCGCGTGCGCCAGGCCGCGCACTTCATCGAGCAGCGCATCGACAACCCGCCGCCGCTGGATGCGATTGCGCGCTACGTCGGCGTGGGGCGCAGGCAGCTGGAACGCGCATTCCGCCTGGCGACGGGCATGTCGCCCATGGCGTTCCAGCGGCAGTTGCGGCTGGAATACGGCAGTTGGCTGCTCTTGAACAATCCCAGCAGCATCACGCAGATCGCGCTGGATTGCGGCTTTGCCGACGGCGCGCATTTCTCGCGCGATTTCCGCGCGCATTTCGGCCAGTCGCCGCGCCAGTATCAGCAGGCGGCGGATCGTGACAGCGGAGTCAGCGTGTTTCCCGCCTAGGATCGGCGCGCGGCTCGTTCCGGCGCGGGCAAGCCCTGGGGCGTATCAACGGAAGGAGACGGCATGACCTATGACCTTTGGTATTGGGACGGCATACCCGGGCGCGGCGAGTTCGTGCGCCTGGCCCTGGAGGCTGGCGGCATCCCCTATCGCGAATGCGCGCGCCAGCCGGGCGCGGATGAAGGCACGCTGGTCGCGGACCTGAGCGCGGAGCGCAAGCATCCGCCGTTCGCGCCGCCCTATCTGGTGGCGGGCAAGATGACGCTGGCGCAGACCGCCAACATCCTGCTGTTCCTGGGCGAAAAGCACGGCCTGGCGCCGGACTCGCTGGAAGGGCGGCTGTGGGTGAACCAATTGCAGCTCACCATCGCCGACATGGTGGCCGAGGCGCACGACACGCATCATCCAATATCCGCCAGCGAATACTACGAAGACCAGAAGGTCGAGGCCGCGCGCCGCGCACGCAGTTTTCGGGAGGAACGGATGCCCAAGTTCCTGGGCTATTTCGAATGCGTGCTGGGCGGGGAGCAGGCATGGCTGGCGGGCGGCAAGCGCTGGACCTATGTGGACCTGTCCTTGTTCCAGCTGGTCGATGGCCTGCTTTTCGCCTTTCCCAAGCGGATGGCCACCCTGGCCGTGCGCTATCCGAACGTCATGGCGCTGCATGCGCGCGTGGCGTCGCTGCCGGCATTGCAGCCCTACTTCGAAAGCGGCAGGCGCTTGCCTTTCGGCGAAGGAATCTTTCGCCAATATCGCGAATTGGACGCCGCTTGAGTCGGGATAAACCCTGGTGTTGCTGGATGCCGATTTTTTTGACGGGTCTCTTGAAAATCTTGAGACCCGCTCATTTTTAAGATTAAATGTTTGCAAATTGTTAGATAAATATATCCATTTGTCTCGCGGCAGATAGGTCGAATCGAACGGCATCAAACCACCCGGGTTCCGGGTAGGAGACGTCACGATGAAATGGATTACCCTCAGCCTGCTGCTGCGCATGGATCGCGGCATGCAGAAGGCCGACATGCTCGGGCAGATCGCTGCGATCCACAACGCCCAGGCCGTCATCGAGTTCGACCTGGACGGCCACGTCCTGGCGGCGAACCCGAACTTCCTGGACACCATGGGCTACGCGCTGGACGAGATCGTGGGGCGGCACCACCGCATGTTCGTCGACCCGGCAGAGGGCGCATCGGCCGGCTATGCGGAATTCTGGAGCCGCCTGCGGCAGGGCGGCCGCGATGCCGGGCGCTATCGCCGGATCCGCAAGGATGGCAGCGACGTCTGGCTGCAAGCCTCCTACAACCCGATCCTCGACCGCCACGGCAGGCTGGTCAAAGTGGTGAAGTACGCCGTCGACATCACCGCGCAACAGCAGCGGCAGGCGGACGTGGAAGGCCAGCTGGCGGCGATCTCCAAGGTTCAGGCCATCATCGAGTTCGAACTCGACGGCACCATCATCCGCGCCAACGACCTGTTCCTGGACGCCGTGGGGTATCGCGCGCACGAGATCCAGGGGCGGCACCACAGCATGTTCGTCCCGCCGGAAGAGGCGCGCGGCCAGGCGTACAAGGAATTCTGGCGCAGGCTGCGCAATGGCGAGCACGACACCGGGCAGTATCTGCGCATCGGCAAGGGCGGCCGCCAAGTCTGGATCGAAGCCAGCTACAACCCGATCTTCGACGCCGAGGGCCGCCCGGTAAAGGTCGTCAAGTACGCCACCGACATCACGCGGCGCTTTACCGCCGCCCAGACCCTGCGCGTTGCGGTCCAGGGCCTGACCGAAAACGCCGGGCGCGCGGGCCAGGCCAATACGCTGGCGCAGGACGCCTGTCGCGTGGCCGAGCAGGGCGGCCATACGGTCCAGGAAGTGGTGCAGACCATGGGCGGCATCACCCAGAGTTCGCGCCGCATCTCGGAAATCATCGGGGTGATGGACGGCATCGCCTTCCAGACCAATATCCTGGCGCTGAACGCCGCGGTCGAGGCCGCGCGCGCCGGCCCGCACGGCAAAGGCTTCGCTGTCGTGGCGTCGGAGGTCCGCAGCCTGGCGCAGAACAGCGCGGCAGCGGCCAAGGAAATCAAGGACCTGATCACCTCCTCGGTGCAGCAGGTCGAAAGCGGCGCGCGCCAGGTCCAGTCGGCGGGCACGACCATGGACGACATCGTCGCGTCGTCGCGCCGAGTGACTGAAATCATGGCGGAGGTGGTGGAGGTGTCGCTGGCCCAGTCCGCCAGGCTAGGCGAGGTCACCGAGGACATCACGCAGCGGGCCGGCGAGCCTGCGCGCACCGCGCCGCCAGCCACCGCGGTCAGGCCCGTGGCGCCTGCCTTGCGGGCCAGGCCGGCCGCCAATGGACCGCTGCAGCCGCAGGCCGAGCGGCAATACCGGCGCTACTGAGCCGGCGCCGCCGGCCCGATGCGCTATAAAGACGGTATTGATCTGAACCCGCAGGCCCGGGCAGGAACCTTCCCGCCCGGGCCGCGCCATTTGCGGCTACCGTCCATGACCGAATCCGAAGCACTGGCTCTTGCCTCGCACCGCCATTACAAGGGCGGCCTCTACCTCTATGTGGGCACCGCCCGCCACTCCGAAACCGAGGAGTCCCTGGTCGTCTACGAACACCTGTGGCCGCATGAGCGCGGCTTGTGGGTGCGCCCGGCCGAGATGTTCTTCGGCCAGTTGCCGGATGGCGCGCCGCGCTTCGCGCCCTTGCGGCCGGCGGAGTAAGGCCGTGGCGTTCTACTACCGGCGACCGCGCGCAAGCGGCAGCGCGCCTGTCCGCGCGGCGGGCAGCAAGGCAGGCGGCGAGGCCCTGGCCGCGGCGTTGCAGGCATTGCGCGGCCCGTTCATCGTGGCCGACCTGGAAACCACCGGCCTGTCCACCGCAACCTGCGAGATCCTGGAGTTCGCGGCGGTGCGCGTGGGCGAGGCAGGGACGCTGGAGCGCGAGTACACGCAAGTCGTGCGTACCCGCGGTCCGGTGCCGTCCTTCATCAGCCGGCTGACCGGCATCACGCAGGCGGAAGTCGATCGCGATGGCGTGCCGGTGACGCAGGCGTTTTCCTCCTTCCTGGATTTCGTGGAAGACCTGCCTGTGTTTTTCCACAATGCGTCGTTCGACCGGCGCTTCCTGGGCGCGGCGGCAGACCAGACCGGCCTGCCATTCGCCAATTCCACCCATTGCACCCTGGCGCTGGCGCGGCGCGCCTGGCCGGAGCTGCCCTCGCACAAGCTGGAAATCCTGGCGCGCCATGTGGGCGCTTCCAATCCCACCCACCGCGCGCTGGCCGACGTGCGCACGACCGTGGCGGTGGCGCTGGCCGCCAGTTCCCGCCTGGCCGCGGGCCAGGAGTAGCCATGTCCGACCTGGAACAGATCAGGCTGGCCGTGCGCCGCTTTACCGAAGAGCGGGAGTGGCAGCCGTTTCATACGCCCAAGAACCTGGCGATGGCGCTGGCCGGAGAGGCGGGCGAACTCGTGTCCCTGTTCCAATGGCTGAGCGAGGCCGAGTCGCGCCAGATGCCGCCCGAAAAGCTGGCGGATGCCGCGGACGAAATCGCGGATGTGCAGATGTACCTGGTGGCCCTGGCCGATCAGCTCGGCATCAACATCGCCGATGCGGTCGCGGGCAAGATGGTCAAGAATGCGCGGAAGTACCCGGCGGATCGTTTTCGCGGCAGCGCGCGCAAATACGACGATCCGCCTGAACAGTCCTGACCCGCGCGCGGCGCGGCCAGGCTGGCCGTATCAGATCACTTTTTGCTCGTGATGCACTTGGGGCGGCTCGACGAAGAAGCCCGCCACCAGCTTGCGCCATTCCTGGAAATCGCCGGATTCGCGGAAGTCCACCATGTGGTTCTCGACGGTTTCCCAATCCACCACCAGCGTGTAGCGCTGCGGCTGCTCGATGCTGCGGTACAGCTCCATGCCGTGGCAGCCGCGGGCCCGCAGGAACAGCGGCTTCGCTTGCGCGACGCCTGCCTCGAACAGCGCTTCCTGCCCTTCGCGGACATGGATGCTGGCAATTTCCTGGATCATGTTCTGGTCTCCAAACAGATGAGGCCGGGTAGCGCCCGGCTGGCCGCCGTAGTATCGCTGAAAATTCCGAGGCAGGCGCGCGGCGGGCCTCGCCGCTTCGGTTGTGCGCGCTAGGGAACTTGCCCGAGGCGGTCCGCCTTATTCCCATCCATAAAGTTGAAGCCGGACGCGCACGGCGCGGAGTCAGCGCGTTTTTCCTCGTCCATACGCAGGGTCGCCGCGCAAGATTGCCGCAAATCTGGCCGATTGTTTTACAGCCCGGGATCGTCCATCGGGATTCGGTCGCCCGTTTAGGCGATATCGACTTGCCTAGGACGGCGCAATCATTCCGTACCAATACGAAAGTCCCACGCCTTTCGTCATTGTCCAGGCGTGGCGCTGAGCGGTAACGGTCCGCGCCGGTCGGTCGCCGGTAAATCGTGAATCCGTGCATGCACGGAGCAGGAGGAGCTGAAATGAAAAAGCTCGCAGCAGTCGCCGTCTTGTCCTTGTTCGCCGTCTCGGCCTATGCCTCGGACCCTGGCGGATCAATCACGGGCCACGCCGGCGCAATCAATGGCACCGCATCGTCCATCTCCACAGGCAGTTCCGTGGCCGCCACCCAGATCAACGGTTATGGCTCTTCCAGCCAGGTGTCGTTCGGCATGACGGGCGGGGTCTCCGAAGTGGGCGGCAGCTTCAGCCGCGATGGCACGCAAGTGGTCACCAGCACGCGTCAGTACGCCAATAGCGACTCGTACGGCCACGTGTCGGGCAATGCGCCCATCATGGTGGGCGACAGCATCGCCAATGGCGGCGCCACGTTCGCCAAGACGGATACCAGCGCTTCGGCGACGGGCTCCTTCCATGCGGCGAATGTGGGTGCATTCGGGTCGATACATGGCATCGGTCCGGTGGGCCATGTCGGCGGTTTCAATCACTGACCCAGTTATCCGGACGGCTCCGGCCGTCCGGGCGAGGGGACATCATGAAGACTATAGTGCTTGCCATTTCCCTGTCGCTGGCGGCGTTTTCCGCCGGCGCCCAGACCAGCAGTTCCAATGCGTCGACATCGGCGTCGTCGGGCTCGACCAACGCCGGCAACAATCAGGGCATCACGCTCAACTCCAACAACAGCGGGTCCAGCACGCTGCGCAGCGTGCCGCCGCTGGGCGGACAGAGTTTCTACGGTTCGTTCTCTTCCGACAGCTGCATGGTTTCGGCGGGCGGCGGCGGCGCCGTGGTCGGCTTCGGCCTGAACGTGGCGATCCCGATCGAGGATCAGAAGTGCAGCCTGCGACGCAACTTCGAGCGAACCATGCAGGCGGCCGCCTCGACCAAGGACGCGGACCGTTCGCGCCGCCTGGAAACCGCGGCCATCGACATTCTGTGCCAGACCGACGACCGCACCAAGGCGGCGCTGGTGGCGCAGGGACTGTGCACCAATCCTGCCTTGACGACCGCGGATCACCGCTTCGACAGCAACGCGGTGGCGCAGGTGGCGCCTTCGGGACCGGTCCTGGCCGACCGCCCCGCGCTGCCGCAACCGCCGGCGCCCGAGGCGCGGGCCTATCCGGTGCGCAGCGTGCAGAGCGCCGCGCTGGCGGCGCCGCCGTTGCGCAACCGGACTTTTACCGATCTGTACACGCCGGGCTGATGCGGAAGTCCTGCCGATCCCGGGCGGGGCGGGATGGCGGCAGGATGTGGCGGCTTCAGGACTGGGTCGGCGGCGCGACGGCGAGGGGCGCCGCTGCCGGCGGCGGCGCTGAAGCCAGCAGCATGGTGGGCGGCGACGACACCTCCAGGCCGGCGTCATGCAGGCGCTTGAGCAGAGTGAACAGCAAGGCGCTGCGCACGCCGTAGGCTGCCCGCGGCGACGACACGTAACCCTTGGCGTTGAAGACCAGGTTGCCGCCCTCGATGCCGTCCAGGAAGACGTTCGGGGCGGGCGCGTCCAGCACGTCCTCGTGGTCCGAGAAAGCTTGCAGGATCAATTCGCGCACCTGTTCCGCGTCGGTCGACAGCGGCAGCGGCAGCTTGATCTGCACCAGCCCCAGCGGATTCGAGCGGGTCACGTTGCGCACGGTCTTGGTGACGAACTCCGAGTTCGGCACGATCACCGTGGAGCGGTCCCCCATCTGGATTTCCGTGGCGCGCACGTTGATGCGCAGGATGTCGCCTTCGACTCCGCCCAGCGATACCCAGTCTCCCACCTTGACCGGGCGTTCGGCCAGCAGGATCAGGCCGGACACGAAGTTCTGCACCACCGCCTGCAAGCCAAAACCGATACCCACGGACAGCGCGCTCGCGATCCACGCCACGCGTTCCAGGCCGAAGCCGGCGGCCGACAGCGCCAGCGCCACCGCCGTGACGAAACCGGCATAGCCGAACAGCGTGGCGGCCGACAACTGCATGCCCGGATCCAGCTCGGTCGTGGGCAGGTAGCGGTTGGACAGCCAGCGCTTGAGCATCTTCACGGCCAGCAGCGACAGCGCCAGCACCAGCAGCGCCTGCAGGACCGCGCCCGGACGGATCTGGGCTTCGCCGATGGCCAGTCCCTTGCGCAACTGGTCGAAGCGCTGCAACAGGTCCATCGGCGCTTCGCCGAAGGGCGCCAGCAGCAGGATCACGGCCAGCAGGCCGACCGCCACGCGGCCCACGCCTGACAGCAGCACGGCCGCCTGGTCGCGCATGCTGGGCGCTTCGTGTTCGCCGCCGTCTCGGTGCGAGGTGCCCAGCAGCGTGCTGAAGCCGTCCTCGATCAGCGTGGACAGCAGATAGGCCGAGGCCAGCACGATCAGCACCCACAGCACCTGCTTGACCATGAAGCTGCCGAACGCCACGTAGCCGGCCAGCAAGCTGGCCAGGCTCAGGATCAGCACCGTCCAGACCGAGGTCAGCAGCAGCGACACCCAGAACGGGATCGGGGCCTCGCTTTCCTGCATGGCCTGGCGCCGCAGCCGGCGGCTGATGGCCAGCACCGCGCCTATCGTCGCCATGGTCAGCACGGCGACGATGCCGGTCAGCGTGATGGTGGTGGTCAGGCTGGCGTTCAGCAGCACCGGCAGGCGCTCGGCCAGCCAGATCATCACCACCAGCACGCCCAACACGCCGGGCAGCCAGCGCAGCCGCAGCGCCACGGCGTCGCTGATGGGCGGCAGGCGCCACGACGGCCGGTTCGCGGACAGCAGCGCATAACCCAGGCCGGACACGTAGCCGCCGAAACAGACCGTCGCCACCAGGTTCGCGAGCAGCGACGAGGTGTTGTCGCTCAGCTGCGAATCCCAGTCCAGCCCGATATGGATCAACAGCGCGATGACGCCCGGCGTGGCCACGGCCAGCACCAGATGCGTGACCGCAAGAAAGGAGCGGCGCAAGCGCCCCGGCGGGACGCGCGTGGCGGTTATCCGCAGCAGCACCCGGCCGATGGCGACGCGCAGGGCGATCGTCAGCGCGATCGCCGCGCCCAGCAGCAGCCAGCCCCATTTCGGCGTCTGGCCGACCGCGGTCGCCAGGTCATCGCGCAGGGCTTCCAGGCGTTCCAGGTCGCGCGGGAATTCCTCTCGGAACTCGGTCCAGAATTGGCCGGACAGGAAGGAGTCGCGCCGCTCGCCCAGGCGTGCCTGGAACTGCTTGCGCCGTTGCGCCGAGATCTGCTCCGCGGTTTGTCCGGCGTCCACGGACAGCAGCCGGGCCAGCTTGATCTGCGCGTCCAGCGCGCGGCTGTTCTTATCCAGCTGCATGCGTTGCGCGGCCACGTCGGACGCTTCCTTGACGCCTTCGGGAGGAGTGCCCAGCTCGCTCAGCCGGGCCGTTACGCTGGTCAACTGAGGCGTCAGGGCCTCGGCGGCGGCGTCGGCCTTGGACTGGATGTCCAGCGCATCGCCGCGTTGTTTGACCAGGGTGGCGTCGTCGGTTTCGTCGGCGACGCGCTTGCGGATGTCATCGATCTGCTTGCGCGCGGCCGCCAGCGTCGCTTCGGTGTCGGCCGGGGTAGGCGGCGCTGCCGCGTGGGCCGGCAGCAGGAAAAGCGCCAGCAGCAGCGCCGCCATCAGCGCCACCAAGGCGGAGTAGCGGGCGCGGCGGGGCCGGGCGGGCAGGGTAAGGGAAGTCTGTGTCATGTTTCTTGGGCGAGTCGCTCGCATCGAGGCGGGAGCATAGCAAGGCGCCGCCCCATCCGTTGCAACAAAAACGAGCGCTGCGGCCCTATTTTTGACGGGGGCTCCAAGCGCCGGAATGGCAGCATGAGCCGGGGGGTAAAACAGGGCCGGATAAGCGGCGCTGGCGCCCCGCAGGGTCCAGAGGCGGCGGCGCTGGCAAAGCATGTTTACCTGGCCTACGTTTGGATTCAACTCAGGCCGGCGGGATGGCGCGCGCGGCGCCTTTTTTCGGTTTCCCGAGCACCGTATCGCACACCTCCAGCCAGGCGCGGGCGGCATACGACAGATAGCCGGATTGCTGCCAGATATGGCCGACTTCCCACTGCATGCCGGATTTGGCCAGTTTGGCGGTGCTCAAGCCGCGCGTTTTCATGCGCAGCATCAGCGGTTCGGGCAGCAAGGCCACGCCCAGGCCGGCCGAGGCCATCGCCACCAGGAAATCCCAATGCGCGCTCTGGGCTGCGATGCCCGGCTGAAAACCGGCCTCGGCAAAAGCCTGCCGCAAGCGGCGGGTCATGGCGAAGTCGTCCGTGGGGATCAGCAGGCGCGCATCGCGCAACGCGGCGAGCGGCAGCGAAGTCTTGCCGGCCCAAGGCGCGTCGGGCGGGCCTATCACCCAGATCGGGTAGCTGCCGAAGGGCTGGGCGGCCAGGCCGCCGTCCGGCGCGATCGGCAGAATGGTCGCGCCCACTTCAAGTTCGCCGCTGGCGACCAGCCCCTCCACGGCTTGGCCGGTGCCTTCGCGCAGCGTCAGGTGGATGCCGGGATGCAGTTCGCGGAAGCGCTTGACCACCGGCGTGAACAGCAGGTTGATCATGGGCGGGATGCCGACCTCCAGCGCGCCGCGGCGCAGGTCGGCCGTCTGGCGCAGTTCTTCCGATAGTTGGCGCATCGTTTCCAGCACCTGCAGGCCGCGCTGGTACATGACCCGGCCCGTGTCGGTGGGGCGGGCCGTATGGCCGTCGCGGATCAGCAGCGGCGTGCCGGCCTCTTCTTCGAGCTGGCGGATCATCTTGCTCACCGTCGACTGTGTCACGTACAGCGTCTTGGCCGCCTGCGTGAAGCTGGCATGTCTGACGGTTTCGACGAAGTACCGCAACGCGCGCACGTCCATGGACCGGAATTCCCTCGCGCGATGCGCGCAAAACATTCAAACGATGAAAAAAGCGACTTATCTAGATGA
This sequence comes from Achromobacter sp. SD115, assembly GCF_017355315.1. Taxonomy (NCBI): domain Bacteria; kingdom Pseudomonadati; phylum Pseudomonadota; class Betaproteobacteria; order Burkholderiales; family Alcaligenaceae; genus Achromobacter; species Achromobacter sp. SD115. Next base: position 3,472 of record NZ_JADIJM010000023.1, on the reverse strand, counting down.
TTTTAAGTCATTACGAGATTTGAGCCGGCCTTCCTATACTGCGGAAAATTCGTTCCCGGGCCGCTTCGAGCCGGCCCTGGAATCTCGGGAAACGCCGCGTCAGACGGCGCCTGGGCGCATGGCGGCAATGCCGCGCCCCGCCGCACGTAGGCCCTTGAATCTGGAGACACCATGCATCTCGACCGTATCCGCCACCCTGGGCTGCGCGCCAAGATCACTTCCGCCGATCAGGCGGCTTTGCTGGTTCAGGACGGCATGACCGTCGGAATGAGCGGCTTCACCCGCGCGGGCGACTGTAAGTCGGTGCCGGCGGCGCTGGCGGCCCGCGCCGAGCGCGAACCGCTCTCCATCACCCTGATTACCGGCGCGTCGCTGGGCCACGATACGGACAAGATGCTGGCACAAGCCAACGCGCTGGCGCGTCGCATGCCGTTCCAGGTCGACACGACCCTGCGCCGCAAGATCAACCAAGGCGAAATCGCCTTCATCGACCAGCACCTGTCCGAAACCGTCGAGCAGTTGCGCGCGGGCCATATCGGCCCCATCAACGTGGCCATCATCGAGGCCGCCGCCATCACCGAGACCGGTGCCATCGTGCCGACCATGTCGGTGGGCAACTCCGCTTCCTTCGCGCAGCAGGCGGACGTCATCATCATCGAACTGAACATGGGCGTGCCCGCCGCCATCGAAGGCCTGCACGACATCTACGTGCCCGAAGCCCGTCCGGCGCGCCAGCCCATCGGCCTGGTTTCGCCCGACCAGCGCATCGGCCTGTCCTGCATCGAAGTGGATCCCGCCAAGATTGCCGCCATCGTCATCACGCAGGAACCGGACAGCCCGTCCAACGCCTTGCCGCCCGACGAGGAAACCAATGCCATCGCCAGCCACATCAACGCCTTCCTGCGCCGCGAGGTCGACGCCGGCCGCCTGACCAATGAATTGCTGCCGCTGCAGGCTGGCATCGGCACCATCGCCAACGCCGTGCTGCATGGCTTCGAGTCGTCGAGCTTCGAGAGCCTGACGATGTACTCCGAGGTGCTGCAGGACAGCGCCATCGAACTGCTGGACCAGGGCAAGCTCGCGTTCGCGTCGGCCTCCTCGATCACGGTGTCCAAGCCGGTCTACGAAAAGATCCTGGCCAATATGGAGCACTACCGCGAGCGCATCGTGCTGCGTCCGCAAGAGATCAGCAATGCGCCCGAGATCGTGCGCCGCCTGGGCATCATCGCCATCAACACCGCGCTGGAATTCGATCTCTACGGCAATGTGAATTCCACGCACGTGGGCGGTACGCACATGATGAACGGCATCGGCGGCTCGGGTGACTTCGCCCGCAACGCGCACCTGGCGATCTTCGTGTCCAAGTCCATGGCCAAGAACGGCGACATCTCCAGCGTGGTGCCGATGGTGTCCCATGTGGACCATACCGAACACGACGTAGACGTGCTGGTCACCGAATGCGGCCTCGCCGACCTGCGCGGCCTGGCGCCTCGCGAACGCGCGCGCGCAGTCATCCAGAATTGCGTGCACCCGTCCTACCGCGATGCCTTGCAGGACTATTTCGACCGCGCTTGCGAGCGCGGCGGCCAGACGCCGCATCTGCTGGAGGAAGCGTACTCCTGGCACCAGCGCTTCAACGAAACCGATACGATGAGGCCGGCCAAGCCGGCTGCGCGCAAGGTGGCCTGAGGTCCGCCGCCACATGTGATTGCCGCCGCCGCGGCGCCTGCCGGATCATGCGTGCGTAGCGCATCCGGGCTTGCGGATCGTGGTTTCCGCTGGCGCCGCGATTGGGTAGAGGTAAGGCAGCAGATGCTGCTTTACCTTTTTTTTGCCTGCGGTTTCTTGCCTGCGCCGGGCTTGGGGGCGCTCAGATTCTCGCGCGACATCTCCAACTCGTCGCGCAACCACTGCTTCAGTTCCACCAGCGGCGCCCAGTCGCGCAGGCTGGGCCGATAGACCAGGTGGTAGGTTTGCGCCTGCTCATACTCGATGCTGATGGGAGATAGCTGCACCAGCCGGCCCGAGCACAGCGCGTCCGCGGCCAGCAGTTGGCGGCCCAGGGTGATGCCCAGTCCCTGCTCGGCGGCCTGCATCATCATGCCGGCATCGTTGAAGGAGGCCACCGGCGTGATGGGCGTGTTGAGCCCCGCAGCGTTGAACCAGGTCTGCCAGAGCTCGCGCTCGCCAAGCAAAGGCTGGCGCGCCAGCGTCTGCGGCGAATTGTCGGGGAGCGCTGCCGCGGTTTCCGGCGACGCCAGGACTATCAAGGGCAGGGGCGTGTCGAACAGAGGTTCCGATTCCACGCCCGCCCAGGGGCCGCGGCCAAAACGCAGCGCCGCGTGAAAGCCGTCTCGCAGCAGATCCACCACCTGCTGGGAAGTTTCGATCTCCAGCGTCAGGCCCGGATTGCGCTCGCGCCACCGCGCCATGCGCGGCAATAGCCAGCGCTGCGCGAAGGACGGCAGCACCGACACGCGCAAACGCTGCTCGCTGCCCGAGGCCGCGGCCGATGCCGCCATCGTGCCTTCATCCAGTAGAGCCATGGCGCCTTGCACACTGCACAAAAGCGCGGCGCCGGCTGAATTCAGGACGATGCCGCGGCCGCTGCGCTCGAACAGAGGAAAGCCCAACTGGGTTTCCAGCACCTTGATCTGCTGGCTGACGGCGCTGTGGGTGAGGTGCAGCCGTTCGGCTGCGGCGCGCAGATTCTGCAGCTCGGCCACGGCACGGAAGGCGGGGAGGGTACTGAGCGGCAGGCGCATGGCTAGGGGGAGCGATGAAGAAGATTGGTCATCATAGCTTACCGATATTCCCAAAACAATTCGATTTTCAGCCTGCTATTGGGCGATTACGCTTACCAAAGTGCATAAACACCTGGAGCCCATCATGTCTGCACAGCTTTGCACCCCGTCTTCCCCGGCCCTGGCCGCAGCTTCCTGGGATCGTCAACCCGCCACGGCCATGCCAGTTCCGGCGCCGTCCTCCGAACCGGCGGCGCCCCGCCTTGGATTGTTCGCCGTGCTCGCGGCGGCCTTTCGCAAGCGCCGCAACGAAGCGCGGCTGCGCCATCTGGCCGCCGACCTGGATGAGCACCTGCTGCAGGATCTGGGTGCTCCCAGCTGGTTGATGAACGAAGCCGCAGTCAAGCGCGACCTGGGGCGGCTTCGCGACGTGGACTATCTCCGCTGGTAGGGCGCGCGCGCCCGTGATGGGCGGCTCGGCGTTCCTTCTCTTCCCGCTGCGGCCCCGTCCTCTATATATAGGGGCCGGGGCCGCTTGCTTGCCAGGGGAGGCGTGTCTTGTCCGCCATCTATATATAGGCAGCATCGCTTGGCGGAAAAGGGCGGGGGTCAGAGCGGCAGCAGATCATGGGCGCGCCAAGAACAAATATTTGGCTGCGCGTCATGACAGGCGAAAAACTTGTGCTATAGTCTCGCTCCTTCGCAGTTCAGACAGTTTTGAACCGCGA
>NZ_JADIJM010000022.1:0-118738 GCF_017355315.1 Achromobacter sp. SD115 | reverse complement strand
AAGGCCAGCCCGACCATGCCGGCACCACGCCCATGGACATCCGCCGCGACGCCCTGGTGGGCGCGGCCCGCATCATCGACGCGGCCAACCGCCAGGCCAGCGCCGCCAGCGGCAATCCGCATTACGTGGTCGCCACCGTGGGCCGCCTGTCGATGACGCCCAACGCCGCCAACGCGGTGCCGGGGCGCGTCGAACTGACGCTGGAAATGCGCAGCGACAGCGATGCCGTGCTGGATGCGTTTCCGGAAACCTTGATGGCTGGCGTGGCAGGCGATCTCAAGGCGCTGCGACTGACCGCCAGCTTCACGCAGCTGAGCCGCGCCCGTCCCACCGACTGCACGCCGCTGGTGATGGACGCGGTGCAGGCCGCCGCCGACCAGTTGGGCTACGCCTCGATGCGCCTGCCCAGCGGCGCGGGCCACGACGCGGTCTACATGGCGCCCACCGGCCCCATCGGCATGATCTTCATTCCCTGCCTGAACGGCCGCAGCCACTGCCCGGAAGAGTGGATCGAGCCCGCGCAACTGCTGGACGGCACCCGCGTGCTGTACCAGTCGGTGCTAGAACTGGACCGGAAACTGCGCGCCGCCTGAACCCGGGGCGCCCCCTCCAGGCCCGTGGGTATCGCCCGCCCGCGGGCGCCGCGCTGCCATAATGGGCGCCTCGCGCCGCCACCGGCGCCCCTGCGCAGCCCTGCCCCCCATGGAACAGATAGAACTCAACGACAGCACCGCCGACCGCTACCTGCTGGACGCGCCCGGCCTGTCCCTGCTGGTCTTCCACAGCCGCACCTGCGGCACCTGCCGCATCGCCCGCGAACAACTGCCGCAGCTGGAGCTGCCCGTGGAACGCGTGTGCTGGGTCGACGCCGGCGACAACCGCGGCATGGTCGAGCGCTACGAGGTCTTCCACCTGCCCGCCATGTTCGTGACGCGCGACGGCGCCTTCTTCGGCCCGGTCCAATCGACCCTGGCGGAATGGGACCTGCGCCAGCAGATCGGCCTGGCCCTGGACAGCTACCCCGCCGAACTGCCGTGAACGGCCCCAAACCCTTGCGCCAGCCGCTGGACGGACTGGCCACCGGCGCCATGCTGTTGCTGTGCGTCTGCTGGGGCTTCCAGCAGATCGCCATCAAGCTGGTGGCCGCGGACGTCTCGCCCATCATGCAGATCGGGCTGCGCTCGGCCTTCGCGGCGCTGGTGCTGGCGGTGGTCGTGTGGCGGCGCGAAGGCCTGCGCGCCTTCACCGATGGCACGGCGCTGCCCGGCCTGATCGTGGGCCTGCTGTTCGCCGGAGAATTCCTGTTCGTGGCGCAAGGCCTGGTCTACACCACGGCCTCGCACATGTCGGTGTTCCTGTACACCGCGCCCATCTTCGCCGCGCTGGGGTTGCACTGGCTGCTGCCCGAGGAACGCCTGAAGCCGCTGCAGTGGCTGGGCGTGGTCATCGCCTTTTGCGGCATCGCCGTGGCCTTCCTGGGCAAGGGTCAGCCCGAGGGTTCCGCCGCCGCTCCGAACATGCTGCTGGGCGACGCGATGGGGCTACTGGCGGGCCTGTTCTGGGGCGCCACCACGGTGGCGATCCGCAAGACCTCGCTGTCGGAAGCCGCGCCTGCCAAGACCCTGTTCTATCAGATGGCGGTCGCGGCCATCACCCTGCTGGCATTCGCGGCGGCCACCGGCAACGCGGGCTTCCGCTACACCCAGGCGGCGGTGTTGAGCGTCGCCTTCCAGTCGGTGGTCGTGGCCCTGTCCAGCTACCTGGCGTGGTTCTGGCTGCTGCGCCGCTACCTGGCCTCGCGCCTGTCGATCCTGTCGTTCATGACGCCGCTGTTCGGCGTGAGTTTCGGCGTGATCATCCTGGACGAGCCGCTGGACGGCGGCTTCGTGCTGGGCGCCCTGCTGGTGCTGGCCGGCATCACCCTGGTCAGCGGCGCCGAACTGCTGCGCGAGAAGTTGCGGCGCACCCGCTGAGCCGCCCGCGCTTATGGCCTGGTTCGCGGCGCGGGCGCGGCGCCCAGATTCAGCACGATCAGCGCCGCCCCGCCCAGCACCAGGGCGAAACCCCACCAGTCCAGGGCGGCGGGCCGGTCGCCCACCAGCGCCATCGCGCCCAACACACCCACCACCGGCACCATCAGCGTGGTCAGCGCCGCCACCGTGGCGCTGACGCGCTCGCTCAGCACGAACCAGAGCCAGTACGCGACGGCGGTGCCCAAGATGATGTGGAATGACAGCGCCGCCACCACGCGGCCGTTCCAGCCCTGCGTGGGAAACGATTCGCCTGCGATCAGCATGCCGCCCAGGGCGCAGGCCGCGCCCACCGCCAACTGCCAGGCGGTGACGACGATGCGGTCGCCGGCCACCGGCCAGCCCTTCAGGTAGACCGTGCCCGCGGCCCAGCCGAAGGCCGCCACCAGCGGAAACACCAGGCCCTTGGCCGCGGCGGCGTCGTGCTCGCCGAAGACCGCGCGCAGCACCGGCCAGGCCAGGATGGAAACTCCGGCCGCGCCCAACAGCAAGGCCAGCGACCGGCGCCGGTCCAGGCGTTCGCCCAGCACCGCCCAGGCCAGCACGGCCGACATCATCGGCATGGTGAAAGTCAGCACCGCCGCGCGCGAGGTGCTGGTGCTGAGCTGCGCCCAGGCCACCAGCAGATTGAAGGCGGCAACGGCAAGCAGGCCGCCCACGACGATGCCCCGCCACGACTCGCGCGGCGGCAACAGCGGCACCCGCTTGGCGCGCGCCAGCAGCAACAGCAGCACTGCGCCGCTGCCCAGGCCGAGCAGGCGCAGCGTGAACGGCGGAAAGATCGACAGGATGATCTTCACCGCCGGCCAGTTCAGGCCCCAGAACAGGGCCAGCGCCACCGGGATCAGGCGCACGCGGCGCGCGCCTCTGCCGTCAGTTCGGACAGGCCCTGCCGCTGCCGGCCTTGCGCATCGAAATTGTCCGGGCTCAGCCAGCGTTCATAGGCGGTGCGCAGCGCGGGCCAGTCGCCGTCGACCATGGCGAACCAGGCCGTGTCGCGGCTGCGGCCCTTGTATACCGTGGCCTGGCGGAAGATGCCCTCGAACTCGAAACCCAGGCGGGCAGCCGCCGCACGCGACGGCGCGTTCAGGCTGTCGCACTTCCATTCGTAGCGACGGTAGCCCAGCTCGTCAAAGGCGCGGCTCATCAGCAGGAACTGGGCCTCGGTGGCGATGCGGGTGCGCTTGAGCTGGCGCGAAAACGACACGAAGCCGACCTCGATCGCGCCATTGGCCGGATCGATGCGCATCAGCGCCAGCGTGCCGATGGCGCGGCCCGTTTCCAGGTCGATGATGGCGTGGTGCAAGGGGTCGTTGCCGGCCTGCGCCTTTTCCGCGAACTGGCGGTAGGCCGCCAGGTCCGCGAAAGGGCCCACGGACATATAGGTCCAGTCGCTGTCGTCCGGCGCCTGGCTGAACGCCTGGTACAGATCCTCGGCGTGGCGCTCGGCCGACAGCGGCTCCAGCCGGCAATAGCGGCCGACGATGGGAGTCAGGGGCGGACGCGGACGCGCGGTCCAGCCCGGCATGTCCGGGCCGATGGGTTGCTGGTAAGCGTTGACGCGGGGTTGCATGCTACGGGGCCTCATCAGGGTTGGGGCGCCGCCGGCTCGGGCGGACGCAATACGCATGCCCTCACGATATCGGAATCGTGGCATCATAAAAAGCACCACGATCCCATAATTTAATAGGGCCATGACACCCACCGCCGCCCTGCTTTCCAGCCCGCTCAAGCGCGGCCCCGGCGCCCTGCCGCGCCAACGCCAGCTGATCCAGCGCCTCAAGCAGGCCATCCTGGCAGGCCAGCTGCCCGCGGGCGGCAAGCTGCCCTCGTCGCGCGCCCTGTCCGAGGACCTGGACATCTCGCGCAACACGGTGCTGATCGCCTACGAACAGCTCACGGCCGAAGGCTATGTGATCGCCGACCGCCAGGGCACGCGGGTCGCCCCCCTGTCGGCCGCCGCGGCCATCGCCGCCAAACGCGCGGCCCCGCCCGCCGCACAGCCTACGCTCACGGCCAAGCGGCTGACGCGCATCGTCTCCACGCGCTACGCGCACGATGGCTCGCTGCCCATGACGCCCGGCACGCCGGCGCTGACGCAATTCCCCATCAATGCCTGGCGCCGCGCCCAGGACCGCGCATTGCAAGCCGCCCCGGCCACCGCACTGGGCTATGGCCATCCCGTGGGCGAGCCCGCGCTGCGCGAAGCCATCGCCCAGTACCTGCGCGTGTCGCGCGGCGTGCGCTGCGACGCCTCGCGCATCGTCATCACCGAAGGCGCCCAGGGCGCGCTGGCGCTCTGCGTGCAGTTGCTGACCAACCCCGGCGACACCGCCTGGCTGGAAGACCCCGGCTACCGTGGCGCCAAATCCGCCTTCCACGCCGGCGACCTGGACGTGGTGGCCATGCGCGTGGACACGGACGGCATCGTGATCCCCGAAAGCGCCTGGCAGGAGCGCCCGCCGCGCCTCATCCAGACCACGCCGTCGCACCAGTACCCCACCGGCGCGGTGCTGTCCCTGCCGCGCCGCCTGGGCCTGATCGAACGCGCCCGCCAGGCTGGCGCCTGGATCATCGAGGACGACTACGACAGCGAATTCCGCCATCAAGGCGAACCGATAGCCGCGATGCAGGGCCTGGTCGAAGACGCGCCGGTGCTCTACGTGGGCACGTTCAGCAAGACCATGTTCCCGGCGCTGCGCCTGGGTTTCCTGGTGCTGCCCGAAGCCATCGCCGCGCAGGCGATGCCGTCCATCATCGAGATGCTGCGCGGCGGCCACCGGCTGGAACAACTGACCATGGCCGCCTTCATGGAAAACGGCCAGTTCTCGCGCCACCTGGGCCGCATGCGCCGCCTCTACCGCGAACGCCAGGGAGCGCTGCGCGAAGCCCTGGCTGCGCATCTGGGGATCGAACACGAAGTCCTGGGCGGACACTCCGGACTGCATCTGACGGTGCGGCTGCCTGCGGCGTACCCCGACCGCGAGATCGTGGAGCAGGCGCGCAAGATCGGCATGAATCCGGGCGCGCTGTCGTCATTCGCGGTGGAGCCGCAGGCGGAGGACAACGGGCTGGTGATCGGGTATGGAAATACGGGGGCCGAGCGGTTTCCGGCGTTGGTGCAGAGGTTGCGGAAGGTGGTGTTGGCGGCACGGAATACACAGACTTCGTAGGTTCGCCATGGATTAGGGCTGCGGCCGCAGCACGTCGTAGGTCGCCCAGCGGCGCGGGCGGCGAGGCGGCTCGCGCCCACGATCGCGGTCCGGAGCCTTCGCTCCGGACTTCCCCTTCGTCATCCTCGTTGCCGCCTGCGGCGGCTGCCTTCGGATTCCCTCGGGCGCATCGAGGTTGCGAGCCGCCTCGCCGCCCGCGCCGCTGGGCTGCCGCCGTTTTGGCTTGTTGCGCTGCTGGAGCCGTGGTCAGGGGCGAGCCGTGGGCTGCCCGTATTAGTCGGCCGCCCGGGCGGCCGACTAATACATACGCGATTTATAAAATTTCCATAGTGCTTGCTACGCGAATGCGACGAATCGTCGACCCATGCACCGGCTCTTTTAAGAAAGCGCTGACAAACAGCGCGCAGCCCCATCACCACCCGCAAGACACCGCGTAAGCTCCCAGAGGCCGCCCGCGCGGCCGGCCGGGAGCGGGCCCCGCAAGACCTTCGCCACACCTCACCGATGGCAAGCACGCCAAGCACACCGCCCGCCCCAGCGCCCGTGAAATTTCAACCACCGGAGCCAGCCGCGGCGTGGGCCTGGGGCGAGCGGGCCGTCGATAAGCCCGAGGGAATCTGAAGGAAAGGCCGCAGGCCTTGACGAAGATGACGACGGGGAAGTCCGGAGCGAAGGCTCCGGACCGCAATCGTTGGCCCGCTCGCCCCAGGCCCACGCCGCGGCTGGCGCCTAAAGCAGAAAAACACCCGCAAACCGCAACACAACAAAACCCATCAATTAATCAACCCGCCCAACACCAACACCGCCAAAAACCCCCAAACCAACGCCCCCAACAAACTCCGCCTCAACAACGCCTTGACCGCCGCCCAAAGCAGCATCAACCCAATAGCCAACACCACCAGATTGAACACCGACGGACTCATCCCCATCGCGCCCGACAGGCCCGCGTAGAAGTCGCCCAGCGCGCTGCCTACGCCGCCCAGCAGCCACTTCAGCCCGGCGACGACGCTGCGCAGCGCCTCGCCCAGCATGCCGCCCAATGACGCGAAGAAGCCGTCCTCGGACTGCATCAGCGGCGGTTGTCCATCAGCATGCGCACCGCCAATCCGGCCAGCACCGTCCCCATCAGCCAGCGCTGCACCACCATCCACAAGGGACGGCCCGCCAGGAACCCGGCGATGGAACCCGCCATGATGGCGATCAGCGCATTGACCGTCAGGCTGATGGCGACCTGGGTCATGCCCAGCGCTAGCGACTGCGTGAACACGCTGCCGCGCTCGGGTTGGATGAATTGCGGCAGCAGCGACACGTACATGATCGCGATCTTGGGATTGAGGAGGTTGGTCACCAGCCCCATCGTGAACAGCGTGCGCGGGCTGCTCTTGGGCAGCTCGCGCACCTGGAACGGCGAACGCCCGCCCGGACGCAGCGCTTGCCAGGCCATGTAGAGCAGATACAGCGCGCCGCCGATGCGCAGCGCGTCGTAGGCGTAGGGCACTGCCATCAGCAGCGCCGTGATGCCGAAGGCCGCGCAGAGCACGTAGAAGATGAAGCCGACCGCCACGCCCCCCAGCGAAATCAGGCCGGCCTGCGCGCCCTGCGAAATGGAACGGGAGACCAGGTAGATCATGTTGGGCCCGGGCGTGAGCACCATGCCCAGGGCAACCAGGGCGAACGTCATCAAATGGGTAAAGTCGGGCATGATGGGCCGGCGCGGGGCCGCGCGGAAAGTGGCAACGTGAATTCACACCTTAGCGCAAAACTGTATCGGAACAGCGAACTTCCGCAGCGGGGTTTGCGGACAAGTGGCGCCGGCGATACAGTTGTCCGGTTCCCACGCCTGGAGGGCCGGACATGCCGCAAGCGCATCCTCATCCGAAAGACGGCGCCATCCGCATCGGTATCGGCGGCTGGACCTACGCTCCCTGGCGCGGCGTCTTCTACCCCGAAAACCTGCCGCACGCGCGCGAACTGGAATACGCCAGCAACCAGCTCAGCGCCATCGAAATCAACGGCACCTACTACAGCACCCAGAAGCCGGCCACCTTCGCCAAATGGCGCGATGAAACGCCAGAAGGCTTCGTGTTTTCGCTGAAGGCCTCGCGCTACGCGACCAACCGCCGCGAACTGGCGGGCGCCAAAGACTCGATCCACCGCTTCGTGCACAGCGGCATCGCCGAACTGGGCCCCAAGCTGGGGCCCATCGTCTGGCAATTCGCGCCGACCAAGGTCTTTGACGCGGACGACTTCGGCGCCTTCCTTGCGCTGCTGCCGGAGAAGGTCGACGGCCTGCCGCTGCGGCACGTGCTGGACGTGCGCCATGCCAGCTTCGCCTGCGAGGAATATCTGGAGCTGGCTCGGCGCCACGGCGCGGCCACTGTCTACACGGACAGCGAGGACTACCCGTCCATCGCCGACCGCACGGCCGATTTCGTGTACGCGCGGCTGATGCGCGCCAGCGAGGCCTACAAGGCGGGCTATGCGCCCAAGGCGTTGGACGCCTGGGCGGAGCGCCTGCGCGGCTGGGCGCGCGGGACGCATCCGGCCGACTTGCCACTGGCCGGCGCCCCGTCCAAGAAGGCGCGGCCTGGAGACGTCTTTGCCTTTTTCATCAATGGTGCGAAGGAACGCGCGCCGATGGCGGCGCGCGCCATGATCGAACGCCTGTAGCGCGCCCCGCCTTACTGGGCGACGGGCGTGCGCAGGGTCACGAACTCTTCGGCCGCCGTGGGATGGATGCCGATGGTTTCGTCGAACACCTGCTTGGTCGCGCCGGCCTTCAGCGCAATCGCGATGCCCTGCACGATCTCGCCCGCGTCCGGGCCAACCATGTGCACGCCCAGCACGCGGTCGGTCTTGGCGTCGACGATCAGCTTCATCAGCGTCTTTTCCTGCGACTCGGTCAAGGTCAGCTTCATGGGCCGGAAGCGGCTCTCGAACAGCTTGACCTCGTGGCCGGCGGCGCGCGCTTCTTCCGTCGTCATGCCCACCGTGCCGATGTTGGGCAGGCTGAACACCGCCGTCGGGATCAGCTGGTAGTCGACCTTGCGGTATTCCTCGGGCCGGAACAGGCGCCGCGCCACCGCCATGCCTTCGGCCAGCGCGACCGGCGTCAGCGGCACCCGGCCGATCACATCGCCGATGGCCAGGATGGAAGGCTCGGCCGTGCGGTACTCGTCGTCCACCTCGATGAAGCCGCCCTTGCCCAGCTTGACCGCGGTGTTCTCCAGCCCCAGGTTGTCCAGCATGGGCCGGCGGCCGGTGGCGTAGAACACGCAATCGGCCTCGATCACGGAGCCGTCCTTCAGCGTGGCGGCGAGCGTGCCGTCGGCCTGCTTGTCGATGCGGGTCACTTCCGAGTTGAAGCGCAGGTCGATGCCCTTCTTCGTCAGTTCGTCGCGCAGATGCTCGCGCACGCCCTGGTCGAAGCCACGCAGGAACAGCGGGCCGCGGTAGACCTGCGTGGTCTGCGCGCCCATGCCATTGAAAATGGAGGCGAATTCCACCGCGATATAGCCGCCGCCCACCACCAGCACGCGGCGCGGCAGTTGCTTCAGGAAGAAGGCCTCGTTCGAGGTGGTGGCGTGTTCCTTGCCCGGGATGTCCGGCACCTGGGGCCAGCCGCCGGTCGCCACCAGGATGTTGGCGGTGCTGTAGGACTTGCCGTTGATCTCGACCGTATGGGGATCCAGGATGCGGGCATGACCTTCCAGCAGGGTCACGCCGCTATTGACCAGCAAATTGCGGTAAATGCCATTAAGACGCTCGATTTCCCGATTCTTGTTCGCGATCAGCGTGGGCCAGTCGAAGCGGGCTTCGCCGGCGCTCCAGCCAAAGCCGCGCGCCTGCTCGAAGTCTTCGCTGTAGTGGGCGCCATAGACCAGCAGCTTCTTGGGCACGCAGCCCACGTTGACGCAGGTGCCGCCCAGGTAGCGGCTTTCCGCCACCGCCACGCGCGCGCCAAAGCCGGCCGCGAAACGCGCCGCGCGCACGCCGCCAGAACCCGCGCCGATCACAAACAGATCAAAATCGAATGCCATGGTGTTTCCTTCGCGTTGCCTTGCGGCGCCGCGCTCACTGTCCGGGAAAACCGTATTTAACACCACCCGGCGCCTCAACCCGGCCGCGCCCGGTTTGCAGGCGGCTGCGATTGCTATACAGTTTGCCGCAGGCTGGCCGCCGCGCGCAGCCCCACCCCTGGAGCAGATCCCATGTCGCTTGAAACCTGGCTGGCTTTTCTGGGCGCGTCCGCCCTCCTCGTGATGTTGCCCGGCCCCACGATACTCACCGTCATCAGCTACTCCATCGCGCAAGGCCGCCGAGCGCGCCTGCCGCTGGTGCTGGCGGTAGCGCTGGGCGACTCCACCGCCTTGCTGCTGTCGCTGCTGGGCCTGGGCGCCCTGCTGGCTGCGTCGGCGTTCTGGTTCACGGTGGTCAAAGTCGTGGGCGGCCTGTATCTGCTGTACCTGGGTTTCAAACTGCTGCGCGCCGGGGTCTCGCCCGCGAGCTTGCCGGCCGCCACCGCGTCCGGTTCGCGCTGGAAGCTGTTCGCCAACACCTATCTGGTGACGGCGTTGAATCCCAAGGGCATCATCTTCTTCGTGGCCTTCCTGCCGCAGTTCATCGACCCGGCGGGCGACGTGACGCGCCAGCTCTGGATCCTGTCGGCCACCTTCGTCGCCTGCGCCGGCATCAACGCCACCGCCTACGCCATCTTCGCCGGGTCCGCCCGCCGCCTGCTGGCCTCGCCGCGCGCCCAGCGCGGCTTCAACCTGGGCGGCGGCGCCCTGCTGTCCGCCGCCGGGATCTGGGCCTTGCTGGCGCGGCGCGTCTAACCGGCCCCTAGGGCCGCGCTGCGGACACGGCCTCTGGGTCAATGCCGTAGCGAGCGATGGCGTCCGCCGCGCACTCGTGCGGCATCAGTCCCTCGTCCGCCAGCGCTTTCAGGGCCGCCAGCGCGATGTGATGCCGGTCCACCTCGAAGTAGGCCCGCAGCGCCGTCCGCGTGTCGGACCGGCCAAAGCCGTCGGTCCCCAGCGTGACGTAGCGGCGGTCCTGCATGAACGGACGTATCTGTTCAGCCACCGTCTTCATGTAGTCGGTGGCGGCCACTACCGGCCCCTCGCTGTCTGCCAGCGCCGTTTCCGCGTAGCCTCGGCGCCTGTCCTCCAGCGGATGCAGGCGGCTCCAGCGTTCCGCTTCCTGGCCGTCGCGGCCCAGCTCCGAGTAGCTGGTCACGCTCCAGACGTCGGCCGCCACGCCGAAATCCTGCCGCAGCAGATCGGCCGCCGCCAGCACTTCGCCCAGGATGGCGCCGCTGCCCAGCAATTGCACCCGCAGCGCGCCGTCGCCGCCTTCGCGCAGGCGGTACATGCCGCGCAGGATGCCCGCTTCGGCGCCCGCCGGCATGGGCGGATGCGCGGTCTTCTCGTTGAGCAGCGTCAGGTAGTAGAAGACGTCCTCTTCTTCCTGATACATGCGGCGCATGCCGTCCTGCACGATCACCGCGATTTCATAGGCGTAGGCCGGGTCGTAGGCCACGCATGAAGGGATGACCGAGGCCAGCACGTGGCTGTGGCCATCGTCGTGCTGCAAACCTTCCCCCTCCAGCGTGGTGCGCCCGGACGTCGCACCCAGCAGGAAGCCGCGCGCGCGGATGTCGCCCGCCGCCCAGGCCAGGTCGCCCACGCGCTGGAAGCCGAACATGGAATAGAAGATGTAGAACGGGATGGTGGCCACGCCGTGCGTGCTGTGCGCGGTGGCCGCCGCGATCCACGAAGACATCGCGCCCGATTCGTTGATGCCTTCCTGCAGGATCTGGCCGCGGCGGTCTTCGCGGTAGACGCTCAACTGGTCGGCATCCTGCGGCGTGTACAGCTGCCCCACGTGGGAATAGATGCCCACCTGGCGGAACATGCCGTCCATGCCGAAGGTGCGCGACTCGTCGGGCACGATGGGTACCACCCGCTGGCCGACGCCCGGGTCCTTGAGCAGTTGCGCCAGCACCCGCACGAAGGCCATGGTGGTCGAGAACTCGCGGCCGTCGCTACCCTTCAGGTGCGCGGCGAAGGCCTCCAGCGGCGGCGTGGCCAACGGGCCCGGCCCTGCCGGCCGCCGCGGCAAATGGCCGCCGGCGCGCGCGATCGCGGCATCGAAGTAGGCCCGCTCGGCGCTGCCGGGCGCAGGCTTGATATAGGGGATCTGTTCCAGCAGATCGTCGGGCACCGGGATGGAGAAGCGGTCGCGGAAGGCGCGCACGGCCGGATCCGCCATCTTCTTCTGCTGATGGTTGGTGTTGGCGGCCTCGCCCGCCGCGCCCATGCCATAGCCCTTGACGGTCTTGGCCAGGATGACGGTGGGCTGGCCGCGGTGGGCCAGCGCCGTGGCGTAGGCGGCATAGACCTTGGCCGGATCATGTCCGCCGCGGTTGAGCGCGCCGATTTCCTCGTCGCTCAGGTGCGCCACGCGCTCCAGCAGCACCGGGTCCGCGCCGAAGAAATGTTCGCGCACATAGGCGCCGCCGCGCGCCTTGAACACCTGATACTCGCCGTCCACGCACTGCATCATGCGCCGGCGCAGGCGGCCGTCATGGTCCTGCGCCAGCAGCGCGTCCCAGCCTGCGCCCCAGATCACCTTGATGACGTTCCAGCCGGCGCCGCGGTACACGCTTTCCAGTTCCTGGATGATCTTGGCGTTGCCGCGCACCGGGCCGTCCAGGCGCTGCAGATTGCAGTTCACCACGAAGATCAGGTTGTCCAGCTTTTCGCGGCCGGCCATCGCCACCGCCGCCAAGGTCTCGGGCTGGTCCTGTTCGCCGTCGCCCAGGAAGCCCCAGACCTTGCGGCCCTGCGCGGGAATCAGTTCGCGGTCTTCCAGATAGCGCATGTAGCGCGCCTGGTAGGCGGCCATCAGCGGCCCCAGGCCCATCGACACTGTCGGGAACTGCCAGAACCCGGGCATGGTGCGCGGATGCGGATAGGACGCCAGCCCGCCGCCGGCCGTCTCGCGCCGGAAGCGGTCGAGTTCGTCCTCGGAGATGCGGCCTTCCAGGTAAGCCCGCGCATAGATGCCGGGCGCGGAATGGCCCTGGATGTACAGCATGTCGCCCAGGAATTGCGGGGAAGCCGCGCGGAAGAAATGGCGAAAGCCCGTTTCATACAACGTGGTGGCCGAGGCATAGGTGGCGATGTGCCCGCCCACGCCCGAGGTCTTGCCCGCGCGCAGCACCATGGCCATGGCGTTCCAGCGCAGATAGGCGTCCAGCCGCAGCTCGATGCCCATATCACCCGGAAACAGCCCCTGCTCCGCCGGCCGGATGGTGTTCACGTAGGGCGTCGCGTTCGGCGCGGCATAGCCGCCTTGGCCGGCGCGGTCCTGGCCGATCAGTTGGTCCAGCAGGTAGTGGGTGCGCGGCCGGCCCTCGTGGGCCAGCACGGCCTGCATGGCCTCCAGCCATTCCTGGGTTTCCTGCGGATCGGCGTCGGTCGGTTCTATCGGGGTATCCATGGCGTCCTCCTGGTGGGCGCGAAGGCGGCGTCCCGATGTACGGGCGCCGCCATTTCGCATCGTGAATTGCAATTGCATCATGTGCAATTGCAATCGTATGGAGGAATTTGGATAATTGCAAGTGCAACTATCTATAGGCCAAGGCGCGGACCTGCCCGCTAGCGGGACGCGGCCATCATGAATTCCACCGCGGCCCTGAGCGTGGACTCGTCCGCGGACGAACCGCCGCGCGGCGGCATCGCGCCCTTGCCCTTGAGCACGGTCGCCAGCAGCGCATCGGCGCCCTGCGCGATAAAGGGCGACCAGGCCTGCTTGTCGCCCAGCTTGGGCGCATTGGCGACCCCGCTGGCGTGGCACACGACACAGGCGGACTTGTAGAGTTTTTCGCCGGCCGGGTTGATGGCGGCCAGCGTCTCCGCACCCGCTTGCGGGACGGGCAGGCCGGCCAGCGCGGCGGCGAACGCGATTCGATAAAGCTTGGACATGGCAAGGCTCCGGAAGGGAAAAGCGTGATGGCGACGCGGACGGACGCGGGAAAGGCAGGACGCGCAAAGCGCGCCCTGCCGCTGCGCTCAGCGCGGGATCGGACCTGGCGCCTTGATCTGCTTCATCAGGTCGTCATTCCACTTGCCCTCGACCTTGATATGCCCGGCCGCGCCCAGCTCGAAGGCCTCGATCAGGTTGTGGTTCAGGTAGGCGTACACGCCGGGCTGCTTGAAGGTGTAGAGCGCCGCCCCCGCCGAGCCGCCACGGATGAACCAGGTTTCCAGGTCCTTTTGCGGCGGGTTGGCGAACTTGCCGGTCTCCCAGACCCAGTCCCCATGGCCGCCGATCAGGTGCGGGCGCGTGTCGCGGTTGGCCTGCGAATGGATCAGCAGCACCGTCTCGCCGACCTTGGCGGTAAGCGCATTGGCGCCCGTCAGGGCCCCGACCTTGCCGTTGAAGACGATGTGCGACGGCGTCAGCGTGCGCATCACTGCCACCGTGTCGCCATAGCTTTCGGCCAGTGTCGGGTAGTCCTTGTACTTGCCGTTCGCGTCCTTGGGAATGTACAGATCGAACTCGCCTATCGTGTAGGCGCGGTCGTAGCGCAGCGGCTTGCCTTGCGGGTCTTTCAGGCCGTCGCGCGGCAGCACCATCAACGTGCCGCTCATGCCGGCGACCACGTGCCACGGCACCATGCCTTCCGGCGCACAGTGGTAGACGAAAGTGCCGCTGCGATCCGCCTTGAAGCGCAGCGTGGCCTGTTCGCCCGGGTTCACGTTGGTGAGCTTGGCCCCGCCCAGCGCGCCGGTGGCCGCGTGGAAATCCACGTTGTGCGGCATGGCGTTGGTGGCCGGATTGACCAGGGTCAGCTCGACATAGTCGCCCTCGTGCACCACCAGGGTCGGACCGGGCATGGACCCGTTGAACGTCATCGCCTGCAAGGTCGTGCCCTTGTCATCGATGACCATCTTCTTCTCCTCGATGGTCATCGTGAATTCGATCACCTTTGGGCCCGAACGCGCCACCTGCTCATGCGGGTGGACCATGGGCGGGGCGACCAGTGCGACCTTGGCGCGTTCCAGCTGATCGGCGTTCTGGGCGGCCGCTGGGCCGCCGGCCATCGTTGCGATCAAAGCCATGGCAAGCAAGGTGGGGCGCAAAGCGTTCATGTGCAACTCCTCTTCCGGTTTCTGCTAAGCCGAGTCTGTCGGCAGCTCCATTGAAGGTCCGGCACCGCTTGCGTTCTTTGCTGTAGCGCAAACTTCAGACCACCCTGACGGCCAGTGCGCATTGCCGCAGCGCGGCGACGATGTCACCATCGGGACATGGACCCTCCACACGTATCCGAGCGGCCCCCCGCGTCGTCGCCGCTGTGCCACGCCCTGCTCCGCAACCTGGATCTGTTCAAACCGCTGTCCGATGCGCAACTGGACGCCGCGCTGCGCGGGGCGACGCCTTGCCGCCTGGCAGCAGGCGCATTGGCCTACCGCCAGGGCGCCACAGCCGCGCACTTCTTCGTGCTGCTGCACGGTTGCCTGAAAGTGGCGCAACTGACGCCGGAAGGCGAACAGGTGGTGGTGCGCTACGTCAATCCCGGCGACATGTTCGGACTGGCTTGCGCCATGCGGCAGCCGCGCTATCCCGCCACGGTCCTGGCCGTGCAGGAAAGCGTCTGCCTGGCGTGGCCGGCCGCGGTCTGGGAAGGCTTCACCGCCAGCCATCCCCGGTTGGCCGCGGCCGCGCTGCAAACCATGGGGCAGCGCCTGCAGGACGCCCACGTCCGCATCCAGGAACTGTCCACCGATGAAGTCGAACAACGGGTCGCGCGCGCCATCCTGAGGCTGGTGCAGCAATCCGGCCAACCGATGCAGGACGGCATCGGCATCGGCTTTCCCATTACCCGGCAGGACATCGCCGAAATGACCGGCACCACCCTGCACACGGTCAGCCGGCTGCTCAGCGACTGGAAGCAGCGCGGCATCGTCTCGGCCGGCCGCAAGCGCGTGGTGCTGCGCTCGCCCGCCGCGCTGGCCCGGCTGGGCGAACACGCCGGGCCAGCCATGGACTGCTCGGCCTGCCTGTCCTGTCGCCAGGGATCGCCGGCCGCGGACGACGCGGCGGAACCGTCGGCCGTTCAGGCGCTGCTGGAGGCTGGCGCGTAACGCCTGCCGGCCTGGACGGGCGCTAGCCCGATTCCAGCACCAGCCGCAAGCCCAGGTTCGCGGGCGGCACGCCCACCGAACACGCCCCGCCCTTCGGGTCGCGGATGAAGTCGGGCAGATAGGCGATGTGCCTGCCGGCGGCGACGCGTATGCCGCAGTTGCGGGATTCCTGCACGTTTGCGCCGTTTGCCCCGTTTGCGGGCGCATCATCCCGCAGCGCGTCCAGCACGTGCCGCGCGTGGCAATCGTCGGTCCAATCCCACACGCTGCCGGCCATGTCCATCACGCCTGCGCGGTTGCTGCCGAAGGCCCCGAAGGTCCGCACCGTGTCGTCGCCCTGCGCGCCGCGGCGGCTCTGCTGCTCGTATTCCGCCAACCAGCGCTGCGCGGGATCGGCGCCGTCGGGCAACGCCGGCAAGGCGTCCTCGCGATAGGCTTCACCCGCGGCATAGATCCACTCCGCATAGCTGGGCAGGCGGAAGCGCTGCCCGGTGCGCGCGGACAGCCAGGCGGCATAGGCCGAGGCGTCGGTCCAGCTGATCCCCACCGCCGGCAGGTCGGGCGCAACCGCCTGCCGCTGCGCGGCGTCCGGCGCCTTGCATCCGCCAGCGCGCACGCAAGCCGTGTACTCAGCCTGGCTGACCTGCCGCGTCATGATGGCCAGGCCCTCCGGGTAGCGCGCGATGCGCGGCGCGGGGGTGGCGGGATAACCGTTGCGCAGCGCCTCGCCCGGCGGCACGTAGCTCACCTGGCCCGGCGGCAGGCGCGTGATTTCCGGCAATGCAAAACGGGCCCCGTCCTGGGGCCCGCAAGCGGTCAACAGCAATGCAACGATGACGGTCGGCAGGATACGCATGCGGCGGTGCTCCGGAATGCCCGCGCCGGTCGGGCGCGGGCTGGATTCCATTGGACCTGCTGCCGTGGCCGGCCTCTTTGCGCTGGCGCAAGGAGGCCGGCGCCTGCCAGGCAGTCCCGCGGATGCATTCGCGCGCATCCGCGGGACGGGTTGCTAGCCGCGCGCCGCCTTGGGCTGCAGACGCGGCTTGGCCTGCGCGGGCTTGCCGCTCAAGAGGCCCAGGATCACCTGCATCACGATGGCCAGCGCGCCCAGCAGGAACACCACGTCGCCGAAGGTGCGGCCCCAACGCAGGGTCTTCAGCAGATCCTGCTGCATGAAGGCTTCGCTGCGGGCATACCACATCCCTTCGCTGACGCTGGCATGGAACTGGATCAGCCCGATCGGCAGCAGGCTGGTGAAGATCATCAGCGCCAGGCCCAGGTTCATGCCCCAGAACGCCAGCTTCATCAGGCCCGGGCTCAGCGCGTACTGCGGACGGATGTAGCGCAGCACCAGCAGGGTGAAGCCCAGCGCCAGGAAGCCGTACACGCCGAACAGGGCCGCGTGCGCGTGGACCGGCGTCGTGTTCAGGCCCTGGATGTAGTACAGCGACACCGGCGGGTTGATCATGAAGCCGAAGACGCCCGCGCCCAGCATGTTCCAGAAGGCCACGGCCACGAAGCACATCAGCGGCCACTTCAGGTTGTCCATCCAGGCCGCGCGCGTCTTCAAGCGCCAGTTCTCCCAGGCCTCGTGGCCCAGCACGATGAGCGGCACCACTTCCAGCGCCGAGAAGCTGGCGCCGATGGCCATCACGGGCGTGGTCGTGCCGGCGAAGTACAGGTGGTGGAAGGTGCCCGGTATGCCGCCCAGCATGAAGAGCGAAGCCGAGGCCAGGCTGGCGGTGGTCGCCATGCGGCGCGACACCAGGCCCAATGTAGAAAAGATGAAGGCCAGCGCCGTGGTCGCGAAGACTTCGAAGAAGCCCTCGACCCACAGGTGCACGATCCACCAGCGCCAGTACTCCATCACCGTCAGGTGGGTGCGCTCGCCGTAGAAGAAGCCGGCGCCGTAGAACAGGCCGATAGCGCCGACCGAGGCGGTCAACAGCGCCAGCAGGTTCTTGTCGCCGCCCGGCGTGCGCAGCGCGGGCACGATGCCACGCAGCATCAGCACCAGCCAGAAGCAGATGCCCGCGAACTTGCCGATCTGCCACAGGCGGCCCAGGTCCACGTATTCATAGCCTTGGTGACCCAGCCAGAAGTTCAGGTCCGGCGGCATGATCTGCGCAATCGCCAGGTAGTTGCCGGTGAACGATCCGACCACCACCAGCACCAGCGCCCAGAACAGGATGTCGACGCCCACCTTCTGGAACTTCGGGTCGCGCCCGCCGTTGATCAGCGGCGCCAGGAACAGGCCGGCGGCCAGGAAGCCCGTGGCGATCCAGAACAGCGCGCTCTGGATGTGCCAGGTGCGCACCAGGGAATACGGGAACCACTGCGACACATCGATGCCGTAGAACTTCTGCCCTTCGACGGTGTAGTGCGCGGTGAAGCCGCCCAGCAGCACCTGGAAGCCGAACAGCGCCACCACCAGGAACAGATATTTGCCCAGGGCGCGCTGCGAAGGCGTCAGGGGGAAGGTGGTCAGCGGATCCTTGGCCGGCGCCGGCGGCTCGTCCTCTTCCTTGCCGCGCAGGAAGGCCCAGGCCCAGACCAGGAAGCCGATGCCCGCCAGCAGCACCACCACGCTGATGATGGACCACATGACGTTCTCGGCGCTGGGCACGTTGTCGATCAGCGGTTCATGCGGCCAGTTGTTGGTGTAGGTGACGTTCTTGCCTTCGCGCTCGGTCGCCGCCGCCCACGCCGTCCAGAAGAAGAAGTGCGTGAGCTGGGTGCGGCGCGCGGCGTCCGGCAAGGTGTTTTCCTTCATCGCGAAATTCTCGCGGCTGCGGTGCAGCGCCGGCGCGTCGGAAAACAGCTGGTCGTAGTAGGCCGCGGTCTGCGCAATGGCGCGCGCGCGCCGCGGGCTCACCGTCAGCGTGTCGGTCGCGGCATCGCTGCGGTTGGCGCGGTACTCGGCCTTCAGGTCGGCGCGCAGCGCGGCCTGGGCGCGCGCGTCCAGCTGCGCATAGTCCTGGCCGTGCTGTTCGCGCGCGGCCAGGTCCAGCCAGGCCGTCAGCTCGCGGTGCAGCCAGTCGGCCGTCCAGTCCGGCGCCTGGTAGGCGCCATGCCCCCAGACGGATCCCAGCTGCATGCCGCCGACCGATTGCCAGGCCGTCTGGCCGTCCAGGATGTCGTCGCGGCCGAACAGCGGTTTGCCGTCGGCCGTCACGACCTGGCCGGGTATCGGCGGCGCCTGGCGATAGACCTCGCCGCCGTAGAAGCCCAGCAATGCGAACGTGACCGCCAATACGGCGATCAAGGTGAACCATAATTTCCGATACGGACCCATGATGGGAACGCCCTCCAGTGTTGCGGTTTTGGGGTACGTACCCTTATGCGAATTCCGTGCCAGGAAAATTCCCATTCAAATCATGGCGTTGTATTTCACCGGGTGGATTTGACCGCCGCAATCAAGGGTATAAATCACTGCAACAGGGTTATTTGGACCCTTCTTGATGCTCTGCGGACGGCCCCGCCCTCTTACAATCAGCCGCTGCATTCCCACCTCTTTCAAAGGAATCGACCGCATGGCCAGGGGCAAGCCCGATGCGTGGAGCCTCTTCCTGACCGCGCATGCGCTGGTGGTGGAAGAAATCGAAAAGCGCCTGTCGGCCGCCGGCCTGCCGCCGCTGGCCTGGTATGACGCGCTGTGGGCGCTGGAGCGCGCGCCCGAGGGCACGGCCAGGATGTTCGAGATCGCCGAGCGCATGGTCATCGCGCGCTACAACCTGACCCGCCTGATGGACCGCCTCGAGGCCGAGGGTCTGGTCGAACGTTTCCGCTCGGACGAGGACCGCCGCGCCACCTACGCCCGCCTCACGCCCAAGGGGCGCGCGCTGCGCCGCGAGATGTGGCAGGTCTACGGCCCCGCCGTCGACGAGCTGTTCCTGTCGCGGCTGCCCCAGGCGCAGCAGGACGCCATGGCGGCAAGCTTTCTCGACATCGCCCGCCACGTGCGCGCATCCAGCAAGGAGTCCGACGAATGAACGCCACGCCCCTGCACATCGGCATCGTCGCCTGCTCCGCCGAAGGCGCCGCGCTTTGCTACCGCACCTTGTGCACGGAAGGCGCCGAACGCCTGGGGCCGCACGCACACCCCGAGATTTCGCTGCACACGCATTCGCTGGCGGACTACGTCGCCTGCCTGGACCGGGCCGACCTGGCCGGCGTGGGCGCGCTGATGCTGTCCTCGGCCGGCAAGCTGGCGCGCGCCGGCGCGGATTTCCTGATCTGTCCGGACAACACCATCCACCAGGCGCTGGCGCATGTGCTGCCGCAATCGCCCCTGCCTTGGCTGCACATCGCCGAGGAAGTCGCGGCCGAAGCCCAGACGCGCGGCCACCGCCGTATCGGCATCCTGGGTACGCGCTGGCTGGTGGACAGCAGCGTCTATCCGGACCAGCTGGAAGCGCGCGGCCTGCAATGGCTACGGCCGTCCGAGGAAGACCGCGACACGCTGGCCCGCGTCATCATGGACGAACTGGTGGTCGGCGTATTCAAACCGGAATCCGTGGCCCGGCTGCAGGGCGTGATCGAACGCCTGCGCGAAGCCGGCTGCGATGCCGTGGTGCTGGGCTGCACCGAATTGCCGCTGGTGCTGAACGATGGCAACGCCGCCCTGCCCACGCTGGATTCCACCCGCATCCTGGCGCGTGCGGCGCTGGCCCGCGCCTTGCGCGGCGTCTGAGCCGACGCCCTCAGAGCTGGTCCAGGCCGTACTGCCGCAGGCGGTCCAGGTCCAGCACCTTGATCTGGTTGTAGGCCAGCGCCAGGATGTCCTGGTCCGCCAGCGTCTGCAGCGCCTGGTTGACCCGCTGGCGCGACAGGCCCGTCAGATAGCCTAGTTCTTCCTGCGAAATCGCCAGCGTCAGATCGGTGGACGGATACAGCTGCGGATTGAACAGCTGCGCCAGCGACTGCGCCACGCGCGCGTCCGCATCCAGCAAACGGTGGTTCTGGATCGAGGCGATGAACTCGCCCATGCGGTTGTTCAACTGGCCGATGACGAAATGCGAAAACGGCAGGCTGGCCGACAACAGCGCATGGAAGGTGGCCGTAGGCACCTGCAACACCAGCGACGGCTGGATCGCCACCACGTCGTACTTGCGCAGCTCGCGCTTGATGACGCTGCCCTCGCCGAACCAGCCGCCCGGCGGCACGCCCGAAAACGTACAGCTGCGGCCCGACTCGTTGTAGATGGCCAGCTTCAACAGGCCCGAATGCACCCCCAGCCAATAGTCCGAGGGCGCGTTGCGCCGCGCGATCCAGGCGCCGTTGGCCACGTGTTCGGCGCGCGACGTCGCGAGCACCAGGTCCTGGTGGCGGGCCTCCAGTGCAGCGAACCAGGCGCACGCCTCGAACAGGCTGGCCAGTTCCGCAGCGGAAACGATGTTTGAAACGTCGGACATGGGAATAACTGTGTAAAACTTGGGAAAGCCAGGTTGGCCGCCGGTCTGTCATGCAGGTGACAGACAGTATTTTCGGCGGCCCCGTAAGCTAGGGCAAGCGACGGGGATCAAACGCCCCGCAGATGGATAAGGGACGCCTGCGCGTCCCAACTGGAGACAAGCATGAGCGGTATGTTCGACCGCGGCCTCGAGCGCCGCGACGCCAACTACGAAGCCCTGACCCCGGTGGACTTCATCGCCCGCGCCGCGCAGGTCTATGGCCAGCGCCTGGCCATCGTCCACGGCAAGGTGCGGCGCAACTGGGCCCAGACCTACGAACGCGCCCAGCGCCTGGCCGGAGCGCTGGCGCAAGCCGGCATCAAGCGCGGCGACACCGTGGCCGTGATGCTGCCCAACATTCCCGCCATGGTCGAAGCCCATTTCGGCGTGCCCATGCTGGGCGCCGTGCTCAATACCCTGAACACCCGCCTGGACACGCCCAGCGTGCTGTTCATGCTGGGCCACGGCGAGGCGCAGGCGCTGATCGTGGACACCGAGTACGCCGAGGTCGCCCAGCGCGCGCGGGCCGAGTTCCCGCATCTCAAGCTCATCTCGGTGCATGACCTGGACAGCGCGGCCGCCGAACTGCCGGGCGCGGTCGATTACGAAGCCTTCCTGGCCGGCGCCCCCGCCCGCTACGACTGGAAGCCGCCTGCCGACGAATGGGACGCCATCGCGCTGAACTACACCTCTGGCACCACCGGCGATCCCAAGGGCGTGGTCTATCACTACCGCGGCGCCTACCTCAACGCCATCAGCAACATCCTCGAATGGGACATGCCCAAGCATCCGGTCTATCTATGGACCCTGCCGCTGTTCCACTGCAACGGCTGGTGCTTCGCCTGGACCGTGGCCGCCCGCGCCGGCGTCAACGTGTGCCTGCGCAAGTTCGATCCGCAGACCGTGTTCGACCTGATCCGCAATGAAGGCGTCACCCACTATTGCGGCGCGCCCATCGTGCAGAGCGCGCTGGCCAACGCGCCGGCCGAGATGCGCGCCGGCATCGACCACACCGTGCGCACCATGGTGGCGGGCGCCGCGCCCGCGCCGGCCGTCATCGCCAAGATGCGCGACATCGGCTTTGAACTGACCCATGTGTACGGCCTGACCGAAGTCTACGGACCCGCAGCCGTGTGCGCCCGCCAGGAAGCCTGGGACGCGCTGGACGAGGAAGAGCGCGCGCTGCGCAATGCGCGCCAGGGCGTGCGCTACCACCTGCAGGCCGGCGTGTCCGTGCGCAATCCCGACACCATGGAAGAGGTGCCGGCCGACGAGCAGACCGTGGGCGAGGTCATGTTCCGCGGCAACATCTGCATGAAGGGCTACCTGAAGAACGAACGCGCCACCGATCAGGCCTTTGCCGGCGGCTGGTTCCGCACCGGCGACCTGGGCGTGATGACGGCCGACGGCTATGTCCGCATCAAGGACCGCAGCAAGGACATCATCATTTCCGGCGGCGAAAACATCTCCAGCATCGAGGTGGAAGACGCGCTCTACCGCCATCCCGCCGTGGCGGCGGTGGCAGTCGTGGCCATGCCCGATCCCAAGTGGGGCGAAACCCCTTGCGCCTTCGTCGAGCTCAAGCCCGGCTGCAGCGCCACCGCCGAAGAGATCATCGCGCACTGCAAGCTGCTGCTGCCCGGCTTCAAGGTGCCGCGCGCGGTGCGCTTCGGCGAACTGCCCAAGACCTCAACCGGCAAGATCCAGAAATTCGAACTGCGCGCCGCCGTCGGCGCGACCCAGGCCATCGACGTGGCCGGCCCCGGCAAGGCCGGCTGAATCCCTCGTCCCATCCCATCCAGGAGCTCCGACGCCATGACGTACCAAGCCCCCGTGAAAGACATGCTGTTCGTGCTGAACCATCTTGCCGGCCTGCCGAAAGTCGCCGCGCTGCCCGGTTTCGAGGAAGCCACGCCCGACACCACCCAGGCCGTGCTGGAGGAATCCGCCCGCTACACCTCCGACGTGCTGGCCCCGCTGAACCACCCCGCCGACCGCGAGCCCAGTTCCTGGCGCGACGGCGCCGTCACCACCTCGCCGGGCTTCAAGCAGGCGTTCAACCTGTACGCCGAAGCCGGCTGGCAGGGCATGACGCATCCGGTGGAATACGGCGGCCAAGGCCTGCCGGGCCTGATCGGCTCGCCCTGCTCCGAAATGCTGAACGCCGCCAATCTGTCGTTCGCGCTATGCCCGCTGCTGACCAACGGCGCGATCGAGGCGCTGCTGACTGCCGGTTCGCCCGAACTGAAGCAGCGCTTCATTGAGCCCATGATTTCCGGACGCTGGACCGGCACCATGAACCTGACCGAGCCGCAGGCGGGCTCGGACCTGGCCATGGTGCGCTCGCGCGCGCAGCCCGTGGGCGACGGCACCTATCGCATTTCCGGCACCAAGATCTTCATCACCTACGGCGAGCACGATCTGGCCGAGAACATCCTGCATCTGGTGCTGGCGCGCCTGCCCGACGCGCCCGAAGGCGTCAAAGGCATTTCGCTGTTCCTGGTGCCCAAGTTCCTGGTGAACGAAGACGGCACGCTGGGCGCGCGCAACGACGTCCATTGCGTATCGATCGAACACAAGCTGGGCATCAAGGCCAGCCCCACCTGCACGCTGCAATTCGGCGACGCGGGCGGCGCGCTGGGCTATCTGGTGGGCCAGGAAAACCGCGGCCTGGACGCCATGTTCATCATGATGAATGCCGCCCGCTACGCGGTGGGCGTGCAGGGCGTGGCCGTCGCCGACCGCGCCCACCAGCACGCGCTGGCCTATGCCGCCGAGCGCGTGCAGAGCCGCCCAGTGGACGGCTCCTCCAAGGACGCCGTGCCCATCATCCAGCACCCCGACGTGCGCCGCATGCTGGGTACGATGCGCGCGCTGACCGAAGCCGGCCGCGCGCTGGCCTACTACACCGCGGGCCACGCCGACCAGGCGCACGCCAACCCCGACGCCGAGGCCCGCAAGCGCCATCTGGCGGTGCAGGAATACCTGGTGCCCATCGTCAAGGGCTGGTGCACCGAGATGTCCATCGACGTGGCCAGCCTGGGCGTGCAGGTGCACGGCGGCATGGGCTTCATCGAGGAAACCGGCGCGGCGCAGTACTACCGCGACGCGCGCATCCTGACGATCTACGAAGGCACCACGGCGATCCAGGCCAATGACCTGGTGGGCCGCAAGACCCTGCGCGACGGTGGCGCCGTTGCTCGCGCCCTGCTGGCGGAAGTCTCCAAGACCGAAGCGGCGCTGGAGGCCCGCAGCGAACCGTCCGCCCGTCTGATGCTGGCGCCTTTGCGCCAGGCCCGCGCGGCCCTGGCCGACGCCATCGACTTCGTGCTGGCCAACGCCGCCAGCCGCCCCAACGCCGTGTTTGCCGCGGCCGTACCGTATCTGCTGCTGGCGGGCACCACCCTGGCCGGCTGGCAGATGGCGCGCGCGCTGCTGGCCAGCCTGGACCTGCGCCAGGAAGACCCGGCCTTCCACGACGCCAAGATCGCCACCGCGCAATGCTACGCGTTGCATAAGCTGAGCCAGGCGCCGGGGCTTGCGGCGGTGGTTCTGGGATCTGGGGAGTATGAAGTGCAGCCGTAGCTGCCGATGATTGGCGTCAGGCGGGCTTGATACTAGAGTCGCCTGAGGTCTTGCGGCTTTCGAGGTTGCGTTCCAGTGCTTCGTAGGCCGCTCGCCGGCGCGGGCGCCTGAGTGGCGGGCGCCCACGATTGCGGTCCGGAGCGTTCGCTCCGGACTTCCCCTTCGTCATCCTCGTTGCCGCCTACGGCGGCTGCCTTCGGATTCCCTCGGGCGCATCGAGGTTGCCCGCCACTCAGGCGCCCGCGCCGACGAGCTACTTGAATCTTGGCTTGATGCGCTGCTGCAGCCGTGGGCAGGGACGATGCTTGAGCTGCCCGTCATTATCGGCCGCGCGGGCGGCCGATAATGACATACGTGATTTATTGAATTTTGATTGTGTTCGCTTGCGCGAATGCGGCGAATGGTTTACTAATGGTCCCCAGCTCATTGGGGAGATGGCGGTGATGGGCGGCGCGCGGCGGGCAGCCGCTTGCGCATGCAGACCCGGACGCGCGCCGCCCATCCGGCATCAAAGTTGAAATGACGACCATTGATCAGCATGCGTCCAGGTTTCAGATCCGACCGAAATCACCACCACCACACCAGCGCGCAGCGTCATCACATGACGCAAGACACCGCGTAAGCCCCAAGAGGCCGCCCGGGCGGCCGGCCTGGGGCGGGCCCCGCAAGACACGCCACCACCCCACCGACCGTGGCCAAAACGCCAAGCACACCACCCGCCCCAGCGGCCGTGAAGATTCAACCAGCCGAGCCTGTCGCGTCGTGGGCTCGCGATGCGCGGGGCGTCGATAGGCCCGAGGGAATCTGAAGGAGTCGCCGAAGGCGAGGACGAAGATGACGAAGGGGAAGTCCGGAGCGAAGGCTCCGGACCGCAATCGCAGCCCCGCGCATCACGAGCCCACGACGCGACAGGCGTCTAAAGAACCCCACGACAAGCATCCTAAGAACCAACAGCCAAACGCTCACCACGCGGCAACGTCACCGCCCAGAACGCCAGCGCCACAACACTGATACCCGCCCCCAACAAGCACACCCCCAGCCAGCCCGCCTGAGCATAAACCGCAGTCGAAGCGATAGACCCCAACCCGCTCCCCACCGCGTAGAACATCATGTAGCCGCCGACCAATCGACTATGCGCCTGCGGATTCACGCTGAAGATCATGGTCTGGTTAGTCACGTGCAGCGCCTGCAGAGCGATATCCAGGACCAGCACGCCCAACGCCAGCAGCCACAGACTCTGATCCAGAAAGGCAATCGGCACCCAGGCCAGGCATAGCAGCACCAACCCCACTGCCGTGGTCCGCTCGCCCTGCCCGCTGTCCGCCAGCCGGCCGGCGCGCGCCGCCATCAGCACGCCCGCCACACCCACCAGCCCGAACGCGCCCACCGCGCTGTGCGTGAGGGAATGCGGCGGCGCGCTCAGGGGCAGCACCAGCGCGGTCCAGAAGGCGCTGAAGGCGGCGAACATCAGCAGCGCGATCATGCCGCGCACGCGCAGCACGCGTTCGGTGGCCAGCAGGCCGTAAAGCGAGCGCAGCAAGGCCCAATAGCCCATCTCCACCGCGGGCAGCCGGCGTTGCGGCAGGCGCCGCGCCAACACCACGGCCAGCACGGCGGCCAGCGCCGCCGACACCACGTAGACCGCGCGCCAACCCCACAGGTCCGCCACCGCGCCGGCCAGCGTGCGCGCCAGCAACAGGCCGATCACCACCCCGCCCTGCGCCGCGCCGACCATGCGGCCGCGCTCGCCCGGCGCGGCCAGCGCCGCGGACAGGGCCAGAAGACCCTGCGTCATCGCCGTCCCCAAGAGGCCCAGCGCCACCATGCCCATCAGCAGCCAGGGCGTACCCGCCGACAGCGCCACCGCCACCAAGGACAGCACCAGCAATGCCAATTGCCCCAGCATCAGGCGCCGCCGGTCCAGCAGGTCGCCCAGCGGCACCACCAACAGCAGCGCCAGCGCGCAGCCCAGTTGCGTGGCCGTGACCACGATGCCCACCGCGCCTTCGGCGATGCCGAACTCGCGGCCGATGGCGTCCAGCAGAGGCTGGGCGTAATACACGTTCGCCACGCTCAGGGCGCAGGCGACCGCCAGCAGCATCACCAGGGATCTGGGCATCGGGCCGGGGGATGCGAGGTCGGCGGGTTCTGGTCGGGCAGGCATGTCTTGCTCCAACTTGGTTTCGTTATAAAACCAGAATAGTAGGTTTTAAGGTTTTATAATGCAACCGAAATTTCGACAAAGCAGCCGTTGCCACCCATTGCCGTCATTCCCCTCAGCGAGGATCCGATATGGTCAAACGCACTAGTCTCGAAGGCGCCGCCTGCCCGGTGGCACGCTCCCTGGACGCGATCGGCGACTGGTGGTCGCTGCTGATCGTGCGCGACGCCTTCGATGGATTGCGGCGTTTCGGCGAGCTGCAGAAAAGCCTGGGCGTGGCCAAGAACATCCTCAGCGACCGCCTGCGCACGCTGGTGGCGCATGGCATCCTGGAAGTGGCGCCGGCCTCGGATGGCAGCGCCTACCAGGAATACGTGCTGACGGACAAAGGCCGCGCGCTCTTCCCGGTGATCGTGGGCTTGCGCCAATGGGGCGAAGAGCACTACTACGGCGCCGCCGAACCCCACTCGACGCTGATAGACCGCAAGCGCGGCCAGCCGGTGCGCAAGCTGGAAATCCGGGCGCAGGACGGCCGCCTGCTCGGCCCGGACGACGCCGTGGTGCAGAAGACCGCTCTGGCGGGCTAGGTCCGGCCTACGCAGCCCTCGCTGCGGACGGCCACTGCCCGGTCGCCAGTGCGGTCGGCGAATAGGAATCGAAGCGCCAGCGCAAGGCCAGCGCCCCGGGCCGGCGGACTACCCGGCGCGCATGCACCCGCCACAGCCGTTCGGCGCCATCGAACTGCGCGATCTCCGGACTGTCCAGCACCACTTCGGCCGCGCCGGTCAGTTGCAGCACGTCGCCGCGCTCGAAATCGATGAACAGCAGCCCGGCGCGCGGGTTGAGCAGCATGTTGCCCAAGGTGTTGAAGAAGCGGTTGCCGGAAAAATCGGGAATGGTCAGCACATCGCCATCCACCCGCACGAATCCCGGTTTGCCGCCCCGATGCGAGACATCGACCCTGCGGCCGCCCTCGTCCGCATAGGTCGCCACGAAAAACGTGTCGGACCGGGCGATCAGCGCCCGCGCCGCGTCGTCCAGCCCGCTGCGCTCTTGGGGCGCGCCCGGAAAACGCAAGGCGGGCGAACGCGAGAACTGGAACTCGCGCGCCTGGATGTACTGCGGGCAGTTGCCGAAGGACTGCGTCACCGCCACCTCGAAGCGCTTGCCGTCCCAGGCCGCGATGCGGCCGTTGGCGCGATTTCGCCGGCGCGTGTGCAGCTCGATTCCCAGCAGGCCCAACTGCCGGTCCGGCCCCAGTCCGGCCAGCAGCGGGTCGTCGGCGTCCGGCACCGCGGACACGCGCAGGCTGCGCGGATCGGGCGACGTCACGAAACCCGGCAGGCCTTCCAGCACGCCGGCCCAGGGATCGCCCTGCCCGTCCACCGCGCCCGCCACCACAAAGGGCAATTGCTCGAAAAAGATGCGGTGCTGGTCCGGCATGTAATCGCGGATGACTTTGGGTCCCGCCACTGCCATGCGTTCGGCGACACCCGCCTGCTGTTGCAGCAGGCGTTCGCCCGCATGCCAGGGCGATGGCGGGACGGCAACAGGTTCTGCGATGGCCATGGCGTTCTCCTTGCGCGGCGCGCGCCCTCAGGCAGCCAGCAGGCCCACGGGCGACTTGGGCATGGGCACGAAGCGCGGCAGGCTTTCGATGCGGCGCAGCCAGGCGCGCACGTGCGGATAGGCTTCCAGCGACACATTGCCCTCTGGCGCGTGCGCCACGTAGGCATAGCAAGCCACGTCCGCGATGGTGGGCGCCGCCCCCGCCAGGAAATCGCGCGCCGCCAGTTCGCCGTCCATGACCTGCAGCAAGGCGTGCGCGCGGGCCAGCGTGCTGGCCACGTCATGCGACGCGCCGAACAGCACCACCAGCCGCGCCGCGTTCGGACCATTCACCAACTGACCCGAGGCCACCGACAGCCAGCGCTGTACCGCTGCCGCGCCGGCGGGATCCTCCGGCAGCCAGGCCTGGCCGTTGTAGCGCTTGGCCAGATAGATCAGGATCGCGGTGGAATCGGCCACCACGACCCCGTTGTCGTCGATGACCGGCACCTGGCCAAAGGCATTCAGGGCCAGGAATGCGGGGCGCTTGTGCTCGCCGCCGCGCAGGTCCACATCCACCTTGCGGTGCGGCACCTCCAGCAGGGACAGCATCAGGGCGACGCGATGGGCGTGGCCGGACAGGGGAAAGCTGTAGAACGTCAGCGCGGGGGTCTGGGCGGTTTGCATGAGTAGGCTCCAAGTCGGATACAAGCTCCATCTTGGGCCGGCGCCAGCCGCGCGTGAACGGCCAGCGTCCGCAAGACACTCTTGCTTTGAATGAAAGAAAGGCGGCGTGGCCCTGTCCCCTCGATGCGCTGCTGCCGGCGCAGCCGCCGGACGGGCCGCTATACGGGCAAGGTCGCCAGGTCGCGGCGCAGGGCCTCGACGCAGAATTCGACGAAGCTGCGCACCTTGGCGGAGCTCTTGCGGCCTTCCGGATACACCAGGTGCACGGGCAGCGGCGGCAGCTCGAAATCGCGCAGCACCACCTCCAGGGCGCCGCTGGCCAGGTGCCGCGCCACCTGGTAGGACACCACCTGCGTCAGGCCCCAACCCTCGCAGGCCGCCAGCACAGCGGCCTGGAACGACGTGACCGTCAGCTGCGAATCGACGCGCAGGCTCCTGGGCTGGCCGTCCTGCTGGAAGCGCCATTGCGGCGTGCGCCCCTCCATGGCCGCGGTAACCGTGCAAAAGCGCGCCAGCGACTCCAGGTCCTGCGGCACGCCGTGTTCGCGCAGGAAGGCGGGCGCGGCGCAAACCACGCGGCGCACCTGCCCCACCGGCACCGCGGTCAGCGTGGAATCCGGCAAGGCGCCGATGCGCACCGCCACATCCACGCGCTCGTCCAGCAGGTTCACCACGCGGTCCACCAGCAGCGTGCGCACCGAGACTTCGCGGTGCGCGCGCAGATAGCCCAGCACGGCCGGCATCACGTGCAATTCGCCGAAAAACGCTGGCGCCGTGATGCTGAGCGCGCCGCGCGGCGCGGCCATGGCGCCGGCCACGGCATCGTCGGCTTGCTCCACCTCATCGAGGATGCGGCGGCAGTCGTCGGCATAGCGCTGGCCGGCCTCGGTCAAACGCAGGCTGCGCGTGGTGCGCACCAGCAGCAAGGCGCCCAGCCGCCGCTCCAGCGCCGACACGCTGCGCGTGACGGTGGGCGCCGACATTTCCAGGCGCCGCGCCGCCGCGGCGAAACTCTGCGCCTCGGCCACCGCCAGGAACACGCTCATTTCATGGAATCGATTCACGCTTGGCGGCCTCCGCGCTGACTGTCGGGAGAGAGTAGAAGCGCGCGCAGGGGCGCGTCAATCCTCTCTCCGTCCTTGCGCGCAAACGTGCAACGCCGCCGGGTTCAGGCCAGCCTGCGCGCGCGCTCGCCGATGAAGCCCAGCAATTCCAGCGCGCGACGCGCCGCCCGCGCCGCGCCGTCCATGTCGCCTCGCACGTACAGCGGACGAAGCTCCTCGATCTCCTCCAGCGCCTCGATCAGTTCCGGCGCCGCAAGTCGATACTTGCGCAAGACGCTGACCATGCACATGGAAGCGTGCACCATGTCCTCGGACGCCTCGCTGACGCCCGCTTGGTGCAGGGCGAAGTTGATCCAATGCGTGCCCGCCAGCATGGCCGCCTCGATCCGGATCTCCCAGTCCTCGTCGCCCAACCGGGCCAGCGAGGCTTCAATGCGCTCCGCCTTGTCGCGGTGAAATTCCGCAATCATGGGCGCGCCTGCGGACGGACCAGAGTCCGGTAAATGGAGATGGCCTGCGACATCGCGTGCTGGCAGTCATCGACGATGGCCTGGGTCGGCTTGCGGTCGCCGCGCAGGCAGGGGTCGCGATATTCCTCCAATGCGTGCAAGGCGGCCTCCAGGCGCTGGACAGGCTGCGGCATGTCACCGGCAATGGCGGGCCATCCCACGTGGCTTACGTCGCCAGGGCCACGCAGTTCCCTGCGCCAGCCGCCGTCCGCCTGCGGCACCACATGCACACCGGGAATGGTGGAAAAAGCGCGGTCCTCGCTGGTGAGGCCTGCGGCGTGCAGCGAGGCGTTCCAGATATTGGTGCCCGCGGTAAGACAGGTCCAGTACCAGAGCTCGAAATCCCGCAAAGGGTCGAGCCGTTCGCGCAGCTGCAACAGACGGCCTATTTTGTCTGCATGGGAGGATATCTGCATGGCGCTTTATTCAGCTTTGATGTTTCCATCCACCACGACCTTGCGCCAGGCGGCCAGGTCTTGCGTGATGGTCTGGGCGAACGCCTGGCGGCTGACGGCAGCGGATGGCGGCACGTTCGCCTGGCGCAGCGCCTCCAGGAACGCCGGCTGTTCCAGTTCATGATTGATGGCCGCATGCAGGCGCTCCAGCACCTCGGGCGGTGTGTTCCTGGGTGCAAAAACACCCTGCCAGCCCGCAGCGGTAAAGGGATAGCCCTGTTCCGACAACACCTGCACTTCCGGCAGCCTGGGACTGCGCACGGTGCCCGTGAGCGCGATACCGCGCAGCTTGCCCTGCTCGATGAAACCCAGGGGAGACACCACGTCGACCCAGCCCACGGGAATCTCGCCCGACACGATGTTCGTCAGCAGCGCGGGCGTGGTCTTGTAGGGTACGTGGTTGATGCTCAGCCCCGCGCGCTGCTTGATCCACTCCATGGTCAGGTGTCCGTTGGACCCCATGCCCCAACTGCCGTAGGACTGGTACTTGCCTGGCTCGCGGCGCAACAGATCCACCAGCTCGGGCAAGGTCCTGGCCGGCACCGAAGCATGCGCCACCAGCAGCACGCCTCCCACGGACGACAGCGCAACGGGCTCCAGGTCGCGCAGGGTCTGGACTGGCAAGGCCGGATTCAGCGCTTCGGCCATCACCATCGACGAAGCCGTGCTGTGCAGGATGGTGTAGCCGTCGGGCGCGGCGTTCTTGACCGCGGACGAGCCGATCAAGCCGTTCGCGCCCGGGCGGTTTTCTATGACGAAAGGCTGGCCCAGCGTGTCGTTCAGCCTTGCGTAGAGCTGCCGGGCCAGCGTGTCCAACACTCCGCCCGCGCCGCCCGGCACGATTACCTTGACGGGTCGCGCCGGCCAATCGCCGCCGCCCTGCGCCAACACCAGACGGCTCGCCAGCGACGCCGCCGCGCCCAGCAAGAGTTCCCTACGGGTCAATGAGATCGTCATGTTTTCATCCTGGATCATGGTGCGGACGCGCGCCGCCCGGCGGAAAGCGTCAGACGGGCTTGCGCAGGAAACCCTGGTTGCCGCCGTTGCGGTTGGGCGCGAAGCCGTTGGCCTGCAGCGTTTCTTCGGCCGTTTCGTAGAAGACGCCGATCTTCATGATCTCGCGCGCCTGCTGCGCCGTAGCGATGGGGCGGCCGAACTCGCCAGCGATGCGCACCAGCTGCCTGATCTGCTCGACGGAACTCATCTTTCCCGTGCGGGTCTGGTTCCAGAGCACGTCCTCGATGCCGCAGCGCACGTGCAGGCCAAGGGCGATGCCTATCATGTTGACAGGCAGCACGTTGAGGACGGAGCTTTCTACCGTGACCACCGCGCCGTCGGGTACCGCGCGCAGCATGTTGGCCAGGTTGTAGATATTGGCCTGGTCCATGCCGCCGCTGATGGCCACCCAGTTCATCACCAGCGGCCCCTTGTAGACACCGCGGCGGATCATGCGTTCTATGGTTTCGAAGCTGTTGATGTTGTAGCACTGAAACTCGCTCTGGATGCCGGCTGCGGTCAGGCGCCGGATATGCTCCTCGACCCAGCTGGGATTCGCGGGCACGACCATGTCCTTGTAGGTGGAGTACAGGTGGGGAAAGCCGCGGGACACGCCCCGGAAATCATCCTCGCCGGCGTGTTCAGTGACGTTCATCTGCGAGGTGTTGACGGTGACCGTCACCTGGTCGGGCCTGGGCGTCAGTTCGGCCAGCATGTGCCGGGTGTCGTCGCTCAGCCATTTGGCGGCCTGCCCCTCTTCCGGCGCGAAGCTGATGGAGCCGCCCACCTGAATGACCATCTCGGGCACGGCCTCGCGCACCCCGGCGATCAGCTCGTTGAACTTGGAGAGGCGCTTGCTGCCTTTGCCGTCGGCCTCGCGCACATGCAGATGCAGCACGGTGGCGCCGGCTTCATAGCAATCCACCGCCTTCTGGATCTGATCCTGCATGGACACCGGAATATCCTCCGGAAAGTCCGAGGGTATCCAGCCCGGCGCATAGGGCGCGGCGGTGATGATCAGGGGCTGCTGGTTTTCGGGATACAGGTGGCCGTCTAGAAAGTTCATGGCGAGGGTGCTCCGACTGAGTGGGTGAAAACTGCATGGATCGCGCTACATGAGGGAAGCGCGGGAATACCGGCGCGCGTGGTCCACGGGCGTGCCGGCGCGTGCCGGCCGCCCCCAGGGCGCGGCGCTGAAAGCAATGGAAGACGGGTCAGTTGGCCCGGATGTCGAACTTCTTGACGATGGCGGCGTTGCGCTGCGAGGTCTGCCTGTTTTCGATCAGCAGCGCGGCGCTGTCGATGTTCACGTCGGGCTCCAGCCCCACGTCCGCCAGCTTCTGCTGCACCGCCGGCACGGCCGCCGCCTTGCTGATGACGGCCTGGAGCCTGGCCAGGACATCGGACGGCAGCTTGCTCGAACCATAAAAGCACACCTGCCCCTGGAACTGGATCTCCGGATAGCCCAGTTCGGTCATCGTCGGCACCTCGGGCAGATCCCTGTAGCGGTTTTTCCCGGCGACCGCATAGGGGCGCAGCCGGCCGCTCCTGATCAGGGGCAAGGATGTGACCATGCCGTCGAACATGATGTCGACCTGGCCGCCTATGACGTCCTGCAGCGCCTGCGGCGACCCCGTGTAGGCGACGTGCTGCATGTCCAGCCCGGCCTGGCTGCTGAAGATCAGGCCCGAATACTGCGACACCGTGCCTGTTCCGTAGCTGGCGAAGGACGACTTGCCTTTACGCGCCTTCAGATGCGCAACCAGGCTCTGGAAATCCTTGGCCGGATAGTCGGCGGCGCTGACGAGCGCATAACTGGTGTACGCAACCCGGGCAATGGTCACGATGTCCTTGAGCGGGTCGTATGGCACCTTCATCACCTGCGGCGCTTCGACCAGCATATTGCTCGGCCCCAGCGCGATCGTGTTGCCGTCGGGGTCGGCCTTCAGCATGGCGCTGAGGCCGATCGATCCGGTCGCGCCGGGCCGGTTCTCGATGATGACCGGCCGGCCGGTGTCGGCCGACACCTGCTGCCCGATCACGCGGGCGGCGATGTCCACGGTGCCGCCTGCGGGACCGGGCACGATGACACGCAAGGGCTTGGCGTCCGCAGCCCAGACGCTGAACGCCAGCGACCATCCGGCCAACGCCAAGGCCGAACGCGCGATTTGATGCAGTTTCATCTTTGTCTCCTGGCTCTTTGCCAAACTGATGCGCGGGTTCCCTTTGTGGGACAGCGCAATGTCTGATCTATGGCCACAAGTATCCATCGCTCTGCGCGCGCATACTTGCTTTTTTGGGACATAAACTTGCTAATTTGGGACAGCGTTCAAGCCGGCCTGGCAGGACCCGCCCTGCTCCACGCTGAGGGACTGCATCCGAACTGGTCACGGAACCAATGGCTGAAGCTGCTGGGCCTGGAGAAGCCCAGCAATTCCGCCACCTCGCCCAGCGGCAGATCGCTCTCGCGCAAATGGTGCTGGACCAGGTCCCTGCGCACCTCATCCAGCACGCGGCTGAAAGACAGGCCTTCCGCTCCGAGGCGGCGATGCAGCGTGCGGCGGTCGACGTGCAGAAAGCGCGCCACCTCCGGCGCCGAACAGGCGCCGCCGGGCAGCAGCGCCAGGATGATCCGCCGGCAGGTCTCCTGCGCGCTTTCGCCGCGGCCGGTCATGGCCGCTTCCAGGTATTTGCGGGCCAGGCCGGCTGCCACCTGGTCGCCCTGCTCCCGCGGCCTGGACAGATCGGCGGACGAGCACACCAGCCCGTTGAATTCCTGGTTGAATTTGACGTTGCGCCTGAAAAAGGCGCGATGCGCGGTAACGTCCTCGGGTGGCCGGTGCGAAAAGCAGACCTCCAGCGGCTGCCACTGCTGCCCGATCAGCTCGCTCAATATGCAGAACATGGTGCCCACCGCCAGTTCCACCGACTGCCGCATCTGCAGCCCGGGCGTGGGCAGCAGATCTTCGCGGATGATCACCAGCCCGCCGGTGTCTTCAACCCGGATGATGAGCGACGCGTTCACCAGCTTCAGGTAGCGGCACAGCGTATCGAGCGCCTGCCTCGGCGTCGCCTCCTCCCGCAGCACCAGGCTGATAGGGCCGAGCGCCGATAACTTGCGCCGCGCCGCCAGGCGCAGCGCGAAGTCTTCGATGCGCGTCGCGCGGGCCGTGATTTCCAGCAACTCGCGCGCCGCGTCGCGCGGGATCAGCATTTCCGGGTCTTGCAGGAACCTGGCCTCCAGCCCCACGCTGCGCATGAAGGCATGAGGATCCCGGCCCAGCGACTCGACCAGCTCGACGTAGCCGTTCAAACTGCCGCTGCGCATCAGTTGGGAGACGTGCCTCATGCCCGTGCCTCGAATTCCTTGCGCAACCACCCCAGGAACGCCTTGACCGGCGGATGGCGTTCACGGCCCGGCGCGCATAGCGCGGTGTAGGCCGCTCCCGCCACCCTGACCTCGGGCCGGTACGCCACCAGGGTGCCCGCCGCCACGCTGTCCGACACCATGACGGAACTGGCCAGCACCAGCCCCTGGCCGGCGATGGCGGCCTGCAGCGCGTAATGCTCTTCCTCGTAGGCATGCAGCGCCGCCGGCGTGCGCCAGGAAGGCAGGCCGGCGGCCTCGCACCAGTCCTGCCAGCCCTGATCGTACAGCTGCGAATCACGCCAGCGCACGGTGACCAGCGATGGCGCGCGCTTGCCCGGCCGGGCAACCAGCGCGGGCGCGCCATAGACACCGAACCATTCCTGCAGCGAACAGGCTGCGTGCAGCCCGGGCCAACGCGCGCGGCTGTAGCGGATGGCCAGGTCCATGCTGGCGTCGCGCAGCAGGTCCACGGGTTCGGGGCTGGTGTTCAGGTTCAGCTGGTATTGCGGGAACGCGGCATGGAAGCGCCCCAGCCTCGGCACCAGCCACAAGGCCGCGAACGAGTGCGTGGTCGACAGGGTCAGCGCGCCCGAGGCCGGCGCGGCGCGCAAGGCGTCCAGGGTCTGCGCCACGTCGAGCAAGGCGCCATGCACGCCCGCGAAGAGGCGCGCGCCCTTCTCGGTCAGGCGCACGCCGCGCGGCACGCGCTCGAACAGGGCGTAGCCCACGTGGCGTTCCAGCGCCTTGACCTGATGGGACACCGCCGTGGCCGTGACGGCCAGTTCGGCCGCAGCCAACTTGAAGCTGAGCAGCCTGGCGGCCGCCTCGAAGGTGCGCAGCGCCGTCACCGGTAGCGTGGCAAACATGGGATCCCGGGCTTTATGGATGAAATCAATTCATCTTACTCAAGGATTCATCATTTGTCGCCTATCAGGCAGGAATACTAAATTTCCTCTACTGCATGGCAGCAACCACGTCCAAACAAGGAATCAAACATGAATTCAGATCACCCTACCAAGCGCCTTCTGATCCTGGTCGGCAGCCCGCGGCGCGACGGCAACAGCGCGGCCCTGGGCGCGGCCGCGCTGCAGGGCGCCGAGACGGCGGGCATCTCGGCCACGCTGCTGTTCCTGGACGACTACATCCAGTCCTTCCTGCCGGACCTGCGGCACGCCACCGCGCCCGCCGACCGCTATGCCGAGCTGTTCCTGGAGCATTTCCTGCCGGCCGACGGCGTCCTGATCTGCACCCCGATCTACTGGTACGGCATGTCGGCGCAGACCAAGGCTTTCTTCGACCGCTCTTTCAGCCATTACGCCGGCCAGGGCCCCGAACCGGAACGGGTCAAGCAGCGCATGGTCGGCAAGCGCCTGGGCCTGGCGGTGGCATCCGAGGAAACCTACCCGGGCGCGGCCCTGGGCATCGTGCACCAGATCCAGGAATACGCGCGCTACACCCATTCGGATTTCGTCGGCTATGTGCACGGCGCCGGCAACCTGCGCGGCGAGATCGCGGCGGACCCGCGGCAGCCGCTGCAAGCGGCGGCCGAACTGGGCGCTGCATTCTTTACCCACAAGTACTCGGACTACCGGGTCGAAACGCCGCGCGCCCGCAATGTCTGGGAAGCCGTCCCCGCCCTGCGCAGCACGCCGGGCGTGCTGCCGTAGACCTGCTTGAAGACGCGGGTCAGATGGGCCTGGTCGGCGAAGCCCACGGCGTGCGCGGCATCCGCCAGCGCCAGGCCGTCGCGCAGCAGGACGCGCGCACGCGCTACCCGCCAGTTGCGCAGCCAGGCCAGCGGCGGCAGGCCATAGCGCCGCGCGAATTGTTTGACCAGGGTGGTGCGGTGGCGGTCCTGCGCCGCCGCCAGGGCTTCCAGGTCCGGCGCGCACGCCGGGTCCGAGGCCATGCGCTCGCGCAGCAGCGCGCACACGTCGGACGCGTCGTCGACAGGAACCGCCGGGGCCTGCGCATGCGCGGCCAACAGCCCGAACAGGGCCGCGGAAATACGTTCGCGGCGCTCCGAGTCGGCGATGGCGTCGGGGGTGAGCGCGTCCAACCATGCCTGGCATAACGCTGGATCGCGGATGACGGGGCCGGGTAGCGCAGCGCCACCGGCAAACAGCGCAAGTTCGTGGCCCTTGAACCAGGCCGGGTCTATATAGGCCATGCGGTACGCCAGCGGCGCGTCCGAGGTGCCGCCCGTGTGGACCTGCCCGGGCGCGATCGCCACCAGATCGCCCTCGCCCGCGAGCTGCGCCTCGCCATGCACGGTGAAGGCGCAACGCCCCTGCGCGATGGCGCCGATGGACCAGGCATCGTGGAAATGCGGCGCATAGCGGTAGGCGCGCAGGTCCGCGATCAGCACGTCGCCGGGCAGGCCGGCGCCGCAATGCCAGATGTGTTGGGAAACCGCCATGGATGCGTGTGCGTGAGTCGCCTAGCCGAAGTAGCTCTGGTCCGAAGTCAGCGTGCGGGCCAGCAGCCACGCGTTGCGGGGGTTTTCTCCCACGCGGCGCATGGCATAGGGCCACCAGTCGCCGCCGAAGGGCAGATAGACCCTGACGTTATAGCCCAAACGGCGCAGCGCGAGCTGCCAGTCCGGACGCACGCCGTAGAGCATTTCAAATTCGAAGGCATCTGGCGGCCAGCCACGTTCCCGCGCCAGTTCCATAATGGCGCCAGCCAGGCGGTCGTCATGCGTGCCGAAGACCGGTTGAAAGCCCGACTCCAGCGCCTCGCGCGACAGCATGATGGCGGCTGCGTCCAGGTAGGCCTGGTCGATGCGCGCGCGGCCGGCGTGGTCCAGCTCGCGCTCCGGAAACGCGCCCTTGACCAGCCGCAGCGAGGTACGCTGACGGATCGCCCAGACCAGGTCCAGCGGTGTGCGGCGGCGCTGCGCCTGCAGGGTCAGGCCTGCCGGTATGCCGGCTTGCAGCAATTCGCGATGCAAGACGCAGGTGCGGTCGCAGATGGAGGAATCCTCCATGTCCAGCACCATCCAGTCGCGCCCCAGGCCGACCCCGCGGCGCGCCGCCAGGCCGATGCGCCGGGCATTGTCCCGGCCCAGCGCATCGTCGCGCATATAGCCGATGGCGGTGGGGTCGACCGACACGTGCACGTCCAGCCCGGCATGCGCCA
Organism: Achromobacter sp. SD115; assembly: GCF_017355315.1. Classification (NCBI taxonomy): domain Bacteria; kingdom Pseudomonadati; phylum Pseudomonadota; class Betaproteobacteria; order Burkholderiales; family Alcaligenaceae; genus Achromobacter; species Achromobacter sp. SD115. Next base: position 80,412 of record NZ_JADIJM010000022.1, on the reverse strand, counting down.
GCGCCCGGCAGGCGCCCACGGCCTGCGCCACGTTGTGCTCGATGGAGTCGGGATCGTCGACGTACTCGCCCAGGTAGAAGAGCGATGCGCGGATCCCGTGCGCCTCGCGCAGTCTTGCGGCCGTGCGGACCGCGGCGTCCACGTCGGCGCCGCCGACGAAACGGGCCGCCAGCGACGTGCGGGCCGCCATGGCCCGCATCGCCCGCCCCACGCCCGGGCTGCGCGCCAGCGCGATGGCGGTTCTCTGGAACATGCTCATGGACTCTCTCCCTGCAAAGAGAGCCACTGTGCCGGGACGGCGGGCGTGCGTCTTGAACGCCAGTGAAAAGTTCCTAGTCCAGCGCCAGCGCGCGGGCGCGGCCGAACAGCGGGCGCTGCACCGTCTGCGCCAGCAGCACGCCGGCCAGCGTCACCGCGCCGCCCAGCAGGTGGTACAGGTGCAGTTGCTCGCGCAACAGGACGAAGGCGGCCAGCGCGGTGAACAGCGGCAGCAGGTTGATGAAGATGCTGCAGCGGTTGGGCCCCAGGCGATGCACCCCTTCGATCCACAGATAGGACAGCAGCACCGACGAGAAGATGCCGGCGTACAGGATCAGCGGAATCGTGTTCATGTCCAGCGCGGCCTGCGCCGCCGGCACGCGCAAGTACAGCGGCAGCATGTAGAGCAGCGCGAAGATCGATTGCACGAAGGTGGATTGCCAGGCCGGCAGCGGCACCTTCCAATGGCGCAGCAGCACGCCGTACAGCGCATAGGACAAGGCCGCCAGCAGCATCAAGCCGTCGCCGACGTGGATGCCGTGCTGGAACACGCTCAGCATATCGCCCTGCCCCACCAGGTACAGCAGGCCCAGGAACGACAGCGCGCCGCCGGCGGCCATGCCCAGGGTCAGGGGATCGCGCAGGATCACCACGCTGAGCAGCATGCTCAGCAAAGGAATCAGGGCGGTCAGGATGGCCATGTTGGTGGCGGTGGTGGTTTCGGCGGCGCGGTAGGACAGCGCCTGGAACACCGCCGACGACAAGGCGCCGTACAGCGCCAGCTTGGGCCAGTGGCGCAGGATGGTCTTGCGGTTGCGCCAGGCCGGGCCGGCCGTGAACAGGCCCATCAGGAACAGGGCCAGCACCAGCCGGTAGAAGGTAATGGCGGTGGGCGAGATGGCGCTGGCGGCCATCTTGGAGACGATGACGTTGCCCGCCCAGAACAGGATGGCGAACAACGGAAACAGGTAGGACATGATGGTTGCGCTCGGAGGATGAGGGATGGTCTCCGGCCGCTTGCGTCGCCTCCCGAGGCTGCGCAAGCGGCGGAGTATCGCTATCCTATTGAGCGCGATCCGGTCCGTCTGCCGATGAAAAGGCAGCCACTATCGCAAAATGGACATCGCCCGCGTCAGGGACGGAATGGCGCGGGATCCAGCGGCAGCTCCAGCCCGCCCATCTGGGCCGTCAACAGCGCGGCGCTGCCGCAGGCCAGGGTAAAGCCCAGCGCGCCTTGCCCGATGTTGAGCCACAGATTGTCGGCCGCAAGGCTGCGGCCGATCAGCGGCTTGCCGGTGGGGGTGGCCGGACGCAACCCCGCCCAGGGCTCGGCCTGGCGCAGGTCCAGCGCCGGGAAAGCCTCGTGCACCTGGCGCTTGAGCAGCCCGATGCGCGCCGTGTCGATGCTGGCGTCGGCGCTGCCGATGTCGACCATGGCCGCAATCCGCAGCACGCCGCCCACGCGGGCGTAGACGATGCGCCGCTCATAGTCCGTCACGCTGATGCGCGGCGCCACCGACTCGTCGTCCTCATCCAGCGGCACGCTCAGGCTGTAGCCCTTCAAGGGATACAGCGGCACATCCTGGCCCAGGGGCTTGAGCAGCGCGCGCGTGCCGACGCCGGTGGCCAGCACGATGGCGTCGGCGCCGATGTCGCCGTCGCGCGTGTTCACCGCCACGATGCGGCGGCCTTCGCGCTGCAGTCCCGACACCGGATTGGACATGGCGCATTGCACATTGGCCATGGACTGCAGGCGGTCGAACAGCGCCTCGGTGAACTGGCGGCAGTCACCCGCCTCTTCGCTGGGGGTGTAGATGGCGCCCGCCAGGCTGCCGCCCATGCCGGCCAGCGCCGGCTCCAGCGCCAGGGTCTGCGCCGCATCCAGCACCTGCTGGTCGGCGCCGTGAGCGGCCTGATACGCCACCAGCTGGCGCGCCTTGTCCAGCAGCGCCGGGCTGCGGTAGGCGATGAGCTTGCCGTTCTTCAGATGGCCGAAGTCCAGGTCTTCCTGCTCCAGCAGGGAGTGCATCACGTCGCGACTGAGATAGGACAGGCCGGCCAGTTGGACCGTGGAAGCCTTGGCCACCGAGGCCCGGCACGCCAGCGCGAACTGCAGGCACCAGCGCCATTGGTGGGGATCCAGCCTGGGCCGGAAACGCAGCGGAGAGTCCTCGCGCAGCAGCCAGCCCGGCACGCTGGGCAGCACGCCCGGACCGGCCAAAGGCGCCACGTAGCTATAGCTGAGCTGGCCGCCATTGGCGTAGCTGGACACCTCGGCCGGACGCGCCTGGCTGTCCACCAGCACCACGTCATGGCCCTGGCGCGCCAGGAAATAGGCCGACGTGACACCCACGACGCCAGCGCCGATTACGCAAACCCGCATACTCATAGATCCAGAAAGACAGGGGAAACGCTCTATTCTGGGATGCGCCGCGCCCGTCCGGCAAATGCCAAACTCCGCAGGGTCCATAACAAAACATCATGCCCCGCCTCAGGCGGCGCGGTGCAGCTTGATGATGGCCGCGGCCGTGGGGTCGCGCACCAGGTCGGCCAGGGTGTAGCCGTTGAGCGCCTCGTAGAAGGCCTGCAGGGTCTGCGCCAGCACGCCGGACAAGCGGCATGAGCCGTCCAGCGCACAGGGAGGCTCGCGGCAGTCGATCAGCGGCCCCTGCTGCTCCAGTTGCCGGATCAGATCGCCCAGCCGGTAATCGCCGGCGGACCGCGACAGCCGCAACCCGCCGCCCTTGCCGCGCGAGGTGCTGACCCACCCTTGCTGCGCCATGAAGTGCGCCACCTTCACCAGATGATTGCGCGACACGCTGAAGCGGTCGGCGATCTCCGGGATGGTGACGGCGGCGGGCCGGTCGCGGCATTGCGTCAGGTACATCAGGACGCGCAGGCCGAAATCGGTGAATCGGGTCAGTTGCATGGCTGGATGAAAGGGATGGGAGCCGGCGGCCCGAGAGCTCAGGCCGCCAGGATACACCGCTCAGGCGGGCGCGCCGCCGGTGCCGAAGGCTTCGGCGTGGATGCGGTCTGCCGGCACGCCCAGGCCGGTCAGGGCCTCGCGCTGCGCACGCATGAAGGCCGCCGGGCCGCACAGGTAGTAGTCCGCGCCAGGCACGATGACCTCGTCGCGGATGGCGTTCAGGTCTACCCGGCCGGCATGGTCGTAGTCGCGCCCAGGCTGGTCGCCGTGGCCGATTTCCTCGTAGAACACCGCCTTGCGCACATTGGCGCGTTCGGCGGCGATGTCGTTGACGTGGTCGCGCAAGGCGTGGACCGAGTGGTTGCGGCAACCGTGCACGAAGCGGATCTGGCGCTCGTCGTTCAGGCCCACCAGATGGTTCAGGATGGAAACCATGGGCGTCAGGCCCACGCCGCCGCTCAGCAGCACCACCGGCGCATTGCCTTCCTCGCGCAAATAGAAATCGCCCTGGGGCGGCGCCACGTCCAGCACCCCGCCCTCTTCCAGGCGGTCATGCAGGGCGTTGGACACGCGGCCGGCCGGCGTATCGGCGCCGCCCGCTTCGCGCTTGACCGAGATGCGCAGGCGGTCCTGCCCCGGCGCGTCGGACAGGCTGTACTGGCGCGGCTGCATCAGGCCCAGTTCGGGCACGAACACGCGCACCGACACGTACTGGCCGGGGCGGTAGGCAGGCACTTCGCCGCCATCGGCCGGCGCCAGGTAGAAAGACGTGATCTCGGCGCTTTCGCGCTGCTTGCCCACCACGCGGAAGGCGCGCCAGCCCGTCCACCCGCCCGGCTTGGCGGCCGATTCCGCGTACAGGCGCGCCTCTTCGGCGATCAGCAGGTCGGCCAGTTGGCCGTAGGCCGCGGCCCAGGCAGCGATCAGTTCGTCCGTGGCCGCCTCGCCCAGCACTTCGCTGATCGAGGCCAGCAGATGCTTGCCCACGATCTGGTAATGCTCGGGCCGTATGCCCAGGCTGACGTGCTTGTGCACGATGCGCGTCACCACGGGCATCAGCACCGACGGATCGTCGATGTGCTCGGCATAGGCCGTGACCGCGCCGGCCAGCGCGTGCTGCTGCTCGCCGCCCGCCTGGTGGGCCTGGTTGAAGACCTGCTTGAGCTCGGGGTTGTGCTTGAACATGCGGGCATAGAAATGCTTGGTCAGCGCGACGCCGTGCGTCTTGAGAACGGGGGCCGTGCCTTTGACCAGGGCGCGGATTTGGGGGCTCAACATCTACTGCTCCTTTGTGGCGCGATCGGAATCGCCATTAAACATGTATTTATAATACATCTTTAAATGCCCGCTGAAAAACGCCGCCCGGTTCATTCCTCTCCGGCTACCCACTCGCCCAGGATGGCAAGCGTTGGTAACACGCAAGCCGCTTCGGCCCGCCATTGGGGACGTAATGCGCTGTCAGCCTGGGCGCGCCATACCGCAGACGCGATCCAGTCATGCCCCAGGCGATAGGAACAAGCGCGCCACCGCCCAGGCGGCGCGCGCAGCCGCCATCCCGTCTTGTCATCGGGCGCCAGGCCCACCGATGCCATGTCCGCAGGGAAATCCAGGCCAGCCGCCTTGATGAAGGCTTCCTTCAGGGTCCACAAGAGATAGAAGCGTTCCAGCTGCGCCGCGCCCTGCAGGCCGGCCAGCGCCTCGCGTTCGGCGGGTGTGCAAACCCATTCGGCCAGGCGCAACACCGCGCGCGGCCGGATGCGCTCCAGGTCGGCGCCTAGCGCCCATCCCCGGGGCGCCGCCGCACAGACCACATGGCCGCCGCTATGGCTGAGCGAGGTGGCCGCGTCCGGAGCGGCCTGCCTGACGCTTTGCAGCAACGCCCTGCTGACCCGCCAGTCGCTCTGCGCCTTCGAACTGCGCAGCGCCGGGGCGCGCACCGCATCCTCGGCCGACAGCTCCTGGCTGCGGTAGCTGGCGGCGGCGCCTTGGTCTGCCCACCAGATGAAAAGTTCCTGAACGTTCACGGGAGTAAGTAACAAATAGCAAGCTGGAGTGTAAGAAACACCGGAAATATTGTGTATTATGTAACGTTTTAAATCAAAATGGCCCGACATCGCCATAGTAGAATCGCGCGCTATGTTGACGTTTTCGATCGCGCAATGGCAGGGTTGGGCGCAAGGAATCGATAGCCCCAGCGACTGGTTGGAATGGGCCGAACATCCGTTCTGCCCGATCGGAAATCAGAACCCGCCCCGCCTGGACTTCCTGCCCCCCTTGCAACGCCGCCGCTTGAGCCCTCTGGCTCGCGGCGTGTTCGACTGCGCGTGGCCGATAGCCGAGGGGCGGCCCGCCATGCCGCTGGTGTTCGCCTCCCGTCATGGCGAAACCACGCGCAACTTCGGCCTGCTGCAGGCGTTGGCGGCGGACGAACCATTGTCGCCCACGGCCTTCGGCCTGTCCGTGCACAACGCCATCGCCGCGCAGTGGTCGATCATACGCCGCGAAACCACGGAATCCGTGGCCTTGTCGGCGGAAGACGATGGCCTGGAACATGCCTTCATCGAAGCGTCCATGCTGTTCGATGCAGGCCACCAGGACGTGCTTGTGGTGTTGGCCGAGGAACGTCCGCCCGCGCCTTACACCTCCTGGGTGGATGACGCGCCTTGCTCTTATGCCCTCGCCTTGCACCTGCGCCCCGGCGCGGACTGGACGCTGACCCTGGCCCCGCAAACCCCGGTTGCCGCCGACGCGGCGCAGGCCTGGCCCAATCCCCTGAACCTGCTGCGCCACCTCTTGCTGCGCACGCCCGACTGGCGACACGCCAACCGCTCCCGACTATGGACTTGGACACGCACGGCATGACGAGCGCCACGCCTGCCCGGCAGGACTTCTGGCTCTGGCGCCTGTTCGCCACAGGCATGGCCTTCACTCTCTTCGGGATCGGCGGCGTGCTGTTGCGCGTGCTGGTATTCCCGCCGCAGCGTCTGCTGCCCGGTGACAAGGCGGACCGCCAACGCCGCGCGCGCGGCGCGCTGAACGGCACCTTCCGCCTGTTCATCCGCTTCATGGTCCGCACCGGCATCCTGACCGTGGAATTCAAGGGCGCCGAACGCCTCGGCCAGCCCGGCCAGATGATCCTGGCCAACCACCCTTCGCTGCTGGACGTGGTGTTCCTGGTCGGCCACGTCAAGAACGCCAACTGCATCGTCAAGCACGGCCTGGCGACCAATCCGTTCACCCGCGGCCCGGTGGCCAATGCCGGGTACATCACCAATGACGAAAGCTTCGACATGTTCGACCGCGCGGCAGACGCGCTGCGCGCAGGCGAAACCCTGATCGTCTTTCCCGAAGGCACGCGCACGCCGCGCGACGCCATGCCGCGCTTCCATCGCGGCGCCTGCGCCATCGCGCTGCGCGGCGCGCGCGTGGTGACGCCCGTGGTCATCAGCATGAATCCCCGCAGCCTGACCAAGGGCGAACCCTGGTACCGGATCCCGCCCTGCCGCATGCGCTACGTGATCCGCGTGGGAGAGGACATCGACCCCGCCAACTGGAGCGGCGCGCATCCGCTGCCGATCGCAGGGCGCAAGATGAATGATTACCTGCACGCCTATTTCGAAGCCGAGCTGGCGCATGCCGCGCCCGCCGGCGCACTCATGAACGAACAGCCGCCCCAGGCGGTGGAAGTGGAGTCCTGACCGGATGAACCAACTGGAATTTGAACTGAAGACCCTCGTCATCGAATCGCTGGGCCTGGAAGACATCGCGCCCGACGATATCGACAGCGACGCCCACCTGTTCGGCGACGGGCTCGGGCTGGATTCGGTGGACGCCCTGGAGCTGGGCCTTGCGCTGCAGAAGCGCTACGGCATCACCATCGATCCCGAAACGCGCAACATGCGCGAGCATTTCGCCAGCATCGCCAAGCTGGCCGAGTTTGTCAGCGCGCAACGCCGCGCCTAATGGATACGGAGTCCAGGATGCATACCCGCGACGAAATCTTCAATACGCTGCGCGGCGCGCTGGTCGAACTGTTCGAGATCGAACCGGAACGCATCACGCCCGAGGCGAACCTGTACACGGATCTGGAGATCGACAGCATCGACGCCATCGACCTCATCGACCACGTACGCCGCCAGACTGGCCGCAAGCTCGACGCCAATGACTTCCGCACGGTGCGCACCGTCGAAGACGTGGTGCAAGCCATGTGTCAGAAGCAGGATCCCGCCGCATGAAACGCGGCGTGGCGGCAGCCCTGGCCGTGGCCGGCATCGCCTATCCCTTCGCCGTCCATGCGGCGCTGGGACGGGTGAGCGCCGCATGGCTGGCCCTGCCGCTGGCCCTGCTGTGGCTGGCCCGCGGTCTGACCGCGGATGCCGCCCGGCCGGGCGCGCGCCTGCTGCCCGCCGTGGCGGTGGCATTCTGCCTGATCCTGGCCATCTCGAATTCGCAAGCCTGGCTGCGCTGGTATCCGGTGCTGGTCAACGGCATGATGCTGGTGATCTTCGGCGCCAGCCTGCGGCGCGGCCGCCCCGTGATCGAACAATTGGCCCGGCTGCGCCACCCCGACCTGCCGCCCGCGGGCGTGCGCTACACCCGCAACGTCACCCGCGTGTGGTGCGCCTTCTTTGTCCTGAACGGCAGCGTGGCCGCGGCGCTGGCGGCCTGGGGGCCCTGGAGCTGGTGGACCGCCTACAACGGCGCCGTGAGCTATGTGCTCATGGGCTTGCTGATGGCGGGCGAATGGCTGCTGCGCCCCGCGGCCGCCAAGGCGGCGTAAAGCATGGCCTGGACCGATCTCGCGCAGTTGCTGCTGCCCGCCCCGCCCGACCTGGCCGACGCCCTGGTCGCCGATGAGCCGCCCCTGACGCGCGAGGCATTCGCGCGCGCCAGCCTGCAGGCCGCCGGCGCATTGCAGGCGCGGTCGCTGCGGCGCGTCGCGCTCTGGTTCGAAGACGCGGCCCAGATGGCCATCGCGCTATTCGCCTGCTGGCGCGCCGGCGTGGTCGCGATCCTGCCGGGTGACGCCCAGGCGCAGACCTGCGCCACGCTCGACGCCACGGTGGACACCTGGCTGAGCGACGCGGAACTGCCGCTGCCGGCGCAACGGCTATGCCGCCTGGCCGACCTGCAAGACGGCGCGCCGCTGGCGCCCGCCGCGCTGGACCCGGCGCTGACATTGGTGCTGTGCACCTCCGGCTCCAGCGGCACGCCCAAGCATATCGCCAAGCACTGGCGGCAATTGATGGAAGAAGTCCGCGCGCTGCAGCAGCAATGGCCCGATGCGCGCGGTCCCGTGCTGGGCAGCGTATCGGCGCAGCACATGTACGGCCTGCCCTTCAGGGTGCTGTGGCCGTTGTGCGCGGGCCGCCAGCTGGACCGGCCGCAACGTCTCTATCCCGAAGAACTGCAGCAGGCCAGCCTGCGCCATCCGGCCTGCACCTGGATCGCCAGCCCCGCGCTGCTGCGCCGCCTGGGACAACGGCTGGACTGGACCCGGCTGCGCGGCCGGCTGACCCGCATCCACTCCTCCGGCGGCGAACTGCCCGCCGAGGCCTCCGACCATATCGCGCAGCATCTGGGCCTGCGCCCCAGCGAGATCTACGGCAGCTCCGAAACCGGGGCCGTCGCCTGGCGCGAAGGCGGCAGCCCCTGGCGGCCGCTGCCTGGCGTGGCCGTGGACCTCAACGGCGAAGGCGCGCTGCGCGTGCGATCGCCCTGGGTCAACCCGGCCGAGGCGCAGACCGCCGACGGCGCGGAACTCGCCGATGGCGGCTTCCGCCTGCTTGGGCGCCTCGACCGCATCGTGAAGATCGAGGAAAAACGCATTTCCCTGCCCATGCTGGAGCAGGCGCTGACGCGCCATCCCTATGTGGCGGAGGCGCGCCTGGGCGCATTGGCCGGGGCCGCGCGCCTGGCGGCCCTGGTGGCCCTGTCGGCCGGCGGCCTGCATGCCTTGCGCAACCAAGGCCGCAAGGCGGTGGTGGACGCCTTGCGCGCGCACCTGGGCGCAGGCTTCGAATCGCTGGCCATCCCCCGCACCTGGCGCTTCTTTGCGCAACTGCCCGCCAACGCCCAGGGCAAGCTGCCGCGCAGCGTATTCGAGGCGGCAGCCGGCCCCCGGCCGCTCGCGCCCGTAGCGGTGCCGCTGCCGCCCCCGGCGGAGCACGAACGCCGCTACACGCTGGAAGTCCCCTGCGACCTGGCCCATTTCAGCGGCCATTTCCCCACCGCCCCCGTGGTGCCCGGGGTGGTCCAGATCGGCTGGGCCATGTCGCTGGCGCAACGCGACCTCCATCCCGAGTTGCGCTTCGCGGGCATGGAAGCCCTGAAATTCCAGCGGCTGCTGCGCCCGGGCGACGTGGCCGTGCTGGCGCTGAAATGGGACGCCTCGAAGCAGAAGCTGTATTTCGCCTTCACCCTCAACGACGCGCCCTGCTCTTCCGGCCGCATTCTGCAGGCGGGCAGCCATGACTCCGCATAAGCTCTGCGCGCTCATTCCCGTATACAACCACGGCGCCACGGTAGCCGCCGTGCACGCGCAGCTCGCCGCGCAAGGCCTGCCCTGCGTGCTGGTGGACGACGGCTCCGCGCCGGCTTGCGCGGCCACGCTGGATGCGCTGGCGACCCAACCGCACACGCATCTGCTGCGGCGCGCGGCCAACGGCGGCAAGGGCGCGGCGGTGCAGGACGGACTGCGCGCGGCGGCCGCGCTGGGCTATACCCATGCCTTGCAGGTGGACGCCGACGGCCAGCACGCCCTGGCGGATGCGGCCGCCTTCGCGGCAGCCTCCCGCGCCCAGCCCCGCGCCCTCATCTGCGGCGCGCCGGTCTATGGCGACGACGTGCCGCGCAGCCGCCTCTACGGCCGCTGGCTGACGCGCGTGTGGGTCTGGATCAATACGCTTTCGCTCGACATCCCCGACGCCATGTGCGGCTTCCGCGTCTACCCGCTGGCCCCGGTGCTGCCGGTGATCGACGGCGCGCAAGTGGGCCGGCGCATGGACTTCGACATTGCCGTCCTGGTGCGCCTGCATTGGCGCGGCGTCGCGATGGTGTGGCTGCCGACGCGCGTGGCCTATCCGGAAGGCGGCATCTCGCACTTCAAGGGCCTGCGCGACAACCTGCTGATCAGCCGCATGCATGCGCGCCTCTTCTTCGGCATGCTGGCGCGCTCGCCCGCCCTGCTGTGGCGGCGGCTTGCCGGAGGCCCGCAGCCATGAGCGCCGCCGACCAGCATTGGGCCGGCCAGCCCGAACGCGGCAGCGCCGTGCTGATGCGCCTGACCGCCTGGGCGGCACGCACTTTGGGACGCCGCCTGGTCGCGCCCGTGGTCTGGATGGTCGTACTGTATTTCTATGTCTCCGGCGGCCGCGCCCGGCGCTCGATCGCGGCCTACCAGCGCCGGCTGGCGCAATCCGGGGCGCTGGCCGAGCCGCTGCCGCGCCGCATGCCCGTCTATCGCCAGTACCTCGCGTTCGCCAACGCCATCCTGGACAAGCTGGACGTCTGGCAGGGCAAGATCACCATGGCCAACCTGGACATCTCCGATCCCGACGGCCTGCACGCGCAGATGGGCAGGAACCGCGGCCAGATCCTGGTCGGCTCGCACCTGGGCAACATCGAGGTCTGCCGCGCGCTGGCGGAACAAAGCGGCACCTTGCATCTCAACGTGCTGGTCCACGACAAGCACGCGGCCCATTTCAGCCGCCTCCTGCATGACGCCGGCGGCGGGCTGCGCATGATCCAGGTCAGCGAGCTGGATGCTCCCGCCATGCTGGACCTGGCGCAGCGCCTGGACCGCGGCGAATGGCTGGCCATTGCCGGCGACCGCGTGCCGCTGCAAGGCGACCGCTGCACGCCCGTGGATTTCCTGGGCGCCACCGCCCTGCTGCCGCAAGGCCCCTGGCTGCTGGCCGGGCTGCTGCGCTGCCCGGTCAATCTGCTGTTCTGCACGCGCCACGGCGCGCGCTACCGCGTGGCGATGGAACGCCTGTCCGACGGCATCGAATGGACGCGCGCCACGCGCCAGACCCGGATCGCCGAAGTGGCCCAGCGCTATGCCTGCCGGCTTGCCGCGCACTGCCGCCAGGCGCCGCTGCAATGGTTCAACTTTTATCCCTTCTGGAAAGACGATGCGTAAACGGGGCGCCATCGGCGCTGAAGTCGAAATCCGCGTGCCCTTCTTCGACGTCGATTCGCTCCACGTCGTCTGGCACGGCCACTATGTGAAGTACCTGGAACAGGCCCGCTGCGAACTGCTGGACCAGCTGGGACACAACTACGACGCCATGCGCGCCAGCGGCTACGCCTGGCCGGTGATCGACCTGCACCTGCGCTATGCGCAACCCGCGCAGTTCGGCCAGCGCCTCCTGGTGCGCGCCGAACTGGTGGAATGGGAACACCGCCTGAAGATCAACTATCTGATCCTGGACGCCGCCAGCGGCCAGCGCCTGACGCGGGCCACTTCCGAACAGGTGGCGGTCTGCATCCAGACCCGCGAAATGCAGCTGGCCTCGCCCGCTGCGCTGGTCGACGCCGTGATGCGCAAGCTGCAATCGATGGAGACGCCCGCATGAAGCGCTGCCTGGTTTTCGTGGGCCGCCTCTGCGCCCTGCTGGCACTGGCGCTGCTGCCCTTTGCCGCCCGGGCCTTCGACCTGGTCGATCTGCAGCGGCAGTTAAGCGCCACGCCCGTGGTGCGCGGCCACTTCGTGCAGCAGAAGTTCCTGCGCTCGCTGCCGCAGCCGCTGACCAGCCGCGGCGACTTCACGCTAGCGGCGGGCAAGGGCCTGCTATGGCTGCTGCGCACGCCGATCGCGCAGGACTTGCGCATCAACGCCAACGGCATCTTCCGGCGCGACGAAGCCGGCAAATGGCAGGCCCTGCCGCAGCATTCCGGCGCCGGCCGCGAGAACCGGCTGTTCCTGTCGGTGCTGGCGGGGGATACCGCCGGCCTGCGCGAGAATTTCGACCTGACGCTCACCGGCCACGCGGACGCATGGCAGCTGCTGCTGACGCCGCGCTCGGTCCTGCTGCGCCAGATCTTCGACAACATCCAGATCAACGGCGGCGCGCTGGTGGACCGCATCGAACTGCGCGAGACGCAGGGCGACCGCAGCGTGCTGCAGATGACGGATGCGCAAGCCGCACAGGCCCTGAGCGCCGAGGAGCAACGTGCGTTCGCCGATTGAGCGCTGGCTGCCGCGGCTGTTCAAGCTGGGGCTGCTGCTGATTCTTTGCGCCGGCGCCTGGCAAAGCCGCCACGGCTGGCCGGTGTCGGCCAACCTGATGGAACTGGTGCCGCAAGCCGGCGCCGACGCCACGCGCCAACTGGCCGAGGCCCGCATCCAGGAGCCCTTGTCGCGCCAGCTCATCGCGCTGGTCGCCGCGACTTCCGGCGCGGACTCCGCCACGCCCGCGCGCCTGCTGGCGCAGCGTTGGACGGACAGCGGCCTGTACTCCTCCGTGCAGGTGGAACTGCAGGTCGACGTGGCCGCGTTGCGCGCGCAATTGCTGTCGGGCCGCCTGGCCATGCTGCCCGCGACGGACCGGCGCCAGCTTGAGACCGACCCCGCCGCCTACGCCCAGCGCCGCGCGCGCGAACTGTCGGACCCGTTCTCGTCCTCCGGCCTCGTGCCGGTGGACCAGGACTGGCTGGGCCTCACGCGCCGCGCCGAGCAGGCGCTGCGCCCCGGCGGCGCCGTGCAGTACGACATGGGCACGGGCACCCTGCAGGCCGAGCACGGCGGCAGGCGCTGGGCGCTGGTGCGCGCCGAAACCCGCGGCGACGCCTTCGACGCCGCTGCCCCGCAGCAGATCGCCGCTCAACTCGAACTGGACCGCCAGGCCCTGAGCGCGGCCGGCGCCGAACTGCTGGTGGCGGGCGGCCCCTTGTACGCGGCCGCGGGCCGGGCGCAAGCGGTCGCAGAAAGCAGCTGGATCGGCACCGTGGCCACCATCGGCATCGTGCTGGTCCTGCTTTTGGCGCTGCGGCGCGTGCGCGCGCTGCTGGCCTTCGTGCCGGTCGCCGTCGGACTGTTGACGGGCGCGGTGGCCTGCGTGGCCGTGTTCGGCTCCATCCATGTCCTGACCCTGGTGATCGGCGCCAGCCTGATCGGCGTCGCGGTGGATTTCCCCATGCACTGGCTGGGCAAGAGCTACGGCATGGCCGACTGGCAGGCCTGGCCCGCGCTGCGGCGCGTCCTGCCCGGGCTCACCATCAGCCTGGCCGCCAGCCTGGTCGGCTACGTCGCGCTGGCGTTCACCCCGTTTCCGGCGCTGACGCAGACCGCGGTGTTCTCGGCCTCCGGCCTGTTGGGCGCGTACGCCTGCACCGTGTGCCAGTTGCCGGCCTGGATGGACGGTTGGCGGCCCCGCCCCTGGCAGCCGCTGCTGCGCTTTGCCGAGGCCGCGCTGCGCGCGCGCGAACGTGTGGCCGGACGCCGCGCCATGCTCTGGCTGGGCGCACTGGCCTTGCTCGCCGCCACCGCCGGCGGCATCGGCCGGCTGAGCATCCAGGACGATCTGCGGCAGTGGCTGAGCCTGCCCGCGCCCTTGCTGCAGCAGGCCCGGCAGATCGGTGAAATCACGGGCTTCATGCCGACCAGCCAATTCTTCCTGGTGCGCGCGCCCGATGCCGACGAACTGCTGCGCAGGCAGGCGCTGGTGTCGCAGGCTTTGGATACCCTGGTTGCGCGCGGCGATCTCGCTGCCTACAACGCCTTGAGCCAGCTGGTCTCGCCAGCCGCCGGGCAACAGGCGTTGGGCTCGAAGCTGGCCGCGCTGGCCGCGCAACCGGAAGTCTGGAAGCCGGTCACCGACCTCGGCATCCCCTACGACGCCCTGCGCCAAGAGCTGCAGTCCATGGCCACGCTGCCGCCGCAAACGATCGACGACGCGCTGCAAGGTCCGCTGGCGGAACGCTGGCGGCCGCTATGGCTGGGCATGCGCGACGGGCAAGCCGCAGGCATGGTGACATTACTGGGCCTGCGCGACGCGTCCGCGCTGGAGGCCATCGCCCGCGCCGCGCCGGACGTCACGCTGGTGGACCGCAGCGGCGAATTGAACCGCATGTTCGCGGCGACGCGGGTCGAAGCCGCCGAACTCAAACTGTTGTCCTACGTGGTCGCGGCCGCCCTGCTGCTGCTGACCCTGGGACGCGCCGCCGCCTGGCGCATCCTGGCCGTGCCGCTGGCGGCCACCGCATGCAGCCTGGCCGCGCTGGGCTACCTGGGCCAGCCGCTCACCCTGTTCAGCCTGTTCGGCCTGTTGCTGGTTTCCGCCATCGGCGTGGATTACGCCATCTTCATGTACGAGCGGGTCGCGGGCGCGGCCGCCAGCCTGGTCGGCATCCTGCTGGGCGCCGCCACCACCTTGCTGTCCTTCGGCCTGCTCGCCATCAGCCGGACCCCCGCCATCGCCAATTTCGGATTGGCCGTGGCCCTGGGCGTGGCCTTCTCGCTGCTGTGGGCGCCCTGGATCAACCCGCCGCGCGAGACCGCGCCGCATCCTGCTTTCAATAACTAAATGGACATATCCGGCATGGAACATCGGGAAGTTGTAGTCATCGGTGCGGGCCCCGCGGGCGCGGTCGCCGCCGCCCTGTTGAAACGGCAAGGACATGATGTCCTGATGCTGGAACGCCAGCAGTTCCCGCGCTTTTCCATCGGCGAAAGCCTGCTGGCCCATTGCCTGGAATTCGTGGAAGAAGCAGGCATGCTGCCGGCGGTGCAAGCCGCCGGCTTCCAGGTCAAGAACGGCGCCGCCTTCGCCTGCGGCGACCGCTATACCCACTTCGATTTCCGCGACAAGTTCAGCGCTGGTCCCGGCACCACGTTCCAGGTGCAGCGCGCGCACTTCGACCAGGTGCTGGCGGATGATGCCGCCCGCCAGGGCGTGGAGGTGCGCTACCTGCAAGAGGTGACGGCGGCGGACTTCGGCGGCGACGGCCCCTTGCTGGACGTGCGCCGCGCCGACGGCACGCGCTACCAGGTGAAGAGCCGGTTCGTGCTCGATGCCAGCGGCTACGGCCGCGTGCTGGCGCGGCTGCTGGACCTGGAGCGCCCTTCGTCGATGCCGCCGCGCAAGGCCATCTTTACCCATATCGAAGACCGCATCGACGATCCCGGCTTCGACCGCGAGAAGATCCTGATCAGCGTGCACCCGGAAGAACGCGGCATCTGGTACTGGCTGATCCCCTTCTCCAACGGCCGCTGCTCGTTCGGCGTCGTCGGCGGCGAAAACCTCTTCGGCGGCCCCGGCCAGGACCTGATGGCCACGCTGCGCGAAATGGCCGACGCCGCGCCCAACCTCAAGCGCGTCTTGAAGAACGCTGTCTGGGATACGCCCGCCAATACCATCGGCGGCTATTCGGCCAGCGTGCGGCAACTGCACGGCCCCGGCTATGCGCTGCTGGGCAACGCGGCAGAATTTCTGGACCCGGTCTTTTCCTCCGGCGTCACCATCGCCCTGCGTTCATCCAAGCTGGCGGCCGACGCGCTGCATCGCCAACTGAGCGGCGACCAGGTCGACTGGCAGGCCGACTTCGCCGATCCGCTGATGGTGGGCGTGGAGACCTTCCGCGCCTATGTCCAGGGCTGGTACAGCGGCGAATTCCAGGACGTGGTCTTCTACGAGAACGCGCAGCCCGAGATCCGCCGCATGATCAGTTCCATCCTGGCCGGCTACGCCTGGGACCAGAACAACCCCTTCGTCGCCAACCCGCAACGCCGCCTGCGCATGCTGAGCGAGCTTTGCCGCGGCGCCGAGCCGCAGCCGCTGCCCGCCTGATCCTGGCCATGACCGCCGCCCGCACCTCTTTCTTCTCCGCCGCGCGCACCCTGGGCGCGGCGCTGGCGCTCGCCCTGCTGGCGGGCTGCGCGGGCGCGCCGCCCGTGCCGGCGCGCGAGGCGGGCTTCCCGCTGCCGCGGCAGCTGCACGTGGTGCAGTCCGCCGCCGGCCAACCCGCCCTGGACACCATGCTGGTGGTGCAGCGCGAAGGCGCCGCCTTGCGCTGGTCGCTGTTCGACCCCATGGGCGTGCCCCAGGCGCGGCAGATGCTGGAACACGGGCAATGGCGCAATGACGGCTTCCTGCGGCCCAACGCCCAGGCGCGCGATCTGTTCGCCGCCCTGATCTTCGCGTGGACGCCCGAAGCGGAGCTGGACGCGGCCTACGGCGCCGGCCACTGGCGCGCCAGCCGGCAGGACGGCGGCGCGTCCCAACGCGAGCTGCTGGAAGGCGGCCGCCCGCGCTGGAGCGTGCGCTGGCCGCAAGCCGCGCAAGCCGGCACATTCACCATCACCACCGCCGACAGGGTCACCTGGCGGATCTCGCCCTTGAAGGAGCAGCCATGAACAGCTGGTTGGGTACGCCCGGCGTGGTGTGCGCGCTGGGCGCCGGCATCGACGCCGTGGCCCGCGCCGCATTCGCCGGCGACACTTCGGGCATGCGCCCGCAATCGGACTGGGTTCATGGCCGCACGCTGATGCTGGGCGGCCATGCAGGCGCGCTGCCGCCCATCCCCGAGACGCTGCCCGCCCATCATCGCAGCCGCAACAATCAATTGCTGCTGGCCGCCGCGCTCCAGATCGAACCGCAATTGCGCGCCGCCGTGGCCCGCCATGGCGCCGCCCGTGTCGCCGTCGTGCTGGGCACCAGCACCTCCGGCGTCAATGACAACGCGCCCGCTTTCCGCCAACTGGCGGCGCAGGGCGCGTGGCCGGACAGCTATGACTACCGCCGCCAAGCCCTGTCGTCGCCCGCCGCCTTCTTCGCGGATTGGCTGGGCCTCACCGGACCAACCTACACGCTGTCCACGGCCTGCACCTCCAGCACCCGCGCCCTGCTGTCAGCGCGCCGGCTACTGGCCTCGGGCCTGTGCGACGCGGTGGTCTGCGGCGGCGCCGATACCTTGTGCCGCCTGACCATCAACGGCTTCGCCACGCTGGAAGCCATCGACGACACGTTGTGCCTGCCGTTCTCTGCCAACCGCCGCGGCATCAATATCGGCGAAGCCGGCGTCCTGTTCCTGATGGAGCGCGAACCCGCCGACGAGCGGTCCGTGGCGCTGCTGGGCGGCGGCGCCAGCTCCGACGCCTGGCACATGTCCGCACCCGAGCCCAGCGGCGCCGGCGCGCGGGCAGCCATGCAGGCCGCCCTGCAATCCGCCGGCGTGGACGCGGGCCACATAGGCTGGGTCAATCTGCACGGGACCGGCACCACGCACAACGACGCCATGGAAAGCCAGGCCATGCATGCCGTCTTTCCGCAGGGCGTGCCCTGCGCCTCGACCAAGGCGCTCACCGGCCACGCGCTGGGCGCGGCCGGCGCGCTGGAAGCGGCATTGGCCTGGGCCACCCTGTCCGCCGGCAATGCCGGCGGCCTGCTGATGCCCCACGTCTGGGACGGCCAGGCCGATCCGGCGCTGCCGGCGCTGGATTTCAGCACCGCGCAACACCGCTACGCGCAAGGCCGGCCGCGCCTGGCCATGAGCAATTCCTTCGCCTTCGGCGGCAACAACGCCAGCCTGGTCCTGGGAGCGCAGCCATGACGTCCTGGCCCGTCTCCAGCCTGCTGCCGCACGCCGGCGACATGATCCTGATCGACGAGGTCTGCAGCCATGACGCCGACAGCCTCACCGCGCACGCCGTAATCAAACCCGGCCCCTACTCGCTGCCCGACGGCTCGCTGCCGCCATGGCTCGGCATAGAGCTGATGGCGCAAGCCGTGGGCGCCTGGGCCGGCTGCCAGGCGCGCCAGGCCGGAGAGCCCGTCAAACTGGGCTTTCTGCTCGGCACGCGGCGCTACGAATGCCATGCCGACGCGCTGCCCGCCGGCGCCCGCCTGACCATCCACGCGCGCCGCGGGCTGGTCGACGCCAGCGGCATGAGCGTCTTCGAATGCGAACTGCGCGACAACGCGCGCCTGCTGGCCGAGGCCAGGCTGAACGTCTATCAGCCCAAGGACCCCACCGCTTTTATCCAGGAAGAATCACCCGAATGAGCGCTGCCCCCATCCTCGTAACCGGCTCGAGCCGCGGCATCGGCCGCGCCATCGCGCTGGCCCTGGCCGACGCCGGCCACGACCTGGTGCTGCACTGCCGCCAGCAACTCGACCAGGCGCACGCCGTACAGGCCGAAGTCCAGGCGCGCGGACGCCAGGCGCGCGTGCTGCAATTCGACGTGGCCGACCGCCAGCAATGCGCTGCCGCGCTGCAGGCCGACATCGACGCGCACGGCGCCTATTACGGCGTGGTGCTGAACGCCGGCCTGACCCGCGACGGCGCGTTTCCCGCCCTGACCGGCGATGACTGGGACCAGGTGCTGCGCACCAACCTGGACGGCTTCTACAACGTGCTCAGCCCGCTCGCCATGCCCATGATCCGCCGCCGCGCACCAGGCCGCGTGGTCTGCATGGCGTCCGTGTCCGGCCTGGTGGGCAACCGCGGCCAGGTCAACTACAGCGCGTCCAAGGCCGGGCTGATCGGCGCCGCCAAGGCCCTGGCGGTGGAACTGGCCAAGCGCCAGATCACCGTCAACTGCGTGGCGCCGGGGCTGATCGACACCGACATGATCGACGAGCACGTGCCGGTCGAGGAAATCCTGAAGGCCGTGCCGGCGCAGCGCATGGGGCGCCCCGAGGAAGTGGCCGCTGCCGTCGTGTTCCTGATGTCTCCTGGCGCCGCCTACATCACGCGCCAGGTCATCGCCGTCAACGGAGGGCTGTGCTGATGAAGCGCGTCGTCATCACCGGCATGGCCGGCATCAGCGCGCTCGGCAACGACTGGGCCAGCGTGCAGCAGGCGTTCCAGGCGGGCCGCAGCGCGATCCGCGTCATGCCCGACTGGTCGCGCTACGCCGAACTCAATACCCGCCTGGCGGGCCCCATCGACGGCTTCCGGACGCCCGCGCACTGGACCCGCAAGCAGCTGCGCAGCATGGGCCGGGTTTCCCAGCTGGCGGTGCGGGCGGCCGAGCTGGCGCTGGATGACGCGGCGCTGCTGGGCGATCCGCGCATCGCCGACGGCCGCATGGGCGTGGCCTGCGGCTCCTCGGTGGGCAGCACGGCGGAAATCCGCGCCTTCGGCAACATGCTGCTCAATGGGGTGACGGACGACCTGAACGCCAACTCCTATGTCCGCATGATGCCCCACACCACCGCGGCCAACGTCGGCATCTTCTTCGAACTGAAGGGCCGCATCATTCCGACGTCCAGCGCCTGCACCTCGGGCAGCCAGGGCATAGGCTATGCCTACGAGGCCATCCGCTACGGCCGCCAGGAGCTGATGCTGGCGGGCGGCGCGGAAGAACTCTGCGCCAGCGAAGCCCTGGTGTTCGACGCGCTTTATGCGACCAGCCAGAAGAACGACACGCCCGAGCTCACGCCCCGCCCCTACGACCGCGACCGCGACGGCCTGGTGATCGGCGAAGGCGGCGGCATGCTGGTGCTGGAATCACTGGACCATGCGCTGGCGCGCGGCGCGCGCATCCACGCGGAAATCGTCGGCTTCGGCAGCAACTCGGACGGCACCCACATCACGCGGCCCGAGGCCAGCACCATGCGCATCGCCATGGAAATGGCGCTGGCCGACGCCAATCTGCCGCCGCAAGCCATCGGCTACGTCAACGGCCACGGCACCGCCACGGAACAGGGCGACATCGCCGAAACCCAGGCCACCCACGGCCTGTTCGGCAGCCGCATGCCGATCAGCTCGCAAAAGAGCTATCTGGGCCACACCCTGGGCGCCTGCGGCGTGCTGGAGTCCTGGTTCAGCATCGAAATGCTCAATCGCGACTGGTATGCGCCCACGCTCAACCTGCGCAACGTCGACCCGCGCTGCGGCGAACTCGACTACCTGACCGAAGGCCGCGGCATGAGCAACGAATATGTCATGAACAACAACTTCGCCTTCGGCGGCATCAACACGTCGTTGATTTTCCGCCGCTGGCGCTGATGTCCGCATCAGCCGCATTTTCCCCTCATATGAATGGAATGCCTGCCATGAACGTCTCTTACAAGCTGTCCGCCGCCCTGTTCCTGTCGTTCGCCTGCGCCGCACCGGCCCTCGCCGCGGACCGTACCGTCCATCTGCCGATGCAAGCCGCGGTCGAAGCCGCCCAGGCCGCCGGCAAGATCGACGGCAGCGTCAAGTTCTACCTGGCCGGCACCGGCCCCAAGGGCACGGTGCTGGAAGCGGGCGTCATCACCAACCGCAAGACCAACGCCTTCGCCAAGAAGGACGAGGACGCCTGCCTGTGGGTGGCCCAATCCGCCATCATCGCGCTGCACGAAGCGGCCAAGAAGGCCGGCGCGAACGCGGTGACCAATATCGTCAGTTACTACCGCAAGAACGAATACAGCAGCAAGACCGACTACGAATGCCATGCCGGCGCCATGGTGGCCGGCGTCGCCCTGCGCGGCGACCTGGCCAAGGTGAAGTAAGGGGCGGCACGGCCACTGCCAGATCGCCGGCCGCCGGTTTACACTGCTTGTTTGACGCAACACCACAAAGGTTTACCCCATGAGCACTGCTACGCTCAAGACCCGCCTCTCCGATGCCGTCAAGGACGCGATGCGCGCCAAGGCCGCCGAACGCCTGACCACGCTGCGCTTCCTGCTGGCGGCCGTCAAGCAGAAGGAAGTGGACGAACGCCGCGACCTGAACGACGCCGAGATCACGGCCATCATCGAAAAGCAGGTCAAGCAGCGCCGCGAGTCCATCGCCGCGTTCGAACAGGCCGGCCGCACCGAAACCGCCGAACAGGAAAAGGCCGAACTGCTCGTGCTGCAGGAGTTCCTGCCGCAAGCCGCGACGCCCGAGGAAGTCGCGGCCGCCATCGACGCCGCGCTGGCCGAAGTGGCCGCCCAAGGCGTGAGCGGCGCGCCCGCCATGGGCAAGGTCATGGCGCTGCTGAAGCAGGCCCTGGCCGGCCGCGCCGACATGACCGCGCTGTCCCAGCAAGTGAAGGCCCGCCTGGCCTGACTCCCGGCCGGACCTGACTCCCGGCCAGATCTGACTCCCGGCTGGGCCTGACTCCCGGCTGGGCCTGACTCCCGGCTGGGCCTGACTCCCGGCCGGACCTGACTCCCGGCCGGGCCTGAATCCCCGCCGGGCTCGCGCTCAGCCCTACCGCCGGACGCTCGCCAGCCGGCCGCCCCGCCTGCCCCTCAGAACGCGCCCCCGAACAGATCGGGCTGGCGCGTTTGCTCCTGCGGGTCGGCGAAGTTGCTCATCCCCACTCCCGCCAGCCGGTACAGTGTTTCCGGCGGCAGATCCACACGCTCGCACAGCAGCCGGGCGACGGCGGCCAGCTCCGTCGCCGATCCGGGCGGACTCGGGCTGGTCTGGCTGCGCGTCAGGATGCGGAAACGGTCCGTCTTCAGCTTGAGCACCACGGTGCGGCCCAAGGCGCCCTTCTTCAGCGCCTGATCCCACACGCGTTCCGCCATGCGGTCGATGGCCTCGCCCACCGCGTCCAGGCGGATGTCCTGCGAAAACGTGGTCTCCGAAGAGACCTGCTGCAAGGGCTGGTCGGTCTGCACCTCGCGCTCATCGATGCCGCGCGCGAGTTCGTACAGGCGCCGGCCGTAGCGGCCGAAATAGTGCTCCAGTTCCTGGGCGCTGTGCGTGGCCAGGTCGCCCACCGTTTGGATGCCCAGCTGCTCCAGGCGCGCCTGCGTCACCTTGCCCACGCCCGGCACCTTGCGCACCGGCAAGGGCTCCAGGAAGGCCAGCACCTTGGCGGGCCGGACCACGAACAGCCCATCGGGCTTGTTCCAGTCGGACGCGATCTTGGCCAGGAATTTGTTGGGCGCGACGCCGGCCGAGGCCGTCAGTCCGGTTTCCTCGCGGATCTGGTGCCGGATGACCTGGGCGACCTCGGTGGCCGAAGGCAGCCCCAACTTGTTGACCGTGACGTCGAGGTAGGCCTCGTCCAGCGACAAGGGTTCGATCAGGTCGGTATGGCGGGCGAATATCTGCCTGACCTGGCGCGAGACATCCCGATAGCGGTTGAAATCAGGCGGCACGTAGATCGCATGCGGGCACAGGCGCTCGGCCCGGGCCGCGGACATGGCCGAATGGATGCCGAAACGCCGCGCCTCATAGGACGCGGCGCACACCACCGAGCGCGGCCCGGTCCAGGCCACGACCACGGGCTTGCCGCGCAGGTCCGGGTTATCGCGCTGTTCCACGGAAGCGTAGAACGCGTCCATGTCCACGTGCACGATCTTGCGTAATTCATTCATGGTGCTGCTGCCCCCATGAGCCATTCATCGCCTGAAGCCCCGTGGCAAAAACATATATTATGACCGGCGACAACCGACTTCCCATTCTCGCCTGCAACGGTCCATGACTGCACCCTCCAGCACCCAAACCGACTACTTCGGCCTGACCATTCCCTTCATGCATTTCGTCGGCCTGGTGCCCGAGAGCATCGCGCCGGCCTACGCCCGCACCTCGCTGCCCTGGCGCGCCGACCTGACCAACAGCCGCGGCGACGTGCATGGCGGCACGTTGATGAGCGTGCTGGACTTCACCCTCAGCGCCGCCGCGCGCGGCTCGGCCGACGGCACGGAAGGCATGGCCACCATCGATATGAACACCTCGTTCCTGTCGCCCGGCACGGGCGACCTGGTGATCGAGGCGCGCTGCCTGCGCCGCGGCGCCTCGATCGCTTTCTGCGAAGGCGAGGTCCGGCGCGCCGACGGCGAATTGGTGGCGCGCGCCACCGCCACGTTCAAGATCATCCGCCGCCGTCCTGGCGGCGACTGAGCGCGCTGGCGGCGGCAAGCCGCCGGCGCCTGCGCGTCAGTTGGGCAGGTCGCGCGAGGGCTTGACCGGCGGACGCGGGTCCAGCGGCATATAGCTGCTGCACGACACCAGGCTGTAATAGACCGCGTCCTGCATCGCGCGCATCGCGGCCGCGTCCCAGGTGCCCTTGCCCCACACCACGATGCGCACATCGGTGGTCTTGGGGCCGGCCGCCTTCAATTCGACCCGCGTCATTTCATTGTCGCTGTAGGGCGCCAGCACCTGCACCACGCCGGACTGCGCGCTTTCGTTCAGGGTGTCCACCACGCGGTAGGCGTTGTCGGTGCTGCGCAGGCAGGCATTGGCCTGCCGGATCGCCGCGTCGTAGGCATCCTTGAAGCTCACCGGGGCCTTGAATTCGCTGTGCGGCGACGAACCGCCGGACGAAATGCCCATCGAGCAGCCTGCCAGGCCCAGGGCCAACGCCGAAGCCGCGACCAGTTTCCAGTACATGTGTATCTCCAGATCAGTGCCCGCGATTATCCCGCATATCCGCCGCGCGCGATAAACGCCGCCCCCGTTCACATGATCCCGATGCGGTACTCCAGGTTCTTGACCAGGGTCCGCAGGCGCGGACCCAGGGTTTCATGGACGTGTTTTTCGTCCAGGTTGTCGGACGGAATCGTCACGTTGAAGGCCAGCGGCAGGTCATTGGATCGATAGCGCATGGGCGTGGCGATGCCGCACAGCTCGGCCCGCCAATCCTTGCTGACCACGCAGAAACCGTGCTGATCGATGGCCTCGAACGCCGGCTGCAATGACGGCCCGAAACGCTCCCAGTCCTCCGGAAATTCCTCGGCCAGGCGGGCGCAGATGAGCTCGCGCTCTTGCGGCGTCTGCGCGTAGAGCAGCGCGCGCCCGGTGGCGGTGCGCAGCAAGGGGCGCGCCGAACCGATGTCCGGGCGCGAGGCGTTCGACGCGCCGTCGTGCACCGTTTCCACGTAGACCACCTGCAGGCGGTCGCGGATGGCCATGGACACCGGCCCCTTGGCATAGCGCGCCAGTTCGATCATGTCGTGCGCGGCCAGCTGCCGCAGCGTCAGGTGCACCAGCAAGGGATAGCCCAGCGTCAGCACGGCCGGACCCAGCGAGTACTTGCCGGTGCGTTCGTCGCGCCGCAGATAGCCCAGGCCCACCAGCGTGAACGTCAGCCTGGACACCGTCGGGCGCGTCAGCCCGAGCATTTCGGCGATTTCCTTGTTGCCCAGCTGCGGCTCGGCCGCGGAAAAGCACTTGAGCACGTCCAGGCCGTTGGAGAGCGTAGAGGCAAATCGCGGGTGCGCTTCCAGCGAGGCGCGGGATTCGAGTTCGTAGTTGAGCGGGGTTTTGGAATGCATGGCGGCCTAGGGTTCCGGAGCATTGACAGTATATCGCCAGCCGAAATACAAACATTCCGTTCACTATAAACACTTGAATTCCATTTATTGAAATTGAAAGGCCAGTTGATGACGAATCCCCGCTTTTCCCGCCAGCCCTTGGGCGCCCGCCTGTTCAGCTTTGCCGTGGTGGCCGACACGCATGTCAACGAATCCGAAGACACCTGCGCATCGCCCTTTGCCACCAACGCCCGGGCCAATGCCCGCGCGCGGCACGTCTTCGCCGACATTGCCGCCCTTGATCCCGCCCCCGCCTTCACGATCCACCTGGGCGACATCGTCCATCCTGTGCCGAGCATGCCCTCGTTCGAGGAGGCCGCCGACCGCTTCAAGGCCATCGCCGGGCAAATCGACATGCCCCTGCACCTGGTCCCCGGCAACCATGACGTCGGCGACAAGCGCATCGACTGGATGCCGGCCGACATCGTCTGCGACGACTACCTGGACAAGTACCGCCAGGTGTTCGGGCCGGACTATTACGCGGTGGACCATGGCGGCGCGCGCTTCCTGTTCCTGAACTCGCTGCTGTTCAACTCCGGACTGGCGGCGGATGCCGCGCAACGCGCCTGGATCGATGAGCAATTGGCAGGCGCCAGCGGCCGCGTGTTCGTGTCGCTGCACTACCCGCCCTATCTGCACGATGCGGACGAGCGCGGCTCCTACGACAACATCGACGAACCCGGCCGCGGCTGGCTGCTGTCGCGCCTGGCCGATCCGCGCGTGGAGGCCGTTTTCGCCGGCCACGTCCACAACTTCTGGTATGACGTCATCGGCCGCGCGGAGATCTACATGCTGCCGTCGACCGCCTTCCTGCGGCATGACTTCTCGGAGTTCTACCGCGTACCGCCGGCGGACGAATTCGGCCGCGGCGACGTCGAGAAATTCGGCTATTTCATCGTTGACGTGCACGAGCAGGGTCATGTGGCCAAGCTGATCCGCACGCATGGCGCCATGCGCGGCGAAGCCGATGGCGGCAAGGCGGCGGCGCGCACCCTGCCCACGGTCCACACCAAGACCGCCGCCTGCGACGGCATCGCCGTCGAGATGCGGCACCCCTGGGCCGAAATCGTCGAGATCCCCTGCACCGGCGGCGTCCAGGAATTCGGCCGCAAGCTGGCGCGCAACGACTATCCCCTGATGTCCATGTGGGAAATGGGGCTACGCACCCTCAAGATTCCCGTGCAGGACCTGCGCGACGACAAGACGCTGCGCCGCGCCCGCCTCATGTCCGACGTCGGCCACCGCTTCGTGCTGACCTCGCTGGGCCTGCCGGACGCCAAATTGCTGCAACAGGCGCGCCAGCACGGCGTGGCCATCGCGGCCATCGAGATCAACCTCAACGCCCAGGCGCTGGTGGACGCGGGCGCGGCCTTGCAGCGCCTGCGCGAACACACCGACGCCCGCCTGCTCTATTGCAAGATCAGGACCGGCGCTGACGACGAGCACTTCGACGGCAAGCACTACAGCCATTTCGTCAACACGGGACTGCGCGCCTCCGAACTGGAGACGGCCCAGACCGCGCTGTTGCCGCACTTCGCGCAGAAGAACCTGGACGGTTTCACCGTGCGCCTGGACTGGGGCGCCGACCTCATTGCCACGCATCAGCAACTGGCCAGCCAGGCGCGGGACTGGGGCGCGACCGTGAACGTGGGCGTCAAGCTGGCCGACCGCCTGGCGGCGGCGAACGACGACGACACCGCCATCGCCGCGCTGGTGGCCGAAGCCTTCCTGGCGGCCCGGACCACCGACACGGTCAGCTACTCCTTCGACACCTTCATGGACGTGGACCGGGGCTACTTTCCGCGCAACGGCCTGATCGACCGCCGCTACGACCCGCGGCCGGCCGGACTGGCGCTGGCGGCATTGAACGCGGTCTTCGCAGGCCAAGCCGCGGGCGACGGATCGGTTGAACGGATCGACGGCGAGGCCGGCCTGCGCCTGTGCCGCTACCAGTCCGGCGGGCAGACCTATGAACTGGCCTACGGCTGCGGCCCGGCGCTGCAACGCCAGGTCGAGGCCGGCGCATTCACGCGCGTCGTCGATCTGACGGCCCAACGCGTGCTGCAAGCAGGGGACGATTGGACCGGGTACGCGCGCCTGCCTCTGCCCGACCAGGCGTTGCTGCTGATCCAGCGCAACTGAACTCACGCAACTGCACAGGAGCCACTCCATGTTTCGATACGCAATCAAACTCGCGGGCTTGCTGGCCGCCACCTGCCTGCCGCTGTTCGCCCAGGCCCAGCCCTACCCCGACAAGCCGGTGCGCCTGATCGTCGCCTACACGCCGGGAGGCGCCACCGACGTGATCGCCCGCATCCTCGCGGCCAAGCTGAGCGCGAGCTGGGGACAGCAAGTCATCGTGGAGAACAAGTCCGGCGCCAGCGGCATGATAGGCGCCGAACAGGTGGCGCGCGCCACGCCCGACGGCTACACCCTGCTGCTGGCCTACACGCCCGAGGTCTCGATCAACAAGCTGGTCTATAAGCAGATGCGCTACGACCCCTTGAAGGACCTGCAGCCCATCGCCCTGGTCGCGGATGCGCCGCTGGTACTGGTCAGCGGCCCCAAGCTGCCCGCCACCACCTACGCCGACCTGAAGCGCCAGGGCGCGCAGGCGCCGCTGGTCTATGGTTCGCCCGGCATGGGCGGCCAGCAGCACCTGGCGGGCGAACTGCTGCGGGTGCGCTCGGGCATGAACCTGACTCATGTGCCCTATCGCGGCACGGCCCTGGCCGTGGCCGATCTGGTGGGCGGCCAGATCGACATCTTCTTCGCCACGGCGCCCGCCATCATCGGCCAGATCGGCGCCGGCAAGCTGCACCCGCTGTTCATCGCCGGCCCCCGGCGCCAGGACGTCCTGCCCTCGACGCCGACGGCCAAGGAGGTGGGCCTGGACGACTTCGACATTTCCAACTGGTTCGGCCTGTTCGGCCCCGCCGGCATGCCGCCGGCCCTGGTGGACCGCATCTCCAAGGACACGGCCCAGGCATTGCAGTCCGCCGACGTGAAGGAAAAGCTGCAAGGCCAGGGACTGGCCATTGCCTACAAGCCGCCCCAGGAATTCAAGGCCTACATCGGCGCCGAAATGGCCAAGTACGGCGCCATCGTCAAGGCGACCGGCCTGGAGCCGCAGTAGGCGTAGACCTCACCCGGCGCGGGCCCGAGGGCGGTTCGACACCGCCCGCGCCGCTATGGCATTATCGGCGGACCACCTGGCGGCCGGCCCCAAACGCCGGCCGCGGCAACCTCGGAGGTCTCCCTTGTTCTCATTCCTCAAGCGCACCGTCCTGGCCGCCGGCATCATCGGCGCATCGCTGGGCGCCAGCGCCGCGCAGCCGCCGCGCGCCTATCCCCTCAAGGATTTCTTCCGCAACCCCGAACGGGGCTTCTTCCGCCTGGCCGACGACGGCCGGACGCTGGGCTTCATGCAGCCCACCAGCGTGGACGGCAAGCCCGCCCGCATGAACATCTACGTGCAGCCGCTGCAAGGCAGCACGCCGGTGGGAGACCCCCGCCAGCTCACCAGCGAAACCGCGCGCGACATCAGCAACTTCTTCTGGAAAGGCGCCGACGTGGTGCTCTACCAAAAGGACTTCGGCGGCGACGAGAATTTCCACGTGCTGGCCGTCAATGCCAAGACGGGCAAGA
Organism: Achromobacter sp. SD115; assembly: GCF_017355315.1. Taxonomy (NCBI): domain Bacteria; kingdom Pseudomonadati; phylum Pseudomonadota; class Betaproteobacteria; order Burkholderiales; family Alcaligenaceae; genus Achromobacter; species Achromobacter sp. SD115. Next base: position 52,386 of record NZ_JADIJM010000022.1, on the reverse strand, counting down.
TCACCGACCTGACCCCTTATGAAGGCGTGCGAGCCGGCATCGAAGACGATCTGGAAGACGACTCCGATCACGTCCTCATCAGCCACAACCAGCGCAACCCCGAAGTCTTCGACGTCTACCGCGTCAACGTGCACACCGGCGCGGCCGTATTGGTTGCGCAGAACCCCGGCAACATCGTCGGCTGGCAGACCGACCACGCAGGCAAGGTGCGCGCCGCCGTCGCCAGCGACGGCCTGAACACCACCCTGCTCTACCGCGACGACGAATCGTCCGAGTTCCGTCCGCTCATCAGCACCGACTACCGCACCAGCGTGAGCCCGGCCTTCTTCACTTTCGACGACAAGAAGTTCTACGCCTTGTCCAACCGCGGACGCGACAAGCTGTCGCTGGTGGTGATCGACCCGGCCAAGCCCGAGGCCGAGGAAGAGATCTTCACGCCCGACACGGTCGACCTGGATTCCGCCGGGTACTCGCGCAAGCGCCGTGTGCTGACGGTGGCCGCCTACCAGACCGACAAGCCGCAATACAAATTCTTCGACGAGCAGAGCGAGACACTCTTCAAGAAGCTGTCGGCCAAGCTCACGGGCTACGACTTCGCCATCCAGGGTTCCAACCGCGACGAGGACAAGTTCATCGTCGCCGCCTACAACGACCGCACGCCGGGCTCGCGCTACATCTACGACGCGGCCGCCGACACGCTGACCAAGCTGGCCGACATCAACCCGGCCATTCCCGAGGCGGACATGTCGCGCGTGCAGCCCATCAGCTACCAGACCCGCGACGGTCTGACCGTCCACGGCTACCTGACGCTACCCGCCGGCCGCGATCCGAAGAACTTGCCTTGCATCGTGAACCCGCACGGCGGCCCCTGGGCGCGCGACGGCTGGGGCTACAACCCCGAAGTGCAGTTCCTGGCCAACCGCGGCTTCTGCGTGCTGCAGATGAACTTCCGCGGCTCGACCGGCTATGGCCGCGCCTTCTGGGAAGCCAGCTTCGGCCAATGGGGCCTGAAGATGCAGGACGACATCACCGACGGCGTGCAGTGGCTGATCGGCCAAGGCATCGCCGACCCCAAGCGCATCGGCATCTATGGCGCCAGCTACGGCGGTTATGCCACCCTGGCCGGGGTAGCGTTCACGCCCGACCTGTACGCCGCCGCCGTGGATTACGTGGGGGTGTCCAACCTGTTCACGTTCATGAAGTCCATTCCGCCGTACTGGAAGCCCATGCTGGACAAGATGCAGGACATGGTGGGCGACCCGGAACGCGACCGCGAACGTTTGGCCGCTACCTCGCCCGCGCTGCATGCGGACAAGATCAAGACGCCGCTGTTCGTGGCCCAGGGCGCCAAGGATCCGCGCGTGAACAAGGACGAGAGCGACCAGATGGTCAAGGCGCTGCGCGCGCGCGGCGTCGAAGTCGAATACATGGTCAAGGACAACGAGGGCCACGGCTTTCACAACGACGAGAACAAGTTCGAGTTCTACGAAGCCATGGAGAAGTTCCTGAAGGAACATCTCAAGCCCTGACCTCCTCCTCCAGCGCCGCCGGGCCGCGCTCCTGCGCGCGGCCCGCGGGGCGGCCGATCCAGGCCATCTCCACGCGGTCGCGCCCATGTTCCTTGGCGCGGTACAACGCGTCGTCGGCGCGGGCCAGGATGCCGTCCGCGCTGTCTCCCGACTGATACGAAGCCAGCCCGCCGCTGGTGGTCATGCGCACTTCCCGGCCTTGCAGGTGAAAAGGCGTGTCGCGCAGGGCATCGCAGACGCGCTGGGCCTGCACCAGCGCGCGGGCCGGATCACAGTCGTACATCAGCAGCACGAATTCCTCGCCGCCCAGCCTGCCGAAGCGATCGCTGCCGCGCACCGCCCGCTGCACCACCTGTGAAAAATGGCGCAGCGCCGCGTCGCCCGCGGCATGGCCGTAGCGGTCGTTGATGGATTTGAAGTGGTCGATGTCCAGCACCAGCACCGCCAGCTTGCCGCCGGCGCGCTTGCAGCGCTGCAGCTCGCGCTCCAGTTCGTCCAGGATGCTGCGGCGCGAGTACGCGCGCGTCAGGCCGTCGAAGGTCAGCGCGGCCTCCATGCGCTCGGACAGGCTGGTCTGGATCAGCAGCAGCAGCGCCAGGAACAGGCCGGGCACGGTCACCGCTCCGCACACGATGAAGAACAACCCCCAGGGCGTCGGGTCGAGCAGCGATGAGGGGGCCTGCCCGCCGATGCTGTAGACCACCACGCGCAAGGCGTGCAGCGCGGCCAGGCCGAAGCTCGCCAGCATCAGGTACAACATCACCCCGCGCGTCTGGATCCGCTTGCGCTGGCGGAAGAACACCAGGCCCGTCGCCACCATGGCGGCGAAGGTATAGGCGGAAAACAGCAGCATGCGCGCGCGCAAGTCATCCACCACGTACAGCAGCAGCGCGAACGCAACAATGCAGAGCCCGCCCAGGACAGCCGTGCGCCGCACCAGCGGCCGCAGGCCGAAGAACTGGCGCACGCCCACGTAGACCAGGCTGACCGCGCAAACCCAGGCCGCGTTCGACGCCATCACATAGACGCCGGGCGGCAGGATCTGCGAGGCCGCATAGGCGAGCAGCGACAGCACCGCCAAGGCGTTGCCAGTGGTGAACGCGCGGATGCCGCCCACGTCGCGGGCGCGCAACGGCGCCAGCAATGGCAATGCCAGAGCCGTGGCCAAGCCCCACATCAGAAAGAAGAGAGAAGTCGTCATGGTGTTTGCCGGCACACGCCCCGCAGGCGTGCGCCGTCGCTCGTCATTGCTGTTGCACTGGGTTCACACATCTGGCGGCGTTACATCCCACCACTCCAGACGCTTTTTGTTACCCGCGCGGCGACAGACCGGCACTATCTGGCGCCCGTCCGTCGCCGCACGCCGTTTCGCCCTGAACCTCTACCGCCCGCGCCAAGACGATTGCGCGGCAAGCGACGAAGAATACGCCAAGGCGAGGCCTGCGCAACCTTCCTTTGCACTAATTGACAGTTACCTGACAGTTAACACACTTATAATTTCGATCATTGACGGTGCCGTGTAGAGCGCCGCAATCACGCCCTACGGGCGTGGCGCGTACTAGCCATGCACTCCCATAGCGCGAGTGCGAAGGTCCCCGCAGCGGGCGCCGCGCAGTCCTAACCAAAAAGTGTTCCTTCCCCGTGCCGCCGGCGCCTTTGTGCTGCGCGTCGCCTCGGCTCGCGCCGACAAAAGGCACGCGCTCGGCCGGCCGGATCAGGAACGCCCCGAGTAGCAACTGCGGAAGTAAAACAGATGCAAAACAGAGGATCGACACCTCCGGGTGCCGTTGGACCACGACTGAGCCTGCTGGCGGCTTGCGCCTTGCTGGCTCCCGCCCTGGCCCTGGCCGCCCCCGGCAACGACTATGACGCGCTGATCGCGCGGGCGCGAGCCGGCGACTACGAGCCCGCCCTGGCCATGCTGCGCCAGCAAGGCCCGGCCGGCGGCAGCCGCGCCATCCATGACCACATCATCATTGCGGGGTGGGCCGGCAAGCCCGCCGAGGCCGTCGCCGCCTACGAGCAGTTGCCGCAAGGCGCGGCGCTGCCCGCCGAGATCCAGCTGGCCGTGGCGCGCGCCTACCGCGACCTGCAGCGCTGGCCCGAGGCCCTGGCCGCCTATCAGGCGGGCGCGCGCCGCCATCCCGGGCAATCCGCCTTTCGCGCCGGCGAAATCATGACCCTGGCCGACGCCGGCCGCTACTCCGAGGCGCGCGCCGCAGCCGCGCAGTGGCTCAAGCGGCATCCCCGCGATGTCGATGCCCGGCTGGCCTTGAGCTATGTCCATGCGCGCCAGGGCGAGCCCTACGAAGCGCTGCACCAGGCCGACCTGGCCCTGGCCGCAGCGCCCAACACCCCTTACGTGTTGCGCGAGTACATCCATGCCTTGCAGCGTGCCCGCATGGCGGATGTAGCGCTGGAATTGGCGCGGCGCCATCAGGACCTGTTCGACGCCAGCCAGATGCGCGGCTTCGAGGCCGACGCGCTGGCCCAGCAGGTACGGCTGGCGGCCATGCCCACGCGCTCGGAAGCCGAGCGCTTCGTGCTGGCCGACCGCGCCCTGGCCCGCTACGACGAACTGATTCCAGCCTGGCAGCAGCAGGACGACGCCCGCGCCGACGCGCTGCGCGCTCGTATCGACCGCCTGCACGCCTTGCACGTCCGCGTGCGCATGGCCGATCTGGTCCGCGAATACGAAGCCCTGCTGGCCGAGGGCGCCACGGTGCCGCGCTACGCCTTGAACGACGTGGCCTCGGCCTACCTGTACTTGCGCCAGCCCGAACGCGCCCGCGACATCTATCGCCAGGTCGCGGCCGACGACGCCCTGCGCGGCGACGATGCCGAACAGCGGCTGGCGACCGAAACCGGCCTCTACTACTCGCTGGCCGAAGGCGAGCAGTTCAACGAGACCGGCGCCGTCACCGATGGCGTCGAATCGGGCTATGCCCCCTGGCTGTACTACAAGGGCCAGGCTACCCGCATGCCCAACGACCTGAACCTGGAAAGCCGGCAAACCCTGGCCTCGGCGCGCCTGCAGGCCAACGACACCGTCGCCGCCCAGCAGCGCCTCGAAGAGATGGTCGAGAACGCCCCGAACAACTCGGGCCTGCGCAGCGACCTGGCCACGGTCTACCGCGCCCGCTCACTGCCCCGCGCCTCGGAAACCGAGCTGAAAATGGCCGAAACCCTGGCGCCGCGCAGCCTGGGCGTGGAGAACGGCCAGGGCTTCACCGCCCTGGACCTGCAAGAATGGCGCCAGGCCGAAGCGCTGTCGCAAGACACCATCACCCGCTCGCCCGAGAACCTGACCAGCCGCCGCCTGGCGCGCGAGTGGGAAGTGCACAACAAGGCCGAGCTGCGCATCAACGGCTACCGCGGCCTGGCCTCGGACAGCCCGGTCACCGGCAGCGGCGACTTCGGCATCGACGCGGTGCTGTACTCCTCTCCGCTGGACTACAACTGGCGGGTCTTCGGCGGCGGCGGCTACGCCTCCGGCGACTTCGAGGAAGGCCGCGGCAACTACCGATGGCTGCGCACCGGCGTGGAATGGCGCGGCCGCGACCTCACCGTCGAAGGCGAAGTCTCCACCCATGACTACGGCCACGGCGTGAAGCCGGGTGTGCGCCTGTCGGCCGCCTACGACCTGGACGACCACTGGCAGGTGGGCGGCTCGGGCGAAATCATGTCGCGCGAAACCCCGCTGCGCGCGCTCACCAGCGGCATCACGTCCAACAGCCTGTCGGCCTTCGTGCGCTGGCGCGCCGACGAGCGCCGCGAGTGGACGCTGGCGCTGTCGCCCTCGCACTTCAGCGACGGCAACAACCGCTGGGCGCTGGGCCTGGCCGGGCGCGAACGCGTCTATACCGCGCCGCGCCTGTGGGCGGACCTGGAGTTCGAGGCCTCCACGCAACGCAACAGCCACGACAGCAACGTGCCCTATTTCAATCCGCGCTCGGACCTGATGCTGCTGCCCGGCGTGCGCCTGACCCACACCCTGTACCGCCGCTACGAGACCGCCTGGGAGCAGATCGGCACCCTGGGCGCGGGCACCTACACCCAGCAAGGCTACGGCACCGGCGGCGTCATCGCGCTGGGCTACGGCCAGCGCTACCGCGCCAACGACGTCCTCGACATGGGCGCCATGATCACCGGCACCAGCCGCCCGTACGACGGCGAACGCGAGCGCGAACTGCGCATCGTGTTCGACCTGACGTACCGCTTCTGAACCCGGAACCGAGTAACGCCATGATGCTTAAAACCCATACCCGCCTGATCCTGGCCGGCCTGCTGCTGCTCGCGATCCTGGCGCTGACCGCCTGCGCCAAGGACATCCCCGTCTACACGCCGCCGGACCAGCGCCCGCTCGCCCCCGCCGAACAGCCCTGGGTCCAAGGCCAGTTCCTGGCCCTGGCCTACCACGACGTGGAAGACGACGACCCCGACCAGGGCTTTCTCAGCGTGCGCACCGACCGCCTGGTCGAGCAGCTGGCCTGGCTGCGCGCCAACGGCTACCAGGCCGTGACCGTGGACCAGATCCTGGCCGCGCGCCAGGGCGGCAAGCCGCTGCCCGAACGCGCCGTGCTGCTGTCCTTCGACGACGGCTACCGCAGCTTCTACACCCGCGTGCTGCCCATCCTGAAAGCCTACCAATGGCCCGCGCTGCTGGCGCCGGTCGGTATCTGGATGGATACGCCGGCCGACCAGCGCGTCGACTTCGGCGGCAGCCCAGAGGACCGCAAACGCTTCCTGAACTGGGACGAGATCCGCGAGATCTCGCGCTCGGGACTGGTGGAGATCGCCGCGCACACCAACGCCTCGCACTACGGCGCGCTGGCCAATCCCCAAGGCAATACCGAGCCCGCCGCCGCCATCCGCGCGTACGACGCGCAGACCCGCCGCTACGAGACCGAGGCGCAATTCGAGGCCCGCATGGGCGGCGACGTCGCCGCCATCACCGAGAAGATCCGCCGCGTCACCGGCAAGAAGCCGCGCGTGTGGGTCTGGCCCTACGGCGCCGAAGGCGGTTCCACCCTGCGCATCACCGCCGAGCACGGCTATCAGCTGGCGCTGACGCTGGAGGATGGTCCGGGCCGCGTCGGCCGCCTGATGTCCACGCCGCGCCTGCTGCTGTCCAGCGACCCCACGCTCAAGCCCTTCGCCAACAGCGTGGTTGGCATGGAGGCCCAGCCCTTCATGCGCGTGGCGCACGTGGACCTGGACTACGTCTACGACCCGGACCCGGCGCAGACCGACCGCAACCTGGGCGAGCTGGTGCAGCGTATCCTGGACATGCAGATCAATACGGTGTTCCTGCAGGCCTATTCGGACCCCGTGGGCGACGGCCTGGTGAAGTCGGTCTACTTCCCCAACCGCTGGCTGCCGATGCGCGCCGACTTGTTCAACCGCGCCGCCTGGCAGCTGCACAACCGCGCCAACGTGATGGTCTACGCCTGGATGCCGGTGCTGTCCTTCGACCTGGATCCCGCCCTGCCCCGCGTCACGCGCTGGCAGGAAGGCCAGGTGCAGCCAGAGCCGGATCCCGACCAATACCGCCGCCTGTCGCCGTTCGACGCCACCGTGCGCACGCGCATCGGCGACTTGTACGAAGACCTGTCCCGCTACGCGATCTTCGACGGCATCCTGTTCCACGACGACGCGCTGCTGTCGGACTTCGAGGACGCCAGCCCCGGCGCGCTGGCCGCCTACCGGGCCGCGGGCCTGCCAGGCAGCATCGCCGAATTGCGCGCGGATCCCGACACCCTGCAACGCTGGACCCGCTACAAGAGCCGCGCGCTGGTGGACTTCACCGCGGAACTGACGCAACGGGTGCGCGCGGTGCGCGGCCCGCAGATCAAGACCGCCCGCAACATCTTCGCCGAACCCATCCTGAACCCCGGCAGCGAAACCTGGTTCGCGCAGAACCTGGACGACTTCCTGGGCGCCTACGACTGGACCGCGCCGATGGCGATGCCGCTGATGGAGAACGTGCCGGCAGGCAAGGAAAACGCCTGGCTGGACCGGCTGGTCGACACCGTCGCGCAGCGCCCCGGCGCGCTGGACAGGACCGTGTTCGAACTGCAGGCGCGCGATTGGCGCACCGGCCCCGGCCGCCCAGAAGCCACGCCGGTCGACACGGCCGTGCTGGCCGGCTGGATGAAGCGGCTGCAGCTGCGCGGCTCGCGCAGTTTCGGCTACTACCCCGACGATTTCTCGCAAGACCAGCCCCGGCTGCAAGGCATCCGGCCCGCCATTTCCGAAGCCTGGTATCCCCTCCGATGATAGACCGTCTGATTGCTCTGCTGATTCTCTGCGCGGTGCTTGGCGCGCCCTTCGGCTTCACCCTGATGCTGACCGGCGAGGCGCTGCTGGGCTTCGTGTTCTTCTATCCGCTGTTCATGTCCGGCATGTGGATGGCCGGCGGCATCTATTTCTGGTGGCATTGGGAGCGGCACTGGAAATGGGGCAAGGACAGCCAGCCGCCGGCCCTGGCCGGCAATCCGCTGGTGTCCATCCTGGTGCCCTGCTACAACGAGGCCGACAACGGCGAAGAGACGCTGCTGGCGGCGCTGGGCCAGAACTATCCGCACATCGAGGTCATCGCCATCAATGACGGCTCCAGCGACGGCACCGCCGCAATGCTGGACCGCATGGCCGCCGCCCATCCGCGGCTGCGCGTGGTGCACCTGGCGCAGAACCAGGGCAAGGCCATGGCGCTGCGCATGGGCGCCATGGCCGCGCGCAGCGAATACCTGGTCTGCATCGACGGCGACGCCATGCTGGACCCGGACGCGGCCGCCTACCTGGTGGCGCCGCTGATCGACAATCCGCGCGTGGGCGCCGTCACGGGCAACCCGCGCATCCGCACCCGCTCCACCATGATCGGGCGCATCCAGGTGGGTGAGTTCTCGTCCATCATCGGCCTGATCAAGCGCACCCAGCGCGTCTACGGCCAGGTGTTCACGGTGTCCGGCGTGGTCGCCGCCTTCCGGCGCGCGGCGCTGGACCGCGTGGGCTACTGGAGCCTGGACATGATCACCGAGGACATCGACATCAGCTGGAAGCTGCAACGCGACCACTGGTCGATCTTCTACGAGCCGCGCGGCCTGTGCTGGATCCTGATGCCCGAAACCCTGCGCGGACTGTGGAAGCAGCGGCTGCGTTGGGCCCAGGGCGGCGCCGAGGTCTTCCTGAAGAACCTGCGCTCCATCTGGGTCTGGCGCCATCGCCGCCTGTGGCCGCTGATGGCCGAGTTCTGCCTGTCCACCGCCTGGGCCTTCGCCTTTGGCGTGTCGGTGCTGCTGTGGGCCCTCAGCCAGGTGATCACGCTGCCCAACAACATGCAGATCGCCAGCCTGATGCCGCCCGCCTTCACCGGCATGATGCTGGCGGTGGTCTGCCTGCTGCAGTTCGTCGTCAGCATCCTGATCGACCGCCGCTACGAGCCGGGCCTCGCCCGCTCGCTGTACTGGGTCATCTGGTATCCGCTGGCCTTCTGGATGGTGAGCCTGTTCACCACCCTGGTCAGCTTCCCCAAAGTCATGCTCCGCAAGCAGGCCCGCCGCGCGCGCTGGACCAGCCCGGACCGGGGCATCAAATCACCGGACGCAACGTCATGATCATCACCACGCAACGTTCCCGCGCAGGCTATCTGTTCGACCTGGTCCTGACCGCCATCGGCTGGTTCGCCTTCGTGTATCTGTTCGGCGCCGGCATTCTGGCGATCCTGCGCGCCGCCGCGGGCGGCCCCGATGTCTCGCTGTGGCCGGTGTTCCTGCCCACCGTGCACACGCTGTGGGGCTATGCCCTGCTGGCGCTGGTCAACGCCGGCGTGCTGGTGGCCTGGGCCGTCTACAACCACCGCAAGTTCGCCGGCCGCGACCGCCGCAAGCCGATCAAGCCGGTGGGCGACCGCCGCGTGGCAAGCAGCTTCGCGATCAGTCCGGCGCAGTTGATGCAGGTGAGGTCGGCGCATACCTGCATCATCCACCACGGCGCGAGCGGAGACATCACCGGCATCGAAATGGGCCGCCCTCACCTGAGCGCCTTGCGGGCGGGCTGACTCCCCCCCGCTACGGGATAGCGGGCGCCGCGCGCGGCCTTCCCGCTACCCGGCCTGGCGCCCGCGCTCAGCGGCGCGCCTTCTCCACATTCGGCAACAGGATCGCCACCACGCCCAGCAAGGGCAGATAGGCGCAGACCTGGTACACGTAGCCTATGCTGGTCGCGTCGGCCAGCTTGCCCAGCGCCGCGGCGCCCACGCCGCCCATGCCGAAAGCGAAGCCGAAGAACAGGCCGGCGATCATCCCCACCTTGCCCGGCACCAGCTCCTGGGCGTAGACCACGATGGCCGAGAAAGCCGAGGCCAGCACCATGCCGATGATCACCACCAGCACGCCCGTCCAGAACAGGTTCATGTAGGGCAAAAGCAGCGTGAACGGCGCCACGCCCAGGATCGACACCCAGATCACGATCTTGCGGCCGATGCGGTCGCCAACCGGGCCGCCCACTACCGTGCCCACCGCCACCGCGGCCAGGAACAGGAACAGGTAGAGCTGCGCCTCGCGCACCGACAGCGCGAACTTGTCGATCAGGTAGAAAGTGAAGTAACTGTTCAGGCTGGCCAGGTAGAAATACTTGGAGAACACCAGCACGCCCAACACCGCCAGCGCGCCCAGCACCTGGTTGCGCGACAGCCCGTGGCCGGCCCCCTCGCGCCGCGCGCGCGGCTTGAGCCGGACGCGGTTGGCGCTGTACCAGCGGCCGATGCCGGTCAGCACCACAATGCCGAACAGCGCCGCCAGCGAGAACCAGGCCACGCTGCGCTGTCCGTGCGGAATGATGAAGAGCGCGGCCAGCAGCGGCCCCAGCGCCGAGCCCACGTTGCCGCCCACCTGGAACAGCGACTGCGCCAGGCCGTGGCGCCCGCCGGACGCCATGCGCGCCACCCGCGAAGATTCCGGATGGAACACCGACGAACCCGTGCCCACCAGCACGGCGGCCACCAGCAGCCAACCGAACGACGGCGCCATCGACAGCAGCAGCAGCCCCACCAGGGTGAAGCCCATGCCCACCGGCAGCGAATACGGCTTGGGATTGCGGTCCGTGTAGAAACCGATGAAGGGCTGCAGCAGCGAGGCCGCAAGCTGGTAGACCAGCGTGATCAGGCCGATCTGCGCGAACGACAGGCTGAACGAGTCCTTCAGCATGGGATAGATGGCCAACAGGATCGACTGGATCATGTCGTTCATCAGGTGCGCCACGCTGATCGCGCCCAGCACCTTGAAAGCGGTGGACGGATCCGACGAGGCGGCTGGCGGCGGGGCCGTGTTGGCGTCGGCGATGCCGGCGGCAGGGTTCTGGGGTGGATTCATGAGCGACGGACGCGAATAAGGGGATGAGCATGCCCGGCACCGTGCCGGGACCTGCTGCCAGTGTAGGAATCCGGGCCGGATCCCATATGCCAATTTCCGTCGTTTAAGTGACAAAATACGGAAACCGCTCTTGAGCCGCCTCTCTCATCCTTACGCCGGAAGTGACACGCATGCCCGCCCGACTGCTTTTGACCGACCCCACCCGCAGCGTCAATCCGCAGGACTACCAGCACCGGCCGCGCGCGGTGACGGCCATGGCCAAGGAATTCCCGCCCGGCACCCGGACGGGCACCCATTCCCACCCGCGCGCCCAGCTGGTCTACGCGGTCGAAGGCGTGATGCGCGTCACCACGCCCAGCGGCTTCTGGGCCCTGCCGCCGCTGCGCGCGCTATGGGTGCCGGCGGGCGTGCCGCATGGCGTCGACATGGTGGGCGCCGTGTCCATGCGCTCGCTCTACCTCGAAGCGGAGACCGCCTGCGGCTACTGGCCGCAATGCCAGGTGGTCGAGGTCAGCGGCCTGCTGCGCGAACTGATCCTGGCGCTGACCGCCGAACCCATCGAGTACCCGCTGGGCGGCCGGGCGGAGCAGATCGCCGCCCTGGTCCTGTCCGAGCTGGCCGCCGCGCGCGTCGCGCCGCTGCAGATCCCCTGGCCGCGCGACCGCCGCCTGCAGACCATCTGCGCGGCGATCCTGGACGACCCCGGGCTGCAGCGCGGCATCGAGGACTGGGGCGACGAAGTCGGCGCCAGCGCCCGCACGCTGATCCGGCTGTTCCAGGCAGAGCTCGGGCTGAACTACCGGCAATGGGTGCAGCAGGTCCGGCTGGCCGAGGCGGTATGCCGGCTGTCGCAGGGCGTGCCGGTCGCGCGCATCGCCTCCGACCTGGGCTACCGCAGCGCCAGCGCCTTCTCGGCAATGTTCCACCGGGCGCTGGGCGCCCCACCTCAGGGTTACCTGAAGAACAGCTGACTGAGGAACGGCTGACTGAAAAGCGGCTGACGCGTGCAACCGGACTTGCCGTTTGTCACGGCCCGCAATACATTTCAGTGCGTTCCCGCAGCGCAGCACCGCGACAAAGCCGCGCCCGGCGTATGCTAGAACCCGTCCCTGAATTCCCCCGGCGTTTACGCTGCTTCCGCCCCCCGGGCAAGTTTGGTTACCGAAACCTTATTGCTCCCTGGGCGGTCTATAGCGTTCTGCCCTAGAATCGCCTGCAATGAGCACCCCCCAGCAATCCTCCGCCACCCCGGGCGGCAAACCGGGCCTCCCCTGGAAACGAATCCTGATCAAGGCTGGCGTAGCCGCCGGCGGCGCCGCCGTGTGCGGCGGCATCGCGCTCGGCCTGGCGTTGGCCCTGGCCTGGCCCAGCCTGCCCGACCTGCACGCCATGACGGACTACCGCCCGCGGGTGCCGCTGCGCATCTATACGGCGGACAAGGTGCTGATCGGCGAATACGGCGAAGAACACCGCAACGTACTGCGCTTTGACGAGATCCCGCCCGTGATGCGCCAGGCGGTGCTGGCGGCCGAGGACGACCGTTTCTACAGCCACGGCGGGGTCGACTGGATGGGCGTGGCGCGCGCGGTGCTGACCAACCTCGTCAAGGGTTCCAAGAGCCAGGGCGGCAGCACCATCACGATGCAGGTGGCGCGCAACTTCTACCTGTCGTCGGAAAAGACCTATTCGCGCAAGTTCTACGAGCTGCTGCTCACTTTCAAGATCGAATCCGAGCTTTCCAAGGACCAGATCCTTGAGCTCTACATGAACCAGATCTACCTGGGCCACCGCGCCTATGGTTTCGCGGCCGCCTCGCGCACCTATCTCGGCAAGCCCTTGTCGGAAGTGACGCCGGCCGAGGCCGCGATGCTCGCCGGCATCCCCAAGGCGCCGTCGCGCTTCAACCCCATCACCAATTTCCCGCGCGCCGAGATCCGCCAACACTACGTGTTGGGCCGCATGAAAACGTTGGGCTACCTCACGCCCGAACAGGCCGATGAAGCGCTCAAACAGCGCCTTACGATCCGCGGCGCGGACGGCGCCAGCGCGCGCGGCTTCGCCATCCATGGCGACTACCCGGCCGAACTGGCGCGCCAACTGATGTACGGCGTGTTCCAGGAACAGACCTACTCCAAGGGCATCGATGTCTACACCACCATCGATTCCAAGGACCAGGAAGCCGCCTACCGCGCCGTGCGCGACGGCGTCATGGACTACACCCGCCGCGCCGTGTATCCCGGGCCGGAAGACCAGATCGACCTGCCCGACGGCGTCGAGCAGGACGCGGCCGCGCTGGATGAAATCCTGGACGGCGTGCAGGAAAAGACGCCTGACAGCGAAGACCTGCTGACCGCCGTGGTGCTGGCCGCCAGCCCCACCGAAGTAACGCTGGCGCGCAGCGCCCGCGACATCATCACCATCAGTGACAAGAAGGCGCTGGCAGTGGTGGCCCGCGCGCTCAACCCCAAGGCCAGCGACAGCCAGCGCCTGCGCCGCGGTTCGGTGGTCTACATCCACAAGAACGGCGACAGCTGGGAAATCATCAACATGCCGACGTTGCAGGCGGCGCTGGTCTCGATGGTGCCCCAGGACGGCGCCATCCGCGCCATGATCGGCGGCTTCGACTACAACCGCGGCGGCTTCAACCGCGTGACGCAGGCCTGGCGCCAGCCCGGCTCCAACATCAAGCCCTTCGTCTACGCCGCGGCGCTGGAACGCGGCCTGACCCCGGCCACGCAGATCTCCGACCAGCCCTTCATGCTGACCGCGGAGCAGACCGGCTCCAAGGCCTGGCAGCCCAAGAACGACGGCAACAAGTACGAGCCCATGCTGACCCTGCGCCAGGGCCTCATGCGCTCCAAGAACATGGTCTCGATCCGCATCCTGCAGGCCATCTCGCCGCAGTATGCGCAGGACTACCTGACCCGCTTCGGCTTCGACAAGTCGCGCTGGCCTGCCGTGCTGCCGCTGGCGCTGGGCGCGGGCGGTGCCACGCCGCTGCAGGTGGTCAACGGCTACAGCGTATTCGCCAACGGCGGCTACCGCGTCACCCCCTACCTGGTCGACCACGTCACGGACCGCTCAGGCAACGTGTTGATGAAGGCGCAGCCGGTGGTTGCCGGCGACGAGCAGGCGCGCGCCATCGATCCCCGCACCGCCTGGGTCATGGACGACATCCTGCGCGGCGTCACGGTCAGCGGCACCGCCGCCCGCGCGCACCAGGTGCTCAAGCGCAACGACATCGGCGGCAAGACCGGTACCACCAACGAGGCCGTGGACGTCTGGTTCTCGGGCTTCACGTCCGGCCTGGCCACCACGGTCTGGATGGGCTTTGACCAGCCCAAGTCGCTGGGCACCAACGAATTCGGCAGCGGCCTGGCCCTGAGCACCTGGCTGGACTACATGCAGCCGGCCTTGAAGGGCGTGCCCGAAACCAAGCCCGCGCCGCGGCCGGACGGCCTGCTCGTGGACAACGGCGAATACTATTTCTCGGAATTCCCGCCGGGCCAGGCCGTGGCCTCGCTGGACCTGTCCTCGGGCGATGCGCTGACCGATTTCCTGAACAACAACCGTTCGACGGACGGCGTGGACACTTCGGTCAAGCCCTTGCCGCCCAGCGGCGCCGTGCCGCAGAGCAGCGCTGGCCAACCGCCAGTCGCCCTGCCCGTCCCCGTGGCGCCCGCAGGCGGCGCACCGGCCGGCAACGCGCCTGTCATCCCGCCCATCCCCGTGCCGCGCGTGGACGCCGACACCCCTGCCCGCGCCAGCGCCGTCAGCGGCGCCGGACCGGTGGCCGCCCGGCCGCTGTGAGCGTTCCCGGCGCCAGCCGCCGGGAATTCAAGCCTGCTATTCCTGCTCCGCGAGTTCGGTCACGACCTCGCGCGGCCAGGCCCGCAGGGATTCCAGGTCCAGGAAGGTGAAATAGCCGGACTTCCAGCCCTCGGTGTCGATGTGATAGACGTTGCCCAATAGCAGCGGCGCCGGCACCGGCGTATGCCCCGCCACCACCGCCCGCACGCCGCGGATGCCGGTGCGGTCCATCTGCCGCAGGCGGTCGCGCGACCACTGACAGGCGGCGCTGGTGCGCCGGTAGCGGTCTTGCAAGGCTGATTCCAGCCGCGGCCAGAACAGCACCGGGCAATCGGCATGCAGCAGCCCCACCGCGCCGTCCAGGGTTTCGACCTCGATGGCGATGGGCAATTGCGCGAAGGCCTCGGCGAACACCTGCTGCCGATCCCGGGGCAGGTCCAGGAACCAGCCGCCGCCGTAGCCGCGCCAGTTGTCCACGTCCACCTGCCCGGTGCGCACGTGGCGGATCGCGTAATCCTCGTGATTGCCCTGCACCGCATGGAACCAGGGCCGGGCCAGCCACTCCAGCGCGGCCTCGCTTTCCGGGCCGCGGTCCACCAGGTCGCCGACGGAAAACAATCGATCCCGGGACGGATCGAAGCCCAGTTGGTCCAGGCTTTCCTGCAGGCGGGAAAAATGCCCATGCAAATCGCCCACCGCGAAATCGCGGCCTAGCGGGTTGCGCGGAACTTTGAGAAAACGCTGCTCCATGATGATCAGGACTGCCACTGGGTTGGTGCTGGATCCCTCTTTTTAACCCGCTTTCAAGCCCACCCGACTGCCCCCCCTAGCAAGGCTGTGGTCAAAATTTGGTTACGAGAATCGATATTATTCGCGATAATATTCAGTTTTCTCCAACCCGCGCCTGCAAGGGCACCGCCCTCCCCATGACTGCCGCGTCCACCATCAAAACCTGGTACCTGGTCCACAAATGGACCAGCCTGGTCTGCACGATCTTCCTGCTCATCATCTGTCTTACCGGTTTGCCTCTGGTGTTCCACCACGAGATCGAACACTGGCTCGACGATGGCAAGCCGCTGTCCGACGTGCCGGCCTCGACCCCTCGCGCCAACCTCGACCAGTTGGTCGACAGCGCCCGCGCCATGTATCCGGGCGAAGTCGTCGACTACCTGTTCTTCGACCCCGACGAGCCGCAAGTCTATGTGGGCATGGCGAAAACGCCCGGCGACGGCCAGGTGTCCGGCCATGCCGTGCGCATGGACGCGCGCACCGGCGACGTGCTGCTGGACGGCCCGCTCTACACGCAGGACAAGTTTTCCTTCATGGGCATCATGCTGGCCCTGCACGTGGACCTGTTCGCGGGGCTGCCCGGCGAGCTGTTCCTGGGCTTCATGGGGCTGCTGTTCTGCGTGGCCATCGTTTCCGGCGTGGTGCTCTACGGCCCCTTCATGAAGAAGCTGGAATTCGGCACCGTGCGCGCCACCCGCTCCACCCGCCTGAAATGGCTGGACCTGCACAATCTGCTGGGCATCGTGACGCTGGTCTGGGCCTTCGTGGTGGGCATTACCGGCGTGATCAACGAACTATCCACGCCACTGTTCCGCCTGTGGCAATCGACCGAACTGGTGCGCATCCTGGAACCCTACAAGGGCCAGAGCGTGCCCACCGAGCTGGCATCGGCCCATGCCGCCGCCGATACGGCCCGCAAGGCCCTGCCCGGCAACGAGGTGTCGTTCATCGCCTTCCCCGGCAACGCCTTCGGCAGCCCTCACCACTACATCACCTGGATGCGCGGCGACACGCCGCTGACCTCCAAGCTGAACACGCCCGTGCTGGTGGACGGCAAGACCGGCGAACTGACCACCGTGGCCAAGATGCCCTGGTACCTGACCGCGCTGGAAGTCTCGCGCCCGCTGCACTTCGGCGACTATGGCGGCCTGCCCTTGAAAATCATCTGGGCGCTGCTGGACGTCATCACGATCGTGGTCCTGGTCAGCGGCCTCTATCTCTGGCTGGCCCGCCGCCGCGCCACCGAGGCGCGCATCGCCGAACTCGTGCGCAAACACCAAGCCGCCGCCATCCCCAAAAGGACTCCCGCATGAGCAAGACAGCCCGTGGTTTCATGTTTGTCTGGGGCGCCCCGATCCTGCTGGGCGTGCTCAGCGTGTTCGGCCTGCTGGCCGCCCTGCTGGGCACGGGGGGCTGGCACTGGGCGTCCTGGACCTCCCTGGCCATCCTGCTGGCGGTGATCGCACGCTATTGGGTGTTCCCGCTGAAACCGTAGCGCGCGCGGCGCGCCAGGCGCCGCCCGCGTGCAATACGGCTACTTGCCAAACACTTCCGGGTCCGGCCCCAGGCGTCCGCCTTCCTTGATACCGTCGATGGCAGCCATGTCCGCCGCCGACAGCTCGAAGTCGAAGACATCGATGTTCTCGCGGATGCGGGCCGGCGTCACCGACTTCGGAATCACGATCAGATCGTTCTGCAGGTGCCAGCGCAGCGTCACCTGGGCGGGCGACTTGCCGTGCTTCCGCGCCAGGTCCAGGATGACCTTGTCCTTCGCCACGCCGCCCTGGGCCAGGGGGCTCCATGACTCCGTCGCGATGCCGTGCCTGGCATGGAAGTCCCGCAGCGCGCGCTGGGTGAAGCCGGGGTGCAGTTCGACCTGATTGACCGCCGGCGTCACGCCGGAGGCGTCGATCAACCGTTCCAGGTTGGCCTGGGTGAAATTGGACACGCCGATCGAACGCGCGCGGCCGTCTTCCTTCATTTCGATCATGGCCTTCCAGGCGTCCACGAACTTGGTGCTGCCAGCCACGGGCCAATGGATCAGGTACAGGTCCACGTAGGCCAGGCCCAGTTTTTCCAGGCTCTCGTCCATGGCCTTGTGGGCTTCGTCGTAGCCGTGCCTGTCGTTCCAGAGCTTGGTCGTGACATACAGATCCTTGCGCGCCACGCCAGCCGCGCGCAAGCCCGCGCCCACGCCAGCCTCGTTGCCATAGATGGCCGCCGTGTCCACCGAGCGGTAGCCGGCCGCCAGCGCCTCTTTCACGCTTGCGGCCGCCTGATCGTTCGGCACCTGCCAGACGCCCAGGCCCAGCTGGGGAATCTTGCCGCCGTCGTTCAATTTCACTGCGGGTACTTTCGCCATAAGAACCTCCGTAGCTTGCGACGCGACGTCCGCGCGGCGAATATGCGCCGGGTCGCGCAACCAAGGGGCAGCCAGGCTTCGTCCTTGGTTGAGATAGTAAAAAAACGGGCCCGCCAGGCTGCGCCCGAGTCACCGTGCCGGATTGAAAACCCCCGGGAGAGGTGTACACATCCCAGGGGCCGTGAGGCCGATAATACCCCCACGGCCGCCAATTCCTTGAATGCCCCCCGCCAAAGCAGCTATTTCCGCCCCTGGCGCGGCCCCGCGGCAGAAATGCGGCCCGTAGCCGATAATGCGCTTCCGACGGCCCGCCGGCCCATGCATAACCCTCCCGGCCCTGACCATGAATGCTCCTGACACGCGGCCCGAGCGCCGCGGCGGTTTCTCTACCCTGCGCACCCTCTTCCCATATCTCTGGCCGCCCGGCGAAACCGGCCTCAAGGCGCGCGTGGTCGCGGCCCTGCTCTGCCTGTTCGCGGCCAAGGCCGCCACGGTCTATGTCCCCCTGCTGTACAAGCAGGCCATCGACCAATTGGGCAAGGGCGCACCGGGCGCCGTCACGGTGCCGCTGGGCCTGATCCTGGCCTACGGCACCGCCCGGGTGCTGTCGCTGCTGTTCTCGGAGCTGCGTGACGCCATCTTCGCCCGGGTCGGGCAGCACGCCATCCGCGCGGTCGGGCTGCAGGTCTTTCGCCACCTGCACGCGCTGTCGCTGCGCTTTCACCTGACGCGCCAGACCGGCGGCCTGAACCGCGCCATCGAACGCGGCACCAAGGGCATCCAGACCTTGCTGTCGTTCCTGCTCTTCAGCATCTTGCCCACCTTCTTCGAAATCGGGCTGGTCTGTATCGTGCTGTGGAAGATGTTCGACATCTGGCTGGCGCTGGCCACCGGCGCCACGGTCACGCTCTACATGGCGTATACGCTGCTGGTCACGGAATGGCGCGCCAAGTTCCGGCGCCAGATGAACGAAACCGACTCCGAGGCCAACACCAAGGCCATCGAAAGCCTGCTGAACTACGAAACGGTCAAGTACTTCGGCAACGAGGAGCACGAAGCCCGCCGCTACGACGCCTCGCTCACCCGCTACGAGCGCGCCGCCGTGCGCAGCCAGGTCAGCCTGTCCGTCCTCAACGTCGGCCAGGCCGCCATCATCTCGGTGGGCCTGACCCTGGTCATGTGGATGGCCGCCACCGGCATCGCCGAGGGCCGCTACACGCTGGGCGATTTCGTCCTGGTCAACACCTACCTGCTGCAGCTGTACCAGCCGTTGAGCTTCTTCGGCTTCGTGTACCGCGAGATCAAGCAGGCCATCATCGACATGGAGCGCATGTTCGAACTGCTGGGACAGGACCGCGAAGTGGCCGACCGGCCCGATGCCCAGCCGCTGCGCGTGACCGGCGGCGAGGTGGAATTCCGCGACGTGCATTTCGGCTACGACGCGCGCCGGCCCATCCTGAAGGGCGTCAGCTTCACCATCCCGGCCGGCAAGACCGTGGCCGTCGTCGGCACGTCAGGCGCCGGAAAATCGACCATCGCGCGCCTGCTGTTCCGCTTCTATGACGCCGATGGCGGCGCCATCCTTATCGACGGCCAGGACGTGCGCGAGGTGACGCAAGCCAGCCTGCGGGCCGCGATCGGCGTCGTGCCGCAGGACACCGTGCTGTTCAACGACACCATCCTCTACAACATCGGCTACGGCCGCCCCGGCGCCACCGAGGGCGAAATCCAGGCGGCGGCGCGCCTGGCGCACATCCACGACCTGATCATGGCCATGCCGGACGGCTACCAGACCATGGTCGGCGAACGCGGGCTGAAGCTGTCGGGCGGCGAAAAGCAACGCGTGGCGATCGCCCGCACCATCCTGAAGAATCCCGCCATCTTCCTGTTCGACGAGGCCACCAGCGCGCTGGACAGTCATACCGAACGTGAAATCCAGGCCAATCTGCGCGAAGTCAGCCAAGGCCGCAGCACCCTCATCATCGCCCATCGCCTGTCCACCGTGGCGGACGCGGACGAGATCATCGTGCTGGGCGAGGGCCGCATCGTCGAACGCGGCCGCCATCCGCAACTGCTGGCGCACGGCGGCGTCTACGCCGGCATGTGGGCCCGGCAGCAGGAAAGCGCCCAGGCCGGCGCGCCGGATTGACAAGCCCGGCGCCCTGTCCGAACATCGCACCCTTTTGCATTCCAGGCCACCCATGCAGGATCCGCCCCCCGCCCCCGCCGTCCGCGTCTGCGCCTCCTCCGACCTCGCCAATGGCGGCCTGGGCGTGAAGATTCCCGTGTCCGACGCCGCAGGCCGGACCACCGCGTTCTTCGTGCGCTACCAGGACCGCGTGCATGGTTACCTGAACCGCTGCGCCCACGTGGGCGTGGAACTGGATTGGGAAGGCAGCTTCTTCACCCGCGCCGGCGACCTGATCATGTGCGCGCGCCACGGCGCCACCTACCAGCCCGACACCGGCCTGTGCGTGGGCGGGCCCTGTAAGAATGGCCGCCTGACCGTGCTGGCGGTCGAGGAACGCGACGGCGCGGTCTATTGGCAGCCGGCCGGCAAGATCCGTCCTTTGGAAGACGCGGCCGACGACTAGCCCCGCATGCCCAGCCATCCATTCACTCCCACATAGATGCCCACGGCGATGATCAGCAGGCTGGAGAGATAGGGAGCCCGCTGGGCGACTGCGCTAAACCACGGAGCACGCTTGTTGACTTGGCGTACGCTTAGCGCCGCCACGGCACCGACCGTCACCAGCGTGATGGCCAGTCCGATCGAGAAGCACAGCACCAGCACCGCTCCGAGCGTGAATTCCTTCAATTGCAGGCACAGCAGGAGCACCGTAATTGCCGCGGGGCAAGGAATAAGCCCGCCGGTCAGGCCAAACAGGGCAATCTGCCAGTTGGTTACGTTCCGGTTGGCGAAGCGCCGCCGGATGTCATTGGCGTGCGCAAGCTGGTGGGCGTCCTGATACCCAACGCCCGCGACGTCCAGTCCTCGCGGCCCTTCATGGCGATGATCACGCTGGCGTTGATCTGGCTCCGTGAATGCGACGGCATGGCTGTGGGCATGCCCGTGGTCATTGCGATGGTCATGGTGATGATGGTCGTGGCTTGCGCCATGCTGATCACGCCAGGTCCGCCAAAACATCCATGCAGCGATCAGCACGATGATCACCCCGGACGCCAGCTGGAAATATGGTTCCAGTTCCTCCGCAGCGACTCCGCGCCAGAGGTACAGGCCGCCCAACCCGATTCCCCACACAATCAAGGTGTGCGAAATGGTCGCGGTGATTCCAAGCAGCACAGCCTGCCACACGGTCCCTCTGATCGCGACGATGAACGCCGCCATCATCGTCTTGGAGTGGCCGGGCTCCAGCCCGTGTAGAGCGCCCAGCAGGATGGCGCTGGGAATAAACAGCCAGGCATGCGTAGCACCCTGGGCAATCAAATCGGAAAACGACAGCATGGATGGCGTTCTTAAAGGTACTTGGTGATTTCTTTGAATTCGTCTATCACGCGCTGTCTGTCCTGGTCCAACTCGCCCACCGCATCCTGCAAGCAATGGTCAATATGGTCTTGAATGAGGATCTTCTTGGCCTGGGCAATCGCACGCTCGACCGCATGCAACTGCTGGGCCAATTCAAGACAGGGACGATGTGCTTCCATCATTGCCAGGATGCTGCGCAAATGGCCTTCTGCTCGCTTGAGGCGCTTGGCGACGGCATCGTGATGATGATGAGGATCGGGTTTGTTCATGGAGCCATCATATCCCCTCCGGGAGGATATGATTAAGGAAACCATGTCGTCGATCGGGGAAAGGGAGTATCGGTCTGTAGCGATATCTACATGATTGCAGAGATAGCAATGCTTTCATATTCTGCTCCCCATGGACACGCCACTTGCCTCCTCTTGGCTACTGCTTATCGTCAGCCTGCCCACCAACGGCGCCACGGCGCGCATGCGCATCTGGCGCAAGCTCAAGGCGTTGGGGTGCGCCGCCTTGCGCGATGGAGCCTATCTGCTGCCGGCGCACGCCGAACAGGCGCTCCAGCTGACGGATCTGGCCGCCGAAACGAGCGAAGAAGGCGGTCAGGCTTGGCTGCTGCGGGTCCAGTCCCAGGACAATGACGAGTCCGCCTCGTTCCGGGTCCTGTTCGACCGTTCGGCCGACTACGATGTTTGGCTGGCGGAACTGGCCCAGGCGCGCCAGACGCTGGCTGAGTTGAAGGCGACTGAGCTCAACCGCCTGTTGCGCCGCTACGAACGTAGCTATCAGGCGTTGCGCCGCATAGATTTCTTTCCGGCTGAAACGTCGCTCCGCGCGCAGGCGCAGCAGCGCGATTTCGCCAATGCGATCGAATCCCTCCTGTCGCCCGGCGAACCCCACGCATCGGGGGGCGGCATAGCGCGCCGCGATCCCATGAACCATCGGGGACGCCTCTGGGCGACCCGACGCCATATCTGGGTTGATCGAGTTGCCTGCGCGTGGCTGATCCAGCGCTTCATTGACCCTTCCGCGCGCTTTCTGTGGCTGGAAACCCCGGCTGACTGCCCGGCCGACGCCCTGGGATTCGATTTCGACGGCGCCACTTTCACGCACGTCGGCGATCGGGTGTCGTTCGAAGTCCTGCTTGCCAGTTTCGGTTTGGAGGAGAATCGCGGCCTCGCGCTGTTGGGAACGCTGGTGCATGCGCTCGACGTGGGCGGTGCCACGGTGCCGGAAGCGGCGGGCTTTGAAGCCATCCTGGCTGGCGCTCGCAAACGCCTGTCCGACGACGATGCTTTGCTGCTCGAAGCCTGCACCGTACTGGATTCCCTGTACGCCCATTTCTCCGGCGGGCGTAAGACCTGACTGTCCTCTGTTCAAGAGCGCAACCATGAATCCGTCCCAAGAATCCGCCTGCGACAGTGCGGCAACGCTTGTCGCGCAACCAACCTATACCCTCAGGCAACTAGTCTGGTATTTCATCCGGCTAGGGGCCCTGGGCTTTGGGGGGCCGGTTGCCCTGGCCGGTTATATGCGCCGCGATCTGGTGGAGGGAAGAGGCTGGATCGCCGACGGCGACTACAAGGAAGGTTTGGCGCTCGCCCAGCTCGCGCCAGGTCCTCTGGCCGCGCAGCTCGCCATTTATCTCGGCTACGTGCATTACCGCGTTCTTGGCGCCACACTGGTGGGGATCTCCTTCGTCCTGCCGTCGTTCTTCATGGTCGTTGCCCTGGGGTGGGCATATATGCGTTTTGGCGGCCTGGCCTGGATGCAAGCCGTGTTCTACGGCGTGAGCGCTGCGGTGATCGGCATCATTGCCATCAGTGGCTACAAGCTCACTACCAAGAGCGTGGGCAAGGACAAGCTGTTGTGGGCCATCTATCTGGCGCTAGCCGTCGTCACCGTCATCACCGAATCCGAAACAGCTTGGCTGTTTCTGGCGGCCGGCCTGCTGGTCTGGTTTTGGCGCGCGCCGCCCAGATGGGTAAAGTCCGGTCATCTGTCGGCGGCGGCAGCGGTATCCGTGCCGGCGGGGGCTACGCTGAGCACGCTGGATTGGCCGCTGCTCTGGCAGATCGGATTGTTCTTCGCCAAGGCGGGAGCTTTCGTCTTCGGCTCCGGGCTGGCCATCGTGCCGTTTCTCTACGGCAGCGTGGTTACCGACTTCCACTGGCTCAATGACAAGCAGTTCGTCGATGCAGTGGCGGTCGCCATGATCACGCCGGGACCCGTTGTCATCACGGTCGGCTTCATCGGCTACCTGGTCGCGGGCTTGCCCGGAGCCGGTGTGGCGGCCTTGGCCACCTTTCTGCCTTGTTATCTGTTCACCATCATCCCGGCGCCGTACTTCAAGAAGTACGGAAAACTGCCCGGCATTCTCGCCTTCGTTGATGGCGTGACGGCCGCTGCGATCGGCGCCATCGTGGGCGCAGTCATCGTTATCGCCCGGCGCACGATCGTCGATGTGCCGACATTGCTGTTGGCAATGGCTGCAGTGCTGTTGCTGCTGTGCTTTAAAAAACTTTCGGAGCCGATGATCGTTGCTGGCGCGGCGATGATCGGCCTGGCGGTTTATCCGCTGCTGCACTAAGTGCTTCTCCAGGAGTTCATCATGCAATGGATCACTCGTGAACGGCCCAAGATCGACCGCATCGCCTGCCCATGGCTAATCGCCCGGTTCATCGACGAAACGCCAGAATTTCTCTACGTGCCGGCGGGGGAAGTTCTACGCATCGCCAAGGAAACCGCCGCTATTCCCTATGACATCCCTGGCGTGGAACTTTCCCACGTTGGAGAGTTTTGCAGCTTTGACGCTTTCCTCGATAAGTACGGGCTGGCGGACAACCCGGCGCTGCAGCAAATGGCCACCATCGTTCGCGGCGCCGACACCTCGCGCCTGGACCTGACACCACAGTCAGCCGGACTGTACGCACTGTCGCTGGGCTTGTCGCACTTGTACGCCAACGACCACGTCATGCTCGGCCATGGCATGGTCATGTACGACGCCTTTTATGCCTGGTGCCAATCGTGCCAAGGAGAAACGCACCGCTGGCCACCGCTCATGCCGATGGCATAAGGGGCCATTCCAGCCGAACCACTGCGTCTTTGCGGAGACCCTCATGCAAAGCATATCCGTTCCTGATATCTGCTGGGCGGAATAGCGGCCTGGCGCTCGGTCGGGCAGCGTGTGGAACCCATCACGGAGTAGCTTTTGAAGCAGCACGCCTCGGCCGGACTTTCTCGCGCTCAAGCTTGCACCACCGCGGCTTCAGCCGGCGCCTGCCGTTCCGCGTAGCGGCGCGCCAGCACCGCGCAGACCATCAGCTGCATCTGGTGGAAGATCATCAGCGGCAGCACCACCACCCCCATCTGCGAGGTGCCGAACAGCACGGTGGCCAGCGGAATCCCCGAGGCCAGCGACTTCTTCGAGCCGCAGAAGACCAGCGTGATCTCGTTTTCCTTCGACAGCCCCAGCTTGCGGCTGCCCCAGGTCGTGACCAGCAGCACCGTGCCCAGCAGCAAGGCGTTGACCAGCACCATGGAGGCCAGGTCGATCGGCGGGAACGCGTGCCAGATGCCCTGCGCCACCGCCTCGCTGAACGCCGTGTAGACGGCCAGCAGGATGGAGCTGCGGTCCACTTTCGACAACGTGCGGTTGTTGCGCTGGGCCCAGGCGCCGATCCAGGGCCGCAGCAGGCTGCCCACGGCGAACGGCAGCAGCAATTGCAGCAGGATGCGGCCGGCATCGGCCAACCCGTGCCCGCCGCCCTGGCGGTGCAGCAGCACCGCCACCAGCAGCGGCGTCAGCACGGTGCCCAGCAGGTTGGACGCCGTGGCCGCGCAGATCGCGCCCGGCACGTTGCCGCGCGCCATGGAGGTAAAGGCGATCGACGACTGCACGGTCGAAGACAGGGTGCAGACGAACAGCACGCCCAGCCACAGCGACGGCGTCAACAGATTGGGGAACAGCGCCCGCAGCCCCAGGCCCAGCGCCGGAAAGAGCACGAAGGTGCAAGCCAGGATCAGCGCATGCAGGCGCACGTCCTTCACCCCCGCCACGATGGCATCCGTGGACAGGCGCGCGCCATGCAGGAAGAACAGCAGCGAAATGGCGATGTTGCTGGCCACGGTCATGAAGGCCGCGCCCTGGCCCACGGCCGGGAAAAAGCTGGCGAAGACCACCGTGGCGATCAGGATGAGCGTGAATTGGTCGGGCAGGAAGCGGCGCATGGCAAAGGTTTCCGTACAGGTTGCGGAAAACTATAGGCGCGCCTCTTGCCATCGTGAAGACCACTAGGTACTTTAACTGTCATCGGAATCTTCTATGACCAGGCCGCCATGCTCAATCCCCTCTGGCTCAAGACCTTCACGGCCGCCGCCGCCGCGCCCAGCTTCACCGAAACCGCCCGACGGCTGGGCCTGACCCAGCCCACGGTCAGCGAGCACATCCGCCAGCTGGAGCAGGCCCTGAACCGCCGCCTGTTCCAGCGCGACACGCACTCGCTCGCGCTCACCAGCGACGGCCGCAGCCTGCTGGTGCATGCCCAGATCATCCTGGACGCGCACGAACGGGCCGAGCGCCTGTTCGACGCGCCCCGCCTGCGCGGGCGGGTGCGCCTGGGCACCTCGGACGACCTGGCGATGGGTCCCCTGCCCGACGTGCTGGCCGCGTTCCGGCTGGCCCACCCCGAAGTGGAACTGGACCTGACCATCGGCGTCACCAGCGAGCTCTACAAGCTGCTGGACGACAACGGCCTGGACGTGATGATAGGCAAGCGCCGCAAGGGCGACCGCCGCGGCCAGACCCTGCACAAGGAAGCCCTGCTGTGGCGGGCCAAGGAAGGCCTGCGCGTGGCGCCCGGCGAGCCGCTGCCGCTGATCCTGCTGCGCGAGCCTAGCGTAACGCGCAGCCTGACGCTGGACGCGCTGGCCCGCGCCGGCCGCAGTTGGCAGATCGTGTGCACCAGTACCAGCTACGCGGGCTGCCAGGCCGCCGCCCGCGCCGGCCTGGGCATCACGGTGCAGCCCTCGCATCTATCCACCGCGGGGCTGGCCGCGCCGGCGGGCGCGGCGCAGTTGCCGGCGCTGCCTCAGGTGGAATTCATCGTGATCTCGGCGCCCGCGCCCAACAAGCCCACGCGGGCCCTGACCGAGATCCTGATGCGCAGCATGCTGACCTGAGGCTTTTTCCCTACTGCGCCGCCGAGCGGGTGTGCTGCACGCGGCCTTCC
The DNA here is from genome assembly GCF_017355315.1 of Achromobacter sp. SD115. Classification (NCBI taxonomy): domain Bacteria; kingdom Pseudomonadati; phylum Pseudomonadota; class Betaproteobacteria; order Burkholderiales; family Alcaligenaceae; genus Achromobacter; species Achromobacter sp. SD115. The sequence goes on along the minus strand of NZ_JADIJM010000022.1, from coordinate 25,807 downwards.
AGTGGCTGCGGCTGCTTGAGCAGGTTCAGGATCGGGCACCATTGCTCCACCGCTTCGTGCACGGCGCGCACTGCGCTCTCGTCGGCCGGCGACACGATGTGCGCGGTATAGCGGATGTTGTGTGGAAAGAACGGCACCTGCTCATAGCCCGGCTTGCCGCCGCGCGGATCCAGGTACCCTTCTATCTCCACCAACAACGACTCCAGCGGCAATTCAAGTTCTGCCGCTTTGATCAAAAAGATGTGCGTCAGGCAACTGCCCAGCGATCCCAGCAATAGCTCGGGCGAACTCGGCCCCAAGTCGTAGCCCGCGAAATCGGCAGGGCTGTCGCTAACCACCTGGTGATCGCGGATCCGAATGCGGCGCACGCCGCTGCGGCCTTCGGCGCTGACCTGCGCGCGCAATTTCACAGGCGTCACGGTCTGCGGATCGCGCGCGTTGCGCCTCAGCACCGCCTGGCGTTTCTGGCCCAGATACTCGTTCAACGTACTCATGTTGCAGACCTCGCTTGGAGTTGTTAAGTGCTAGGACAAGCGCCGCGCCTAATGCTCGCGACGCGCATCCGGAATGGCGATGGGCGCACGATCCATCGCCTGCAATAGTTGGCCCAGCCCGCCGGCCGTCGTGCCCTCCATCCGCCCTCCCGGCCCGCACACCTCGTCCGCGCTGGTCCAGGCCGGGGCCGCCCCCGGCAGGCGGCGCGCGCGCAGCCAGCCCCGGCGGTCGACCATGAACTGCGCGCCCGCCAGTTCGTCAGGCGGCACGCCCGCTGCCAGCGCATAGGCGTTCCAGGCGCCTGCGCCGGCCGCCACGCAATCCGCATTGACGTCCTGCGCCCCGCCTCGCGTCAGCGCCACGCTAAGCAGCCGCGGATCCTGCGGTTCCGCGGGCGCGCCCGGCGCATGGGCCATCACACGCAGGGGCAAACCACGCAGGCCGCTGAGCCGAGTCGCCCGACCATCACGGCAGACGATTTCGACGACAGGCGCGGCCACCGCAGGCATGCCGCTGCCGCCGCCGGCCCCATAGGCCCGCAAACGCAAATGGTCCAGCACCTGCCATATCTCCCCAGCGGTCAGCGTTGCGCCGAACGCGGGCATCGCGGGCTTGCCGGCCGGCTCCTGGCCGCCATGCGCGATGCGCCAGTGCAGCTCCCCTTCCAGCCGGTTCTGGAACAGGGCCGGTCCCAGCACGCTGGGCCACACTGGCAGGCTGGCCGCAAGCTCGCCCCGTCCATCGGCTGCCGCGCCATGGCATGCGGCGCAATGCGCCTGGTACAGCCGCCCGCCTTGCAGCAGGTTGGCGTCGGAGAACGGCAGCGGTGAAAGCTGATAGGAGGAACTGTGCGCCTCGGTCAGCAGCATCTGCGGACGCGGCCAGTCGGTCAGCAGCGCCAGCGCGGCGGCGGCGCTCAGCCATGCCAACCGCCGGCGTTTGGCGAACAGCGCGCCGCACAACAGCGCCAACGCCGTCGCCGACTGCGCCAGCGCCAGCCACAACTGGCGCCAGGTATGCGGACTTACGGGCAGGTCCGGGTCATAGCGCCAGGCGAACGGCCAGTACGTCAATACCGGAGCCTGGACTAGCGAACGCCAGCCCGCAGCGGCCAGGGTCAGCGCCAACGCGGCGAACCCAACTATCAGCAGCGCTGCCATGCGCCGCCGGCCCGGCCGCGCCGCGCGAGCGGCATCCGCCGGCCGGCGTCGCGCGATGCTCACCACGTCGCGTCCAACCCCAGCAAGGCCAGCGCGCGATGGCGCAAGGCCGCCAGGCGCGGATCGCCGCGATGCCTGGGGTACGGCAGGTCGTTGACGATCTCGTCCTTGATTCGCGCCGGCCGCTCGCTCAGCACCACGATGCGCGTGGCCATGAACAGCGCCTCCTCCACATCGTGCGTGACCAGCAAGGCCGTGTAGCCTTCGCGCTGCCACAGGTCCACCAGTTCGGACTGCATGGCGATGCGGGTCAGCGAGTCGAGCTTGCCCAGCGGCTCGTCCAGGATCAGGATGCGCGGATCGTTGACCAGCGCGCGCGCCAGCGCGGCGCGCTGCGCCATGCCGCCGGACAGCTGGTGCGGGTAGGCCTGGCCGAACGCCTTCAGACCCACGCGTTGCAAGGCCTCGTCCACCCGGCTGCGCTGCGTCTTCAACAGCCCACGCGCCTGCAGTCCCAGGGCCACGTTGTCCCAGACCGTTCGCCAGGGATACAGCGTGGGATCCTGGAACACCACGATGCGCGAAGGCGAAGGTCCCTTGATGGGCTCGCCGTCCGCCAGCAGACCGCCTTCGGCCGGAGGCTCCAGGCCCGCGACCAGGCGCAGCAGCGTGGACTTGCCGCAGCCGCTGGGCCCCAGCAAGGCCACGAACTCGCCCGGCTTCACGTCCAGGTCTATGCCGTCCAGCACCGGCAAGTCCGCGCCATCCAGGTCGAAGTGATGGTTCACGCCGCGCACGGCCAGCGCGGCGCCGGATGCTTTCTGCTTTTCAGAGACGGCCGCCGCTACCATTTCACGACTCCCTTCTGCCAGGCCAGGAGGCGGTCACGTCCCAGGAACAGCAAGGTGATGAGGCCCGAGAACACCAGCGCCATCACAATCAACGCGCCGTACATATTGGCGTAGGAGGCCCAGCCCTGGGCCCATGACAGATACCAGCCCAAGCCGGATTTCACGCCCATCATCTCGGCCGCCACCAGCACCGAGAACGACGCGCCCAGACCCATGAACAGGCCCACGAATACCTGCGGCAAGGCCGCCGGAATCGCCACGCGCAGTACCAGGAACCATTCAGTGGCGCCCATGGTGCGCGCCACGTCGTAGTACGCTCGGTTCACGCCCGCCACACCCGACCAGGTCAGCACCGTGACCGGAAACCAGGTGGCCAGGGCGATCAGGAAGACCGCTGCCGACCAGCTCGACGGAAAGAAGAAGAACGCCATCGGCAGCAAGGCCGTGGACGGCACCGGCCCCAGGAAACGCAGCACCGGATGCACCCAATAGCCCAGGGCGCGCGACCAGCCGATGGCGACCCCAGTCAGAAAGCCTGCGGCGGCGCCCAGCAGAAAGCCGTTGGCCAGCAGCCACAGCGAGTTCGCCAGGCTGTCGGCCAGCCGTTTGTAGTCGGTGGCGTAGACCTCGATCAGCGACTGCGGCGGCGCGAAGAACGGGCTGGGCAGGAGCGCCAGCTTGGCCGTCGCGATCTCCCAGGCGCCCACCGCCACGGCCAGGGCCGCGAGCCAGGGGCCCGCGCAGTGCAAGGCGCGCACTGCACGCAACTGCCCCGCTCCCGGCACTGCCGCCAGCAACAGCAGCAACGCCAGCGCCAAGGCCGCCGCGCCGAATTCTTGCGTATAGCCCCAGGACGAAAAGCCGACTTCCACATTCGGCCATGACAGCGTCACAGCGCCCACGCCCGCCCACAGGACGGCGGCCACGATGCCAGACTTCCACAAGCGCCGGTCGCGCGCAGGCGGATTCGCGCCCGCGGCCGGGGCATGCAATACGTCAGCCGAGGACATTGGGCACCACCACTTGCGCGTACTTGTTGACGTCCAGGCCCGCGCTCAGCACCTTGATTGTCTTCAGGTCCTTGGCGTAGCCCACGATCTCCTCGCGCAGCGCCGCTCCGGTCGACGCGTGCCCGTGGCTATGGCTGCGCAGGATCGCGGCCACGCGTTCGGCCGGCACCTTCCCGGGCACATAGGGCGCGAAAATGCGCGCGGTCTCGTCCGGGTTGGAAGCGGTCCAGCGCTGCGCGTCGATCACCGCGCGCGCAATGGCTGCCGCGGCCTCGGGATCCTTGCGTACCAGGTCGCCGCGGAGGCCCAGCACGCAGCAGGTGCGGTTCTCGTAGTCGCCCTCGATGTTGGTGGCGATCTCGCGCAGCTTGTTATCCTCGCGCAGCGTGTAGATCAACGGATCATCGCCCGCGATGGCGTCGACCTCGCCCTTGCGCAGGACCTCGCCAAACAGGTCTTGCGGATACTGGCGCCAGTCCACCGATTCCGGCTCGATGCCCAACTGCGCCACGCGGATCGCGAAGAAGTTCTTCACCGGGCTGGCCTGGTCAGACACCGCCACGCGGCGTCCCTTCAGATCGTTGACGCTCTGGATCGGCGAGTCTTGCGCCGTCAGCAAGCGCATGCAGCCGCCATGCGTGCCCACGGCCAGCTTGACGTCGAAGCCCTGCTCCAGCGGCTTCAACCAGCGCAGCGCCATGCCGATGCCGCCATCGGCGTGGCCGGTGGCGATCGCCTCCAGCAGCTGATCGGTGGAGCCGCTGAAGTTGATGCGTTCGACCTTGAGGTTGTATTTGTCGAAGAAGCCGCGCTCCAACGCCACCGACACAGGCGACTGGCAGACCGCGGTCTGGCTCCATGCAATCTTGAAAGTGCGCGGCGCCGCATTGGCAGCCAGCACGCGCGAGCCCAGCATGCCCAGCGGCGCGGCAAGGCCCGCGGCGCCTGCCGCGCGCAACAGCGCGCGGCGCGAGATTCCCCGCGTGGAGATGGCGCGGGAATGGACGTTCGTATTCATCAACCTTCCTTTTGAGCAGACCGTGAATGGCGATGTTTGCCATGCGGCATCATCGGCCTGCGCTCAGGGGTTCGACAAATACAAAGTCGGGATAACAATATGGGCGGCGCACCGCCGCCCAGGGGCAGGGCTTACTCGGGCAAGTGATCCGGAACACCGTCCTCGTCGACCAGCTTGATGCGGTCCAGCGCGTTGCGCGCGGCCGACATGGCCTCGACCGTGCTGCGGAAGCGCCGGCTGATGAAGATCTCGAAGGCCTGGGTGTCCGGCTCGGCGTCCTGCACGTCTGCCGGCGCGGCGTCAGCCGGTTGCGCTTGCGCGTCCGCCTGGGCCGCGGCCTGCGCGTCCCGTTCGGCCTGGCTCAGCTTCTTCGGCAGCCGCCGCGTTTCGATGAAAGCGCGCGGTGGCACGCGCCCCTCGGGTTGGGTCGCGTACGCGAGCACCGAAAATCCGTTGATGATCTTCTCAGCCATTGCGGTTCCGTGTGGCCGCGTCCAAAAAAGGCGCGGTTCCTTGTTACCGACTACGGCCCGCCGCAGGGAAACTTAAGCCAGCGCCGCCTGGCGCGTGCGCACGTACGCCGCCACCTGCTCCAGCACGTCGGACAGGTCGGCCTGCAGCGGCGCGAAGCCCGCATTGCGCTCACGCGTGGCCTCGTCCATGTACAGCGGACGGCGGATTTCCACCTGCAGGCTATGGCGGTTCAAGGCCGGCTGGCCGATCTGCGCGATCAGCTGCACGCCCTTGTATGGGTCGTTGCGAGCCACGGTATAGCCCTTGCCGCGCAAGGCCGCCTCGATCAGGGCGATGAACTCAGGCTCGCAGGTCGTGCCGTCGCGGTCGCCCAGCACGAAGTCCGCCAGCGGATGCTCGCTCTGGCGGCCCAGGCGCTCGTAGGCGTCGTTGGGCATGGAATGAAGGTTCAGGTGCCAGACCGCGCCGAAGCGCTGCCGCACCTGCTGGATCGCCTGCGACAGGGCCGCGTGGTAGGGCTCGTAGTACGCCTGGATGCGGTGGCGCACTTCGGCCAGCGTCAGCTTGCGATCGTAGATCGGCGTGGTCCGGTCCATCCTGCGCCAGATCAAGCCCTTGCCCAGGCGGGTCTTTTCGCCCGGGTCCAGCGGTTCGGGCCAGGGCTGGGCCAGCAGCTCGGGGTCCAGATCCTGCAGCGTGCGGTTGGGGTCGATGTAGACGCGCGGAAAGTTCGCGGCGATCAGCGTCGCGCCCAAGGCCGGCGCCGCCGACCACAACGCGTCCACGTGCGTGTCCTCGCCCTGGCGCAGCTGCGCCAGGGTGGCCGCGGCGCCGAAATCGTCCGGATAACGCTCGCCGCTATGCGGCGAATCGCAGACCAGCGGCAGGGCCGGGCCGGTGGGCTCGTGTACGGAAACAGCGTCGAAGTCGGCGTGGGTCATCGTCAATCAGCCTGAATATTGGCAGTCTTGGCAACCTTGGCATAACGGGCCAGGGCCTGCTGGATCTGCGCCTCGAACTCCTGGGGCGTGGTGCGCACCAGCGTACCACCCACTTCCTCGGCCTTCTTGCGGAATTCCGGGTCGTCCTGGGCGGCGCGCACTGCCTTGTTCAGGCGTTCGATCACGGCCGGCGGCGTGCCGGCGGGCGCCACCAGGCCGAACCAGCCGCCCGTGCCCATGTCGGGGTAGCCCAGCTCGATGTAGGTCGGCACGTCGGGCAACAGCGGCGAGCGTTCGGCGCCCAGCACGGCCAGCGCGCGCAGCTTGCCGCCCTGCACCTGCGGCAGGGTCGAGGACAGGTTGTCGGTGATCGCATCCACCTGCCCGCCCATCACGTCATTGAGCGCAGGACCCGCGCCGCGATACGGCACGTGCAGCAGCTTGATGCCGGACAGCATCATGAAGTTCTCGATGTTCACGTGGCCCAGCGACCCCACGCCCGGCGAGGCGAAGCTGTAGCGTTCCGGCTGCTTCTTGGCCAGGGCCACGAATTCGGCCATGTTCTTGGCCGGGAGGCCCGGGTTGATCGCGAAGATGCTGGGTACCGCGACCACATTGGCCACCGGCACGAAATCCTTCACCGGGTCGTAGTTCATCTTGCGGAACACGGCCGGGTTCGAGCCGTGCGTGCTCATCGTGGCCATGCCGATGGTGTAGCCATCGGGCGTGGCGCGCGCCACCTGCTCCATGCCCATGGAACCGCCGGCGCCGGCCTTGTTCTCGACCACGATGGTCTGTTTCAGGTCGCGGCCGGCGTACTCGGCCACCAGGCGCGCCACGATGTCGGTCGAACCGCCGGCGGCGAACGGCACCACCAGCTTGATGGGGCGGGCGGGATAGTCGGCGGCTTGGGCGATGCCGGCAAAGGTCAGCGTGGCGAACATGCCGGCGAGCGCGAAGCGCGCGGACCGGCCCAGAAGGCGGCGGGACATGGGGATGACTCCGGAAGTTGAAGGTCAAACGACAAGGCCGCCAGTGTCCGAACTTTACGGTCCCCTTTCAAACGACTATATTGCACGGCTTCATTACCAATGGTCATGCTAGATGCGATTGCACTCGCCCTCCATGTCCGAACTGCACGCCTTCGTGACGGCGGCACGCCTGGGCAGCTTCACCCGTGCCGCGGAGGTCCTGTGTGTCACCCAGGGCGCCGTCAGCCGGGCCATCTCGCGCCTGGAAGCGCATTTCGGCCAACCGCTGATGCATCGCAACGCCCATGGCCTGACCCTGACCGAAACCGGGCGCCGCCTGTACGACGGCGCGCAGGGCCCATTGCAGGAAATCGAAGCGCTCAGCGCCGGATTGCGCGCCAACGACCGCCGCCTGCGCCTGACGCTGTCCACGGTGCCGACGCTGGCCAGCGCCTGGCTGGTGCCACGCCTGTCCGACTTTCACGCGCGCCATCCCGATATCCAGCTAGGCTTCGCGGCCTATCGCCGCAACGAGGATTTTTCGGGCGCGACGCCCGACGCCAGCATCCTGTCCGGCATGCCGGAGCAATGGCCGGGTTGGCAGGCGGACTATGTGATCGGACGGGAAATGGTCGTGATCTGCCACCCCGGCCGGCTGGCGGCGCGACGCGCGCAAGGGCTCTGGGACACGCCCGCGGGCCTGCTCGGGGAGCCGTTGCTGTATCACTCGAACGGCGTGGACAACTGGGTGCAATGGCTGAGCGCCGCCGGCGTGCCGCGCGCCTCGGTCCAACTGGCCAATGGCTTTGACCAGGTTTCCATCCTGGTCCGCGCCGTCATGGCCGACATGGGCATCGCCGTCCTGCAGCGCTGCCTGGTCCGCGACGACCTGCAGGCCGGACGCGTGGCGGCTCCGTTTCCCGACCTGCCCATCCGCATCGCCCGCGGCTACCACTTGTGCGCCCCGGCCCAGCGCCGCGACCATTACGCACTGGCCTGCTTCCGCCAGTGGCTGCTGGAAACCGCCGGGCGCGACCCGGACGTGTTGGCCGCCGGCCCGGACTGAAAGCGCGCCAGCGCGAAACATGCGGTTTCGCGCGGCGGCGGTCAATTATTACCAAACGAAAACGGGCTCCTGCTGAGGAGCCCGTTCGCATGACGCGGCGGAATGCTCAAGGCGCGAGCTTGAACCCCAGGTCCACGCCCCACTTGTCGGTCTCGCGCAGCCATTTCGCCCCGCAACTCAGGCAGCGGAAATGATCTTCACGGCTTTCCTCACGGCCCTTCTGTGTCGGATTGGTAAAGCCTTGATGCCCCAGATGGGCATGCGGCGCAACGCCAGCGAGCCCAGGGTTAATGCGTTGGCAAGCCAGGCACATAACGCTCATTGATGCTTCCCTACAAACATAGTAACCAAATTGTAAGGGATTTCACCAATACTTTTCTATCGATATGTGACGGTAAATCCAAAAATAATTGTTAACGCCACAATTAAACAACGGTCGGCATGGCGGACAGGCAGGTCGCCAGGTGGTACGGCGAGGTCGAAGGCATGTCCGTGCGCACCACCGCCCCTTGCGCATCCAGGCATTCGTGCCAGCCCCCCGGGTGCAGGAAGCGCGCGCGGAACAAGGCCAAGCCGGCCCCCAGCGCAGGCAGGTCGCCCAGCACGCCGAGCACCCGCAGATACTCGGTCTGAGCCCAGATCCGGCGCGTGTCGTCGATGACGGCGCCGGACTCGTCCAGCGCGGCCACCACCCCGCCCGCATCCACGCCTCGGCGGCGCGACCAGCGCACGGCGCGCGGCAGCGATTCCGCCAGGTCCAGGCCGTCGAACACCTCGGCCGAGCCATGCACCAGCGACAGCCATTCGAACTGATGCCCGGGCTCCAGCCGGTTGCCGGCCGTGCCTTGCCGCGCTTCCGAAATGCATTGCGAGGCCGCGTGCACGAAGAATTGGCTGATGCCTTGCGCCAGGCCGCGCAGGCGCTGCGCGTACAGCGCGGGCTCCGCGACCTGGGCCGCCGCCAGATACGCCTCGGTCAGATGCATCATGGGATTCTGCGCGGGCGCGCGCAGCGGCTGGCTCAGGTCGGCGCTGAGCGCGGCGTGATACAGCCCATCGGCGGTCTTGAAACGCGCCTCGATGGTCGAGGACGTGGCCAGCATGAGTTTGCGCGCATCCGCGTTGCGGCTGCGGCGGAAATAGGCCGCGCAAGCCAGCACGATAAAGGCATGGGTGTACAGGTCCTGAGTTTCGTCCAGCGGACGCGCCTCGGCATCCACGCTGTAGCGCCAACCGCCATGAACCTCGTCGCGGAACACGCGCCGCAGCGATTCGAACAGCAGATCGGCATGCGCGCCAGCGGCGACGCCCGGCGCTTCTGAAAATACGTAGAGCTGGCGCGCGCAAGCCATGGCGCGGTAGCGCTCAACCGGCAGCGCAGTGCCGGTGGCCGCGTCCAGCGATTCAAAAGGCAGACCGAGCGCGCCATTGAAACCCTGCCCCATCCAGAGGGGCAGGACCACGGAATCAAAATGGTGGCGTAATGCGCGGATGTGTTCCGCAAGTGAAGAGTTGGTCTGTGCGGCAGTCATCTTGGAACGGCGCATACCCAATAAGGGCCCCAGATTTTGGAGCAGCAACGATAACCGAAATTTTCGCCGCAAACCGTTGAGTATTCTCCGAAGCGTCATGCTCACACAGACCGGTCCCGTCAATCAGCTCCGTCCAGGGCGTAGCGCCCTATCGGAAGATGTTTTCCTCTACCCAGTTCTGCGCGAATACTTCCGCGCGATCGCGTGCTTCGTCCAACGAAGCGCAGTTGCCCAAGTGGGAAAACGCGGCATCCACTTCGGTGCCGCCCTCGGCCGTAACCGTCAGCAGTACGCCATATCCGCCGGTATCCATGGCCGCTGTGGAAACGTCGATCAGAACTTCCTGGTCACGATGCTGCATGTGCTACCTCCCAGTCGGTTACCTAAACGCGTGAACCACGCGTGACGTTGCGGGAGCAGGATTCCCGCGCAAATGAATAGACCTGCAAACGTCACGCAAGTTCATCTTACTGGCGACTCGACGCCCGCGATACGTCGAAAAGCAGCCAAATCGCGCATTCCGTCTCAGGAAATTCCCGTAGCGCCCCGGAATACTCGCGAAGCTGCGACATACTGCGAAAACATTCGCAAATTGTGTGGGATTTTCGTAAGTCAAACGATCAAGACGCAGCGAAACGCGGCACGCGGGCCTGCGCCGCGGCGCCTGTCGACATTATCGGATTCTGCAGCCGGCGCGCTGCGCCGCGCTATCGCAAATGGATCGCGCCGGGCTCTTCCATGCGCAGGGAGAGCTTGCCCTTGTCGGTGATGAGCCAGCGGCCGTCGGCGCCGGCTTCAATGCAACGCAACGTCTCCAGCGCCTGCGCCACGTGCGCGGGCACTTCAGTCTGGGCAGCGCCGGGCTCGCCATTGTCGGCCACGACGCGCAGCCAATGTCCCAACTCGCCTTTCTCGAAACGGTGCAATGCCATGCGGTGATTCTCTCTTGAATACCCAACGATAGCATGTTGCCAGGCCCGTCCTGGCGACCGGTAAAGAACGTTAGGCCAGCAGCCCGGGCAGCGATGACGCCAGCAGCGCCACGCCCGAGACGGTGAGCAGGCCCAGCACGATGCGGCGGAACGCCAGGTCGCTGATGCCCACATACACGCGCGTGCCCCACAAGGTCGGCACCAGCATCGCCGGCAAGATCACCGCGAACAGCGGCAGCATGTCGCGCGTGACCACGCCGGTGTAGATGTAGCTCGCCATCGTCACGACCAGCATCGACAGATTGAAGTTCTGGATCACCGCGCGCTGCACGTCGCGGTCGAAGCGGCGCAAGGTGCACCACAGGGTGGGAATGACGCCGGTGAATCCGCCAATGCCGCCCATGACGCCGCCCATCGCGCCCACCACGCCGTCGGCGAATCGTCCGCCTGCGGTGACGGGCGGCAAGCGCGTCGCGAACAACATGACAGGACACCAGACCGCCAGCAGTCCGCCGACCAGCGCCTTGAACATCAGCGGATCCAGGTACGGCAACAGCTTGACGCCCAGCGGAATGCCCAGCAGTCCGCCCGCCACGAAAGGCAGCAGCCGCGCCGTTGCAAAACCGCGGCGCACACTGAACGCGGCCAGCAGTTGTCCGGTCAGCGAGCCGAACACCACCATGGCGGCGGCGAGCTTCGGATCTATCGTCCAGGCCCAGAACGACATGGCCACCATGCCAAAGCCGAAGCCCGACAGGCCCTGCACGAAACCGGCGGCCATGGCGCCCGCCGCGACCAGCACATATAAGGAATCCATATCCGCCGCACGCCCGCAAGAGTAGCCGGAACCGGTCCCGGCGCACGACATTCTAGAACGCGCGGATGCTCCGTCCCGTGGCTGGGCGCGCTTGCATGGACTACGGCTACGAGGGGCGCAGCGCCAGCGGCCGCTTCAGGCGCGTCGCCGCGGCCGAGGCCGCCACGCTGGCGCCGATCAGGGCCAGGCCCAGCGCAAGGTCGGCCGAGATGCGCTCCTGGAACACCAGAGACGACACGATCAGCCCGATCACCGGCACGCAGAGCATGGCGATCGACGTCGCCACCGGCGGCATCTTCTGCGTCATGCCCAGCACCACGATGAAGGTCAGCGCGGTGGCCAGCGGGCCGGTGTACAGGATCACGGGCCATGCTTGCGGCTCGGCCAGAAAGACGGGTGCGCCATCCCGCAGCCATGCCAGTGCGGCCAGCGGCAGCGCCGCGATGGCGGTCTGCCAGGGAATCATGTCCGCGCCCAGGCGGATATGCCGGTTGCCGCGCAGCTGGATGATGTTGCAGGCCCAGGCGAAGGAGGCGCCCAGCAGCATCGCCAGCCCGATCACCGTGTGCGCCTGCCAGGGGCTGAACGCGGGCGCGACGATGACGACGATGCCGGCATAGCTCAAAGCCGTCGCCAGCCATTGCGCCATCGACAGGCGTTCCTTCAGGATCAGCGAGGACAGCGGAATGACCCAGATGGAAGTGGCATAGGCGATCACCGACGCGCGCCCCGGCGCCACGTATTGCAGGGCCCACAGCGCCAGCGCGGTGAACGCGCCCATCTGCAGCAGCGCCACGCCCGCCACCAGCGGCCATTCCTGCCGCGTGGGCAGGCGCAGGCGGCCCAGCATGCCCAGCACCAGCGCGCTGATCAGCGCGGCCGAGCCGAAGCGGCTGGCGGCCAGCCAGAGCGGGCTCATGTGCGTCAGCCCCAGCTTCATGACGGGCCAGTTGCCGCCCCAGATGGCTACCGCGCCGACCAGCGGCAAAAACCTGCCCAATGTGCTCTGCTGACTCATTACTGCCCGATCTACCGCTTGGATATTCCGTGTTTTGGCCTGATTGCCAAACGAAGGAATAGTCTATAGGGTAAACCCGAGCATATTCGACCGCATTCGATCGCATTACCCGTCATACTCAGCACGGATGGATTGCCGAATGACCATAACTGGGTGACTTATGCCGGAAATCAACCTGGATGCCACTGACATCCGTATCCTCAACGAACTCCAGCGCGATGCGCGGCTGACCAATGTCGAGCTCGCCGCGCGCGTGAACCTGTCCGCCTCGCCCTGTCTGGCGCGGGTGCGCCGGCTCGAAACCGAAGGCCTGATCGACCGCCGCGTCACGCTGTTGAACGCCCGCAAGCTGGGCCTGAAGGTCAACGTGTTCATCCAGATATCGCTGGACAAGCAGCGCAAGGCGGCGCTGGACGTGTTCGAACGCGAGATCGCCGTCCTGCCGGAAATCATGGAGTGCTACCTGATGTCAGGCGACGCCGACTACCTGATCCGCGCGCTGGTGCCGGACGTGGATGCGCTGGAGCGGCTGATCGTCGAACACATCACCCGCATCCCCGGCGTGGCCAGCATCCGCTCCAGCTTTGCGTTGAAGCAGGTGCTCTACACCACCGCGGTCCCGCTCGCGTGAAGCACCGCGGCAACTTGCAGGATCCCCCGCGCCCCTCCACAATGAAGGCGCCACGCGGGCTGCGCGCCCGCGCCGGCGCCCCTCCCATCGCCTAGCAAGGAGAACACCATGCCTGAAACCGAATGGTTCCCCGGCGGCACGCTACCCGATCGTCAGGGCTACTTCGAAGTGGAATTCGAAACCGGTGAAACCGAAATCACACGCTACGGCATGCTCGGCTGGGAACCCGAGCAGGACCGCGGCCCCATCAAGCGCTGGCGCGGCCTGGACCCGGCCATCGAAGCTGCCGAGATGCAGCGCGAGAGCGCGGTGCGCAACAACGGCGACTCCCTGATGGGCTGAAACGCTGACGACGCGTAAAAACAAAAACGCCGCGGAGAACATCCGCGGCGTTTTGCTTTGCCGGCAGGCTCAAAGATCCAGCTTGGAGATCTTGGTGCCGGCCAAGGATACGCCCGCCATCAGGCCGCCGTTGTTCATCACGAAACCGACGATGGGCTGCTGCGCCGTATTCGTGTCGATGCGGCCGTTCGCACCCACATTGACGACCGCGACCGTGGCATCGGCGCCCACGGTCCAGCCGCTGCTGTTGCGGAACTTGTTCAGCGCCTCGTCCGTCATGAACAGCAGCACCATCGCCTTGGACTGCGCGCCGGCCTGGAAGCCGACCGAACCCGCCGTGGTGCTGTAGTAGCCGGCAGTGGAACCACCCACGCGCAACACTCCCTTGCCATGCTCGGCGCCGATGATGAAGCTACCGCTCAGCACGTCGGGAAAAATCAGCACGCCGCGGGCACGCGCGACCAGCTCCCTGGACTGGGGCGAAGCTTGATAAAGCTTGCCCAGCGTGGCCTCGGCCGCGCTGTTCAGGGACTGGCGCTGTTCAGTGGCGGTAGCGGAGGATTTGGGACTGGTAGTGGTGCAGCCCGTGAACATCAGGCCGGCTACACCGATCGCCGCGGCAGCCAGGCCGGCGCGACGCAAGACAGGAAAAGTATCAAACATGGAACTCTCCTTTTTGTTGTCACCCTCTACCACTGTACCGGGCAAATCGGCCAGCGCAAAGCACACGATTGTGTGAAAAGAAACAAAACCTGCCTGCACGCCCAATCCCTGCTACAGGATCCCGTAGCGCGGTTCGCCGGTGGATTCGTCCACCGACACGATGCCGGACAGCACCAGTTCGGCATGGCGTCTCGCAATCCCCGGATCCTCGAAGGTGACGAAGCGCGGCAACGACCAGCGCCGCTCCAGTTCGCCCTCCGCCTTCCGGCACACGGCAACCTCGATCGCCAGCACGCCTGTGTCCAGCCGGATGACCTGGCATTCCACTTCGAACCCATCGATATGACGCTGTGGCCACGCGCCCATTCCTCGCTCCTGAAAGAGGTTTTCCCGGCCGCAATATGCCAAAAATATTGGACCTTGAAAAGCAATGTTTTCAAGGAGTTATGACGTACTAGTATGGCTAGTGCGAACGCATCTTGAAGTCCGCGAAAATGGCTACCGGCCGCTCCATTCCGGGACCTTTGCCGCGGGCCTCGGACTGCTGTTTTCAGCCGCGCGGCGGACGTATCCATTGCGCGTCCCACAAGCCTTCGCCGCGCTCGAGCGCCGCGCCCAATGCCTGTTTGCTGCGCTGCGCCACCGCCGCGAGCAAGGCATTGCAAACCGAGAATGCCGCCGTATAAGAATCGAAAGGCGAGGCGCTGGAACTGCGCGCGACCAGCACGTGGTGAGCGGAGGCGGCGGCGGGCGCCGACGCGGAGTCGGTGACCAGGATCACCTTGCCGCCGCGTTGCCGGAAGTACTGCACCGCTTTGGCTGCGGCGACTGAATAGCGTCTGAACGTAAACGCCAGCAGCACATCGGCCTCGTCGATCCAGAGCAGTTGGTCCTCCAGGAACAGAGGGCCGGCGGCGACCATGGGCTTCACCGACGGCAGGCACAGGTTCAAGTAGAGCGCCACATGGCTGGCCAGCGGCGCGGCCTGGCGCAGTCCCAGCACATGCACCCGCCCTTTGCGTTGGGTCAGCAGCCGCACCGCCGCCTCGAAGGCCGCCACGTCGATCGACGCGTAGGTCTCCTTCAGGTTGTGCTGGTCATGCAGCAAGGCGTTGTGCAGACAGGCGCGCGGTGTAGGTTTGTCTGCGCCCACCACGCCCGCGCGTTCGCCGGGCGAGGCCAGGCGCGCCGTCACTTCCGCGCGCGCCTCCATCTGCGCCTGCGCATAGCTTTCGTAGCCCAACTTGGCCAGCAAGCGCACCACGGTGGAGGCGCTGGTGCCGACCTGCCTGGCCAGCGCCGTCGCCGATTCCAGCAGGCTTTGCGGATAGCGCGCCTGCATTTCCTCAACCAGCACTTGTTCGCTCTTGCTGAGCTTGCGGCCGTAGCCGGCGATACGTTGATGCAGATTCATGCTTGCCCGGGTCCTAGGTGATAACCCCAAATTTCACAACACACATTGCATCTTATATTGCAGCTTGCAATCTTCATTGCAAATTAGACCAAACCCGCAGTCATCACCCGAGAATTCCATGAAGCATCACCCCCAGGGGCCGTCCTTGGCCCGCCGCAGCCTGGTCCTGGCCGGCCTGGGCGCCACCCTGCTGCCGTTGGCCGCACGCGCCAACGCCTATCCCTCGCGCCCCATCACGCTGGTCGTCCCCTTTCCTGCGGGCGGCTCCGTCGACCTGATCGGCCGGCTGTACGCGGACGCGTTGGGCAAGGCGCTGGGTACCAGCGTCATCATCGAAAACCGCGACGGCGCCGGCGGCGCCATCGGCAGCAAGCGCGTGGCGCGCGCCGCGCCTGACGGCTACACGCTGGTCGCGTCCTCGCAAAGCTCGCATCTGGCCAACCCGTTGATGCGCAATGATCTCGGCTATGACCCGATCAAGGACTTCGTTTCCATCTCGCAGCTGTCGCGCACACCCAATGTGCTGGTGACCAATGCCGCCGTGCCAGCGCGCAACCTGGCCGAATTCGTCGCGCTGCTGAAGGCGCGCCCCGATCAGCTGCACTACGCCACCGCGGGCATCGGCAGCATGGGCCAGCTCAACGCCGAACTGCTGAAGAACACCTTGCAGCTGCAGGCCGTGCACGTGCCCTACCGTGGCGGCGCACCGCTGATCAACGCCCTGCTCTCCGACCAGGCGCAGTTCGCGCTGGACAACCTCGCGCCCTTCCTGCCGCACATCCAGGTCGGCAAGATGCGCGCGCTGGCGGTGGCCGCACCCAAGCGCCTGGACTCCCTGCCCGACGTGCCGACCTTCGAGGAACTCGGCTACCCCGTGCTCAACTCCATGTCGTGGATCGGCCTGGCTGCGCCCGCCGGCACGCCGCCCGACATCGTGCAGAAGCTGCTGGCGGCCGTGCGCACCGCCGCCACCGAGGACGGCATGCCGCAATCCCTGGAAAAGGCCGGCGCGCTGCCGCCCGAAAACCAGACGCCGCAGCAGTTCACCGCCATGATGTCCGAGCGCCTGGCGTTGTACAAAGACCTGATCGACCGCGCCGGCATCCGTCCTGAATAGGCCAGACCCTCATGAAAAATCCCGCCTTCGAACCCGACACCGCTCCCCTGGAAGTCCTGCCGCGCGACCTTGCGGCCTACCGCGAGGGCAATGTCGGCATTCCCTATGTGCACCGCTTCGAGTCGGGCCGTCCCGGCCCGCACGTGCTGATCAACGCCATCACGCATGGCAACGAAATCTGCGGCATGGTCGCTGCGACCCATCTGCTGGACAGCGGCGTGCGCCCCAAGATCGGCACGCTCACCGTCAGCTTCGCCCACGTCGAAGCCTATGAAGCCTTCGATATCGAGAACCCCTACGAGAATCGCCAGCTCGTCCATAACCTGAACCGCATCTGGTCGGCCGCCATGCTGGACGGCCCGGAAGACAGCCCCGAACTGCGCCGCGCCCGCGAACTGCGCCCGGTGCTCGACGCCGCGGACTTCGTGCTGGACATCCACTCCACCCGCGCGCCCGTGCAGCCCTTCTGGGTCTACACGGAAATGGACCGCAACACGGCGCTGGCCAGCGCCGTCGGCGCGCCACAGGTGCACCTGGTGATGCCGCCCGACCTCTTCCCCGGCACAGGGGTCATGGGCTACGGCCGCCATGGCGATCCGCACTCCGACAGCAGCGGCTCGCTGGTGGTCGAATGCGGCCAGCATTTCGCGCAATCCGCCGCCGAGCTGGCCACGGACGTCACGCTGCGCTTCCTGGCGCACACGGGCCTGATCGACATGCCCGCCGGCACGCCGCCCCCGCCCGCGCCACAGCGCTACCGCCTGCTCGAAGTGCATATGGTGAAGTCCGAAGACTTCAGCTTCACGCGTCCGGTGATCGGCTTCGAAACCTTTGCCAAGGGCGAGCTGATCGCCATGAACGGCACCGAGGAAATCCGTTCGCCCTGCGACGACTGCACCATCTTCATGCCCACGCGCATGCCCATCGTGGGCCGCGAAGCGGTGTACCTGACCGTGGCGATCTGATCGCGACGCAAGCGCCCGTTCCGAACTCCGTCAAAGGTCCGGAATGAGGTGCTCATGCAGGCATACATACACGAGGCGCCGAAGCTCAGCCAACTTCAAGACGCATCAGGCGCCGCCAGGGTGCCTTCCATGACCACCACGGCCTCGCCCGCCACGCCCGCCCACACGCCGTCAGCGCGCGGTTCGGCATGGGCCAGCAGCACGCTGGCGCGCCCCATGTCCACGCCCTGCTCCACCCGCAGGCGCAATACGCCATCGCCGCGCAAGGCCGCGCGCAACGCCGTCATGGCCGCCGTCGCGCTGCCGGTCGCAGGGTCTTCGGTCATGCGTCCGGTAAACATGCGGGCCTGGATGTCGGCGCGTGCGGCCGCCGGGTCCACACCCGTGTCGGTGGTGTAGGCATAGATGGACTTTGCGCCGTCCAGCGGCAGCAGGGCCGCGTAGCCTGCCGGGTCGGGCATGGCCCGGCGCAAGGCGTCGCGGCTGGCCACCTGCACCACCAGGAAGATCAGGCCGACCGACGCCACCTGCGGCGCATGCGCCGAGGTCTCGATGTCCGCGGGCTCCAGGCTCAAGGCCCGCGCGACCGCGGCGGCTGGCGCCTCGCTGGCGCGCGACAGCGGTTGCGGCGCAAGCAGCTCGGCGCCGGCCACGCCGCTTGCGCCCGCCCGCAGCGCAATGCGCACCAGTCCGGCCTCCTCTTCGAACACGAAGGCATCCGGCACGGTCAGGCCCGACGCGGCCATTTCGCGCGCCAGCACCACGGCCGTGCCTACATTCGGATGCCCCGCGAACGGCACTTCGCGATCAGGCGTGAAGATGCGGACCCAGGCCGTATGCGCGCGGTCTCGCGGCGGCAGCACGAAGCTGGTTTCGGAATAGTTGAACTCGCGCGCGATGCGCTGCATCTGCGCCGCGCTCAAGCCCTGCGCGTCGAACACGACCGCCAAGGGATTGCCGCCATATGCATGGCTGGTGAACACATCGGCGGTGACATAGCGGTAGCGCATGGAACGTCCTTTCAAGCCGCGCGGACGGCGCGGCGACCAGACTAGTGTGCGGGGCCGATGGACTGGCCGCCAGACACAGAGGCGGAGAATCTCGACCGTAACAGCGGGCGGATTTGGCATAGACTAGCTGGCCCAGCCCGGCATTTTTTTCGGTTCATCCCCGCCGCAGCCGGCGCACGACGATTTGCGCACACCAGGAACCCACCCTATGTCCACGGTACGCACCTACTTCCAGGACCGCCTGCCTGCTGGCGAACTTGACCGGTTGACGCAGGCCCAAGAACCGTTCTTTCTTGAGAACATCCCCGACATCGAAGAAACCGTGGCGGCAATGCAGACGCTCTGCCACGATCACGGGCTGAGCGTCCAGGTACTCAAGCAACCCTACAACAGCGGCATCACGGGGTGGGATCTGGCGAGTTTGCTTCCCGCCTGGTTCGGCGGCCTGGCTCTTGGCCTCTTTGCCGCCACCACGCTGGGCAGGCGGCGTACGGACGTCACCCTCAAGCTGCGCAGCAACAGCTTGCTCGAAGTATGTTTTTCCCGGACCGCGCCCCGCCCCGGCACCGCCTTGCCTTGATCTGCGCCGCGCCGCGCCAGCCTGTCCTGCCTCAAAGTACCGGACACTCAGGCCTAGTACAATGTCCCATATATGGGGACGACAAAAATGAAAGACAGTGCAAGCCCCGCAGGGGCGCTTACCGTCGAAGCAGCGGTAGGTCTGGCGGAAAACTGGGCCCGCGCGCATCACGCGGACGCCGAGCGAAGCAGGAAATTCGCCACCCAGTGGCATCGGGACACCAGCCCTGACAACCGGCAAGGCGATGTGCTCCTCAGGGATCTCGCCTTCTTTTTCCAAGCAGCATCCAATGACGCCGCTTACTGGCGGTCGGTCGGCGACTTCACCGAGGAAGCCACCGGCCCCTGGGGAATCCAGGCGCTGAAAGCATTGGCTGGCTTGAATGTCATCGGCCTGGCGACAGCCATCATCCTGTTTGCGGCACGCGACAGCTCAGCCTTCACGGCAGGCGCGTTGAGCGCCTGCGCCTTGTTCCTGGCGGGGCTGCTGCTGGCCTATCCGGCGCTACGGCTCACCGGCATTTCCCGCTCCACGGCAAATGCCGCGTCGGCGATACAGAGCCGCGAAGCTGGTGCCGCATCCACCTGGGAACAATTGCGCTCGGCCAATGACGGCAACCCCAACGTCGGCCGCCAGGAACGCAAGATCGCCTTGCGCCTGGCGGCCATCATGGCCGCCACGGCCACGGCAGGCTGTGCGCTGCTGATCGCGACGGTGTGGGTCTAGCGGGCAGCCATGCCGGCGCGGCGTCCGCTACCGACGGCGGGGCGGCGCCTCGCTCGCCGCGTCTGCCTGAGCATCGAAGGCCGCCCTGGCCACGTCGATGTCGGCAATATGTTTACTGGCCCAGCATCCCAACGCGGTCACGGGTTCGGTGAGCGAGCGTCCAAGCGGCGTCAGCGCATATTCCACATGCGGCGGCATCACTGAATAGACCGTGCGCTTGACGAGGCCGTCACGCTCCAGTCCACGCAGGCAAAGCGTCAGCATCCGCTGTGAGATGCCATTGATGGTGCGCTTGATTTCGGTGAAACGACGCGGACCATCAGACAGAATCATGATGATGAGCACGCTCCATTTTTCACCGATGCGCGCCAGCACCTGACTGATTTTTTGGCAGTCATGCTCGTGCAAAGCGTGGAGCTTTTCAGTCACATTCATAATACCGGGTTCTCCTGATGTGCCGTATTGTGCACGACCTGGACCATAGTTACATTGCTAGCCTCAGTCACAATCTTATACCGAGGCTACCCGCAATGAAGCCATCCCGCAGCAGCGCCGACCAGCCGCAAGCCCAGTCCAAAACCCTCAAGTACGTTTCCCGGGGGCTGCGCATCCTGGCCGCCGTCGTGTTCCTTGCGGCGGCCGCCGCCAAACTGTCGGGTGCGCCGGAAATGGTTCAGGCATTCGACCACATCGGCCTTGGACAGTGGTTCCGCATCGCTACCGGCATCGTCGAAGTGATCGGCGGGATTGCGGTCCTCATCCCCGCGACAGCCTTCCCCGGCGGACTGCTGTTAAGCGCCACCATGGTCGGCGCCGTGCTGGCCCATTCATTTTTGATCGAGGGCAGCCCGGTTCCAGCGTTGATCCTGCTGCTCATCACGGCTGCGATCGCCTGGCTGCATCGTCCTGGCGGCCAAGCCACAAGCACCGGCCCGTCGCCGGTCATGCCACCGGCGTAACCGCCCTCCCCGTCGTGAAAAACGACACCAGATTCCGTATTGCCAGTTCCGCCATCTGGCGGCGCGTCTCATGCGTGGCGCTGCCGATATGGGGCGCCAGGATCACATTGGGCATGTGCCGCAGCGGACTCTCGCCCAGCGGCTCGCTTTCGAACACGTCGAGCGCGGCGCCCTGAATGATGCCGTTGGCCAGCGCATGGCACAGGTCGGCCTCCTTGATGACCGAGCCGCGGGCGACGTTGACGACCAGGCCTTCGGGCCCCAGCGCCCGCAGCACGGTCGCGTCAACGAGGTGGCGCGTGGCCTCGCCTCCAGGGCATGACAGGATCAGCACGTCCACGTCGCGGGCCATGGCCGGCAGTGAATCGAAGTGCCGCCATGGCACGTCCTGGCGCGTGCGGCCGAAATAGCTGAGGTCCACTTCAAACGGCGCGAGCCGTTGCACGATCTCTTTGCCTATGCGCCCCAGGCCGACGATGCCGACCCGCTTGCCCGCCAGGCTCGTCCCCAGCGGAAAAGGCGAGGCCTGCCACGCCCCGGTGCGCACAAAACCGTCGGCTGCGGGCAGACGGCGCAGCAAGGCGAGCAACAGCCCCACCGCCAACTCCGCCACGGCCTTGTTCAACACGTCCGGGGTGTTGGTCACGACGATGTTCTTCGAGCGCGCGTGGTCCAGCGCGATGCCGTCGTAGCCCACGCCATTGGTGGCGACAATGCGCAAGCCCGGCAGACGATCCATGAGCCCGGCGGGAATCCGGTAGTTCGAGCGCGTAACGATGCCGCCAATCGCGGCCACCAGCGCCGGATCGTTTTGCAGCGCCTCTTCCTCGATCAAGGTAAACACCGAACGGAACTGCGCTTCCACCGACTCGGGAAAAACCCCTATCTTGAGCAAGGGAGGAAACTTGCCGCCCCGATCCTCAGGGCTACTTTCTGCTGCCTGGCGTGCTGCGGCCAGTTCATGCTCCATCATGGATTTCAACCTCGACGCTATAACATACGGGGAATTGGCGCGATAAGCCTGCAACCATCGCGGCCGGGTTCGTAGCAGTTCGTGCGATCTTCAACCTGAAGTTTCTCCTTTCAGGGCAATAGCCCATCGCATCATGGACATCAAGTGCATGCAGAGCTTCGTCGCGGTCGTCGAGGCAGGTTCATTCGCCGAAGCCGCGCGCAAGCTCGATCTGACCTCGGCCGCCATTGCCGCGCGCATCAAGGCGCTGGAAATGGATCTGGGCGTGGCGCTGGTAAAGCGCTCGGGACGTTCCGTCAGGCCAACCGAAAGCGGCATGCGCATCCTCGAAGGCACCAAGGCGGCCATCCGCAACCTCCGCGATCTGCGCGCCATGGCCATCGACGGCAACCAGCCGGGCGAGTTCCGCATCGGCTGTTTCGTGTCCGCGCTCACGAACGTGCTGCCTCCCATCCTCAAGTCCCTGTACCGCAGGCATCCGGATGCGTCGGTGTTCGTCACACCGGGCGGTTCCATAGACCTGTGCGGCAAGGTGGTCAACGGCGAACTCGACGCCGCCATCGTGGTGGAGCCGCAGTTCGCCGTGCCCAAGAGCTGTCTGTGGCAGCCGTTCATGGAAGAGCCACTGGTCGTGGTGGCCCCGTCCCATCTTGCGGACCAGGACGCCCACACGCTGCTGTCGACCCAACCCTTCATACGCTATGACCGGAACATCTACGGCGGCCAACTGGCTGACCGCTATCTGCGCGACCACCAGATCTGGCCCAAGCAGCGCCTGGAAATCGACGGCCTGCTCGCCATCGTCGCCCTGGTGCACGAGGGCCTGGGCGTGGCGCTGATTCCGGACTGGTCCTCCATGTGGAAGTCGCTCGACGTGGCGCGCATCCCGCTGCCCAACCGCGCGCCAGTGCGCAGGAACGGCTTGATCTGGAACACCCGCGGCCATCATGCCAAGATGGCCGCGTCGATTTCCCAGGATGCCCGGACCATCTTCGGCAACATGGAAGCACGCCGGGCAAAGCCGTAGCCCTACTTGGACTTGCCCGGCACGCCGCGCAAGAAGTCGAAATCGACGCCCTTGTCGGCCTGGGTCACCGTATCGAGGAACAGCTTCTTGTAGCCGCGCTCGGCCGTGGGCGGCGTGACCGGCTGCTCGCGGCGGCGGCGTTCCAGCTCTTCCGCCGATACCAGCAGCGAAATTTCCCGCTGGCTCACGCTCAGGCGTATGCGGTCGCCGTTCCTGACGTAGGCCAGCGGCCCGCCTATGGCCGCTTCCGGCGTGACGTGCAGCACGATAGTGCCGAAAGCGGTACCGCTCATGCGGCCGTCCGAGATCCGGATGATGTCCTTCACGCCCTGCGACGCCAGCTTCTTGGGGATCGGGATATAGCCCGCCTCCGGCATGCCGGGCGCGCCCTTGGGGCCAATGTTCTTCAGCACCAGGATGTCCTGCGGCGTGACGTCCAGATCGGCGGCATCGATGCGGCTCGCCAGGTCCTCGGCGTTCTCGAACACCACCGCGCGCCCTTCATGCTCCATCAACCCGGCATTGGCGGACGACTGCTTGATGATGGCGCCTTCGGGAGCCAGATTGCCGGACAGCACGGCAATGCCGCCCTGCGGATAGATCGGGTTCTGCCGCGTCCTGACCACGCTTTGCGCAAAGCCCGGCCCCGAGCGCTCGATCTCCTCGCCCAACGTTCTGCCGGTCACGGTCAACGCGTCCAGCTTCAACAGGGGCTTGAGTTCGCGCAGCAACGTGGCCATGCCGCCGGCCTTGTGGAAGTCTTCCATGTAGTGCTGGCCGGACGGCTTCAGGTCCACCAGCACGGGCGTCTCGCGCCCCATGCGGTCCAGCGCCTGCAAGTCCAGGTCCAGGCCCAGCCGGCCGGCGATGGCGGTGAGATGGATGATGCCGTTGGTGGACCCGCCGATGGCCAACAGCACGCGCATGGCGTTCTCGAAGGAATCCTCGGTCAGTATCTTCGAGACGGACAGGCGTTGTCTGGCGATCTCGACCGCTTGCGCGCCCGTAAGCTCGGCGATGCGCATCCGGTCCGCCGTGACCGCCGGCGGCGTGGCGCCGCCGGGTACGGTCATGCCCAGCGCTTCGGCGATACAGGCCATGGTGCTTGCCGTGCCCATGACCGAACAGGTACCCACGCTGGCAACGAGCTGGTTGTTGACGTCGGCGATCTCCTGATCGTCGATTTCATCGGCGCGGTACTTGCCCCAGTACCTCCGGCAATCCGTGCATGCCCCCACCCGCTCGGACCGGTGCGAGCCCGTCAGCATCGATCCGGTCACCAACTGGATCGCCGGTATATCCGCCGACGCGGCGCCCATGAGCTGGGCGGGCACGGTCTTGTCGCATCCGCCGATGAGCACCACCGCGTCCATGGGCTGCGCGCGTATCAGTTCCTCGGTGTCCATGGACATGAGGTTGCGCAGGTACATGCTGGTGGGAAAGGAAAAGCTCTCGTGGATGGAGATGGTCGGGAAATCCATCGGCAGCCCGCCCGCGAACATGATGCCGCGCTTGACGGCCTCCAGCAGCTGCGGCGCATTGCCGTGGCAGGGGTTGTAGGCGCTGCCCGTGTTGGCGATGCCGATCACCGGCCGGTCCAGCGCGCCGTCCGTATAGCCCGCGCCCTTGATGAAGGCCTTGCGCAGGAACAGCGAGAATCCGCTGTCGCCGTAGCTGGTGAGACCCTTGCGCAGGCCGCCGGCCTGGTCCTGCGATGATCCGGTGTTTTTCTTGCTCATCTTGTTCTAGCTGCTTCCAGTTAATTCACGGTGATGCCGCCGTCGCGGATGACCTTGGCCCACTGTTCGATTTCCGCGTTCAGGCGCGCCTTGGAGGCTTCGACATCGAGCGCGTCGGCATAAACGCCTTGCTGCAACAGCTGGGCCTTGGCATCGTCCTTGGCCAGCGCCGTGGTCAGCGCCTTGTTGAGCTTGGCGACGATGGGAGCCGGCGTGCCCGCCGGCGCCATCACGCCAAAGAGCGAACTGACGTTAAAGCCGCTGAAACCCTGTTCCTCGGCGGTGGGAATGTCCGGCAGCATCGAGACGCGTTGGGGCGTAAGCACGGCCAGCGGACGCAACTGGCCGGACTTGATGAAGGAGATCGCGGCGGGAACCGTCTCCGTCATGGTCTCGACCTGGCCGCCGACCAGGTCCGTCATGGCCGGGCCGCTGCCGCGGTAAGCCACGTGCTCGATCTTGACGCCCGCGATCTGCTTGAACAGTTCCATGGCCATGCGTTGGGGCGCGCCGGCGCCCGACGAGGCGAAGTTGAGTTTGCCGGGATTTGCCTTCGCGTAGCTCACCAGCTCGGCCAGCGATTTGATCGGCAGCTTGGGATTGACCACGGCCACCAGCGGCACGAAGCCGACCACGCCGACAGGCGCGAAGTCCTTGCGCAGATCGTACGGGATCGTGTCCTTCTCCAGGGTCGCCATGACCGAGTGCGAGGTCAGCGCTCCCATCAGCAAGGTATAGCCATCGGGCTGGGCGCGCGCCACTTCGGCTGCGCCGATATTGCCGCCTGCGCCGCCCCGGTTCTCGATCACGACCTGGCCGCCGATCTCTTCGCTCAGGCGCTGGCCCACGATGCGCCCGATCACGTCGGTCGCGCCTCCCGGCGGATACGGAATGATCAGGCGGATGGGCTTGCTGGGATAGCTGTCGGCAGCCTGTGCGGAAGCAGGGCCAGGAATGGCGAACGCGGCGGCCGCGATGAAGGCGGCCGCAACGATGTTGATGCGCTTGCGCGCGGCGTGCTTACAGAACATTTTTGTCTCCCGATGCGTTCTTATGGCTTGAAAGCTCTAGACGCATGTTCGCAAACTCTCGCCTGCGAAAAGAGAAAAAAATTTATGTTCTGTCAAAAAAATCCGTGAGAGTCACAGGACTTCCGGATGAGGAAAATCCGG
The DNA here is from genome assembly GCF_017355315.1 of Achromobacter sp. SD115. NCBI lineage: Bacteria > Pseudomonadati > Pseudomonadota > Betaproteobacteria > Burkholderiales > Alcaligenaceae > Achromobacter > Achromobacter sp. SD115. The sequence continues at coordinate 204 of NZ_JADIJM010000022.1, read as the reverse complement.
ACCGCACTTCGGTTTTGTGAGGTAGGGTTCTTGAGTCGCCGGCGTCCGGACTGAGGGATTCCGATGCTCGCCCCGGTGGGGCTGCGCTTCGGATCCCTCCGCCCGGCCACCGGCTCACGGCATCTGCCCATGAACGGGGTCCGAAACCAACGCATTAGGCGACTGCCAGCCGAGGACCCCGGAGCCATCCGAAGCGCAGCCCCA
>NZ_JADIJM010000021.1:0-118814 GCF_017355315.1 Achromobacter sp. SD115 | reverse complement strand
GTGGCGCCGGATGGCGCGCGCGATGACAAGGGCCACAACCCATGAAAAATCCCTCGCAGGAAGATCCTGCGAGGGATTTTGTTTTCAGGCGCGCCGGTAACGACGGCTAAGGCAATTGGCGCCGCAAGGCGGCGAAGAATAATTCGGATTGCAGGCGTTCGCTTTGCACCTGTGCAGCAACCTTGGCTGCGAGTGCGGGGTTGACGGGCACCAGCGGGCGTCCCGTGGATTGCGCCAGCACCTGGGCGGTACAGGCGCGTTCCAGGAAGAACAGGTCGTCGTAGGCATAGTCCAGCCGTTCGCCGCAGACGACCACGCCATGGTTGGCGAGGAACACCACGTCCGCGCCCTGCATCGCGCGCGCGATGCGTTCGCCCTCGCTTACGTCCAGAGCCAGGCCGTTGTAGTGTTTGTCGACCGCCAAGCGGCCATGAAAGCGCATGGCATTCTGGGACAGCGTGGTATCGAGCGCCCGATCGGAGGTGAGGGTCAAGGCCGTGGCGTAAGGCATGTGCGTGTGCAGCACGCAGGCCTTGCCAGCGATGCGGTGGATGGCGGCATGGATGAACATGGCCGTGGGTTCGACTGCATGGCGGCCCGCGAGCTTGTTGCCTTGGGCATCGATCAGCACGATGTCTTCCGCCTGCACTTCATGCCACATGAGTCCGCGGGGATTGAGCAGGAAATGCTCCGGATCGCCGGGCAAGGCCACGCTGAAATGATTGCAGACGCCTTCCCCCAAGCCATGTGCCGCCGCGGCCCGCAATGCGAGCGCGAGGTCGGCGCGCAATGCCGCGACAGGTTCAGCGTGAAAGAGCGCTTCGGTGTGGCGAGGATCCTGGTTCATGTCTGCCTTTTCTGATGTCTGGGTTGAGGAAGGCCTGGTCCGTCAGTGCGGGCCAGGATCAGTACAGGTCGCCGTCCACGTAGAACCATAGTCCGTCTTCGCGCACGAAGCGGCTGAGTTCATGCAGGCGATGGGCGCGGCCGGCCTGTCGGCTGCGGGCGACGAATTCCACGGTTGCGTGCTCAGGGTCCTGGCTGCCTGTTTGCTTGATTGCCAGTCCCAGCCATTTCAGGTCGGGCGGATTGGGATCGAGAGACGCGGGGCGGGTGCTCGGGTGCCAGGTCGCCAATAGATAGGGCAACTTGTCCAGCACGAAGGCGCTGTAGCGCGAGCGCATCAGCGTCTCGGCGGTGGGTGCCTGCATGGCCTGCGGCCCTTCATGCCAGCGGCCGCAGCATTCGGAATAAGGCTTGGGGCCGCCGCAGGGACAGGCCGCAGCCTGAAGCTTGGATTGCTTGGTCACGGTACGAAACGCAGAAGAAGCTCAGGCCAGCAGATCGCTGTATTCAGGATGGCGGCGGATATAGGCGTCGGCGTATGAGCACAAGGGCCGCACCTTCCAGCCCCGGGTGCGCGCGTCGTCCAGCGCGTACTTGGTCAACGCAGCGGCGATGCCACGGCCGCCTACCTGGCTGGGCACGCCGGTGTGCGTGATGGCCATGGTGTTGCCTTGCAGCTGGTAGTCGAGCACGCACAAGACGCCATCAACGGTGGTGGTGTAGCGGGAATGGGCGGTTTCATGCGTTACGGAGATCATGCGGAGGAATCCTGCGATGGAATGGCCGGCTACTGTCAGCCGGCTTGATGGGCTATGGGGCGCATTCGCCCCGTGTTGCTGCCATTGACTGCTGCCGGTTCAGCGTTGCAGCACTTTCAGCAGCGCGGTGAGTTGGGCGTCACGAGCCTGGACCAGGTCGGCGATGCTGCGCTGGCCTGCTTCGACGTTGACGCCTTCGATCAGGCGCTGCCGCAGCTCGGGAGTGACCTCGGGTGCGCCCAGGTCGTCCCACCAGGTTTGTACCGGACCCAGCAGGTGCTCCATGAAATTGGCCAGGCCGCCCGCACCACCGCCCAGATTGAAGGTCATGTGCGGACCGAACAAAGCCCAGCGCAGGCCGGGCCCTTGCGACACGGCGGCGTCGATGTCGGCGACGCTGGCCACGTTCTCGGCAGCCAGGTGTATCGCTTCGCGCCACAGGGCCGCCTGCAGGCGGTTGGCGATGTGGCCCGGCACTTCCTTGTTCAGGCGGATGGGGTACTTGCCCAGGCTGCGATAGAAGGCGATGCAGCGATCGATGGTCTCGGCCGAGGTCTGGGTGCCGCCCACCACCTCGACCAGGGGGATCAGGTGCGGTGGATTGAACGGATGCCCGATGACGAAGCGCGAGGCATGGCGGCACTGCGATTGCAGGCGGCTCATGATGAGACCGGACGAGCTGGACGCGACGATGGCGTGCGCAGGCAGCACGGCATCCATGCGCGCGAACAGCGCAGTCTTGAAGTCTTCGCGCTCGGGCGCGTTTTCCTGCACGAAGTCCACACCGGCCAGCGCGGCCTCCAGGTCCGGTTCGAAGCTCAGGGCTTCGGCCGAGGCGCCGGGCAGCACGTGCCCGAGTTCTGACAGCACGGGCCATGCTGCCTGCACGCGCGCGCGCGTCAGCGCTTCGGCGTCGGCGGCCGGATCGCTGACGACGACCTCGAGGCCGCGAGCGAGGAACAGCGCGGCCCAACTGGCGCCTATGGTGCCGGCGCCCACGATGGCGACTCGGCGGATGGCGGGCGGGCTGGACGTGGCAGTGGTGGACATGCGGGTCTCCTGTGTGCGCGGATAGGAGCATTGTGAAGCAAACGCCGACGCGTTGCCACGCGCAGGCGGCGCGGGCAAGATAGTGGCTTCCTTCCGCTTCAAGAATCCAGGAATCCCGCATGAACGCGACCCCAGCCCATCGAACGGCCGTGCCGTACTTTTGCCAATGGGAGTCGGCGCATCTGGCCAGCGAGATCATCCAGGGCAAGCTGGCCCTGGTCGATGATCCTGCCTGGCGCGGCTCGGGCGCGCGTGATGCGGACGAGTATGGGCGCTGGGCCAGCCACGTTTGCGGCATGGCTTGCCTGAAGATGGTGCTGGCGGCACGTGACAGGCGGCATTACCCCACGCTGGAGCTGGCGCGGGGCAGCTTGCCTTACGGCGCCTATACCGTGGAAGGCGAGCAGATCAATGGCATGATCTACGCGCCGTTCGTGCGCTATGTGGACGAGGTATTCGGCCTGGCGGCGCGCGTGCATGTCGATCTGCGCGCGGACGAACTGCATGGATTGATGTCGCGGGCCGCCTACTTCATGGCCTCCGTGCATCCCTGGATACGCTGGCCCGACCGGCAGCCGCCCAGGAAAGGCGGGCACCTGGTGCTGGTGACCCGCGCAACGCCCGATTCGGTGACCTTCCACAATCCCTCGGGCGAGCCCGGCACGCAGGCCGATGTCGAATTGCCGCTGGCCGTTTTCGACGAATTCTTCGCGGGGCGCGGCGTGGCCATACTCGCGGCCGCTTGAACGAGGCGAGGGCAGCCGGCCTGATTTCCGCGGCTGTCTTCGTGCCGGAGGTCAGGCGTTGCGGGCGCGGCGCAGATGCCGCCACACCAGCGCAACCGCAGCCAGATAGCTTGCGCCGATGATGCAGTAGGCCGCGGGCAGACTGGCGTGCCAGTCCGGCAGCAGATGCAGGATGGTGCCCATCAGCGCGACCCCGACCAGGGCACCGGATTGGCGGTTCGCGTTCAGCGCCGCGGCGGCGCTGTTCGCGTGGCTCTTGCCCGAAGCCTGCATGACCACGCTGGTCATGGCGGGCACGGCGATGCCCACGCCCAGATTGGACAGCGCGACGGCGACGGCAAACGGCCAGTAAGCCATGTCCGGCGAGAAAGCGAAAGTGCCCATGCTGCTCATGATGGCGGCTAGCGACAATCCGCCCAGCAGCGCCGTCGACACGTTCCAGCGCGCCGAGATCCGGCCCGACATCAGGTTGCCGATGGAGAATACCGCCAGCATCGGCACCAGTTGCAGCCCCGTCTGCAAGGCGTCCGCGCCGCGCGCCTGTTGCAGGAACAGACTGAGCAGGAAAAGCTGGCCGTAGGAGGCAAGATTGATCAGAAAGCCCACGCCGTTGGCGGCCGCGAATTGCGCGGTCGCGAACAGGGCGCGCGGGATGATGGGCTCGGCGTGGCGGCGCTCGCGCCGCACCAACAGCGCGGCGGCGGCCAGGCAGAGGGCAACCATGCCCAGGATGAGGCTGGAAGACCAGCCATAGGCATTGCCCTGGATCAGCACGAAGCACAGCGACGACAGGGCGATCACGCCCAGCAGATGGCTTAGCGGATTGAGCGCGCGCGGCCGGCGCGGCGCGGCCTGGATGCGGCGCCGCGCCAGCCACAAGCCGGCCAGTCCCAGCGGGATGTTGATGAGAAAGATCCCGCGCCAGCCGAATTGGTGGATCAGCACGCCGCCCAGCAGCGGGCCGGCGGCGCCTGCCACCGCCACGATGGCGGACCAGGCTGCCAGCATGCGGTTGCGCACCTGCTCGTCGTCGTAGGCATGGGTCAGCAGGCTGAGGGAACTGGGCATGAACAGCGCCGCGCCCAGGCCCTGCAGCATGCGGGCCAGGATCAGCAGGTCGGCATCCGGCGCCAGCCCGCAAAGCAGCGACGCCAGGGTGAAGACGCCCAGGCCGGCCAGATAGACCGTCTTGGCGCCATAGCGGTCGGCCAGCGCGCCGGCCACCAGCAGCAGGGCCGCGAAGGTAAGCGTGTAGCCGTCCACGATCCAGACCAGATCCGTCAGCGGCACGGTGAACTGGACCGCGATGCTGGGCAGGGCGACGTTGACGACGGTCACGTCCAGCATGGCCATGACGAAGCCGATGGCCAGCGTGACGAGCGGCAGCAGGCCGGCTGCCGCGGGCTTGGCGTCCAGCGAGGGCGCGGGGATATTGGGACAGGCGGAGTTCATGGTTGAGGCGTACGGCGGCTTTCGAGGAGTGAAGCTTAGGCGCTTTGGTTGATGCAAAAAAGCAGAATAATTGCTTTATAGTCATGCAAAAATGCATCTTCGAAAGGCTGTCATGGACTGGGACAACGCCAGGATCTTCCTGGCCATCTATCGGGTCGGCACGCTGCGCGGCGCGGCGGCGCTGCTGCAGGTCGACCAGGCCACGGCCGGGCGCAGGCTGGCGGCGCTGGAAGCCTCGCTGGACGCGCGACTGTTCCTGCGCACCCCGGGCGGATACGTCCCCACGGCGGCGGGCGAGCTGGCGTTCGCGGCGGCGGAGCGCATGGAGCAGGCGGCGGATCAGTTGCAGCGCCAGATGCAGGGACTGGACCACCGGCTGTCGGGCGTGGTCCGCGTGGCGACGTCGGAAACCGTCGCCACTTACTACGTCATGGAGGCGGTCCGGCGCGTGCATGCCCACCATCCCGACATCCGCGTCACGCTGTCCACGGCGATCCAGCTCAGCAACCTGACGCGCCGCGAGGCGGATCTGGCGATCCGCAACATCAGGCCGGACAATCCCGACCTGATCCACCGGCATCTGGCGCGCAAGGAGGTCGGGCTGTATGCCTCGAAGGCCTACCTGGAGGCGCATGGCGAGCCGCGGCTGGGTACGGCCTTCGCGGGGCATACCCTGGTGACCTACCAGCAGGCGGTGCTGCCGGGCTGGTCCGATACCTTCTGCGGCGAGCCCACGGGCAACGGACGCATGGGTGTCGAGTTGAATTCCGGCCTGATGATCATCGAGGCCGTCGCGGCGGGCCTGGGCATAGGCCAGGTGCCCACGCACATGGCGCCCCAGTACCCGGATCTGGTGCGCATCTGGCCTGCCCGCAGCGAACCCTACGATCTATGGCTGGTGATGCACGGCGACCTGAACCGCACGGCCCGCGTGCGCGCCGTGGCCGACGCCATCGTCGAGGTCTTCGAAGAGGACCAGTAGGCGCAGGCCGGGGCGCGGCGGCTTGTGGGCGGACGCGGCTGGCGCTAAGGTTGGCCTGACCCATCAACGCAACCATGACTCAGGAGTCGCGCGTGTCCGATCTTTGGCGTTTGTCCGCAGTTGAGCTTGCCGCCCGCATCCGCAAGCGTGAAGTGTCCGCCCGCGAGGCCGCGCAAAGCGCGTTGGGGCGGCTGGATGCCATCAATTCCGCGATCAATGCGGTGGTGGACCATAGGCCGGAAGATGTGCTGGCCCAAGCCGCGCAAGTGGATGCCATGCTTGCGCGCGGCGAAGACGCGGGACCGCTGGCCGGCGTGCCCGTCACAGTGAAGGTCAACGTCGATCAGGCGGGCTACGCCACGACCAACGGCGTGCGCCTGCAGCAGGATGTGATCGCCGCCGGGAACAGCCCGGTGGTGGACAATCTGCGGCGCGCGGGGGCCGTGATCCTGGGCCGCACCAACACGCCCGCGTTTTCCTTGCGCTGGTTCACCGGCAACGCGCTGCATGGCGACACGCTGAACCCGCGCAATCCGGCGCTCACGCCCGGCGGCTCGTCGGGCGGCGCGGCCGCCGCGGTGGCGGCCGGCATCGGGCATCTGGCGCATGGCACGGATATCGCCGGCTCCATCCGGTATCCGGCCTATGCCTGCGGCGTGCACGGCCTGCGGCCGTCGCTGGGACGCGTGGCGGCATACAACGCGGCCTTGCCGGAGCGCTCCATCGGCGGGCAACTGACCGCAGTGTCCGGCCCGCTGGGGCGCAGCATCGCCGACCTGAGACTGGGCCTGGCCGCGCTGGCGGCGCGGGATCCGCGCGACCCGTGGTGGGTGCCGGCTCCGCTGGTGGGGCCCGAGGCGCCGCGCCGGGCCGCGCTGTGCCTGAATCCTGACGGAATGGATACCCAGCCCGCCGTGGTCAAGGCCTTGCAGGAGGCCGCGCGCCGGCTCAGCGAGGCAGGCTGGACGGTGGACACGCTGGATGCGGTGCCGCCGATGCAGGAGGCCGCGGACCTGCAGATCCGCATGTGGCTGGCCGATGGTTACGAAGCCATGGTCGCGGCCGCGGAAAAAGAGGGGGACCGCGGCGCCCTGGTGGCGCTGGCCGGCCAGCGCGACAAGGCAGCTGGCGCCGACCTCGCCAGTTTTTCGGCCACGTTGACGCGGCGCGCCACCTTGACACGCCTGTGGGAGCTGTTCTTCGCCGAATATCCCGTGCTGCTGCTGCCGGTGTCGGCCGAACTGCCGTTTCCGGACAAGCTGGACCTGCAAGGCGATGCTGCGTACGCGCGCGTCTGGCGCGCGCAGATGACGCAGATCGGCGTGCCGTTCATGGGCTTGCCGGGCCTGTCGGTGGCGATGGGCAGCGCCATGAGCGGCGCGGGCGCCAGCCCGGTCGGCGTGCAGGTGGTGGCGGGGCGCTACCGCGAGGATTTGTGCCTGGACGTGGGTGCAATCATCGAAGCGGCCGCAGCCCCCATCGACATCGCCGAGCCCCCAGCCCGCTAGCGTGCCGCGCGCCTGCGGCGGGCGGAGTCAGGCAGCTGGCGACGCCGGCTGCGCGCTGCGCCATTCCGAGCGCAGCAGTCCCATCATGCCGGTGTCCCAGCGTTCCGCGCCCGCCCGCGTCGACGAGCGCCTGACGCCTTCGAGGGTGAAACCCAGCGCTTCGTAAGTGCGGATGGCGCGTTCATTGAACATGTAGACATTAAGCTCCAGCCGCTCGATGCCGGGCGTCTGAAACGCTTCGTCTATCAGCAGAGCGACCATGGGACGGGCCAGGCCCAGGCCGCGCTCGGCCGGCGCAATGGCGACGCGGCCCAGGCGGGCGTTGCCGTCGCGCCAGTCGTAGGCCAGCTGTGCATGGCCGATGGGAGAGCCGTCGCGGCAGACCATCCAGCAGCGGCGGCTGGGCGGCGTGCTGAGCCCTTCCGCCAGCATGGCGGTCGCGTCGGCCTGCGCCAGCGGAAACGACAGGTGCGAGCCGCCCCATTGCACCACCTCGGGCAGGCTGGAAAACCAACTGGCCAAGAGCGGAAAATCCGTGAGGACAAAGGGGCGCAAGGCGAGCATGGCGAGGGTTCCCGGGCGTTATTGGTTGCCTGCCTGGTTGCTGAAGCGCAGGCGTAGGATGCCGAGGTCGCCGTAGGCGAGTTCCAGGTCGCGGCTGGCGGGCACGTCCAGGAATCCGGCATAGGAACCGGTGATGACGTGCTGGCCGGCGCGCAGCCCCAGGCCTTGTTCGCGCAGGAAGTTGGCCAGCCAGTACAGCCCCGCCTTGGGGCGGTCGTTCGGGTGGATGCCCGCATGCTGCTCGGTTTCGGCGCCGTCCACGGCCAGCGTGATGCTCATGCTACCGGGCGCATCGTGCGGCGAGGCGATGCGTGGACCTAGCACCAAGCCCTGGTTGAACATGTGGTCGGCCAGCAGTTCCGGCAGGCTGGCGTGTTCCGGAGCGGCATAGCGGCAACCCAGTACTTCCAGGGCCAGGCGCGCGCCGCCGATGGCCGCGTCTACTTCGGCTTCGCTGTAGGGCTGGGGGCGGGCAGGCAGATCCCGTGCGATTTCGAACGCGATCTCGGGTTCGATGCGCACCGTTGCGGTCCGGGCCGCGACCGGGCCGGCTTCGGCATAGGCGACGGTCGAGGCGTAGATGGGCGCGACCACGCTTTTCTCGGGCGTGGGCAACGCACTCTTCCAGGCGCCGATGTCGTCCTGATGCTTTTCAAGCAGCAGTTGCGCGGTGCGTTGCTGCACGGCGAAGGCCTGGTTCAGCGATTGCGGCCGGCAGTCGGCGGGCAGGCGCGGGCCGGCCACGCCGGATTCGCGCGCGGCGATCAGGTAGCGTGCAGCATCGAGGCTGCCTGGGTAGTCTTCGATCTTGATCTGCATGTGTTCAAGCTCCTACAAACAGCATGATCCAGAGGACGATCATGGCGATCAGGCCGAGCCAGCAGGAGCCCCAGAAGCCGACGATGGGCCATTTCAGAGCCAGCGGCGTCTTCTTCGGGTCAACGTGCGGGAGCAGATCGTTGGCGTTGCCGATCAGCCAGAAACGCGTGTCGGGAAACATCAAGCGGAAGAAATAATCCAGCATGATGGACGCCTGGATCGCGAGCGGATACTGATTGAACGGGCGGTGCTGCAGATACGGGTGCTTCAGCTTGGCGTTGATCTGCTTGCGCTTGAAGAACAGCACGATGCCGCAAAGCGTGCAGGTGAAGAAGCAAAGCAGGAAGAGGCTGAAGGCCATGGCCATGGCGGGTGAGTACATGGGGGATCTCGGGAAGACGCGGTGTGCCGCGTTCGGATGATGGGAAAGCCTGCGAAAAATTGCCGACCGTATTGTAAAAGGCTTGCCGCGGCCCCGTGTTCAGGGCCGCGTCAGTCTTCGCGCGCCGCCGCGCCCAGGGTCAGCCGCGTACCTGGCCTTCGCCGCTTAGCACCCATTTCAGCGTGGTCAGGCCTTCCAGGCCGACGGGACCACGCGCATGCAGGCGGTTGGTCGAGATGCCGATCTCGGCGCCCAGGCCGTACTCGAAGCCGTCGGCAAAGCAGGTCGGCAGGTTGACGTAGACCGAGCTGGAGTCGACCTCGCGCTGGAAGCGCTGCGCGGCGGACAGATCTTCGGTGACGATGGCGTCGGTATGGCCAGAGCCCCAGCGCGCGATGTGCTCGATCGCGTCGTCCAGCGTATCGACGATGCGCACCGCCAGGATGGGGCCGAGGTATTCCGTGGCCCAATCTTCTTCGGTGGCCGGCTTGGCGTGCGGCAGCAGAGCCAGCGTGCGCGGGCAGCCGCGCAATTCGACGCCGTACTCGGTGAGCGCCGCAGCCAGGCTGGGCAGGATGGAAACGGCGGCCACGGCGTCGACCAGCAAGGTTTCCATGGCGCCGCAGATGCCATAGCGGTAGGTCTTGGCGTTGAAGGCGATGGCATGCGCCTTGTCCGGGTCCGCTGCCGCATCGATATAGATGTGGCAGTTGCCGTCCAGGTGCTTGATGAGCGGCACGCGCGCTTCCTGCGACAGGCGGGCGATCAGGCCCTTGCCGCCGCGCGGCACGATGACGTCGATATGCTCGGTCATGGTGATGAGCTTGCCGACCGCAGCCCGGTCGGCCGTGGCGACGACCTGCACCGCGTCCTGCGGCAGGCCCGCGGCGGCCAGGCCGGCCTGCACCACGCGGCCCAGCGCGATATTGGAATGCAGGGCCTCGCTGCCGCCGCGCAGGATGGCGGCGTTGCCGGATTTCAGGCATAGCGCAGCGGCGTCTATGGTCACGTTGGGGCGGGATTCGTAAATGATGCCGATCACGCCCAGCGGCACGCGCATCTGCGCCACGCGCATGCCGTTGGGGCGCACGCTGGTGGCGGTAATGCTGCCGATGGGGTCGGGCAGGGCGGCGATCTGGCGCAGGCCCTCGGCCATGTGCGCCAGGGTCTTGTCTGAGAGGGTCAGACGGTCCAGCAGGGCCGGTTCCAGGCCGTTGCTGCGCGCCGCCGCCAGGTCTTTCTCGTTGGCGGCCTTGAGTTCGTCGTGGCTGGCGGCCAGGGCGTCGGCCATGGCCAGCAGCGCCTGGTTCTTGGCGGCGCCATTGGCGCGCATCATGGCGCGCGAGGCGCGGCGGGCGTTTTCGCCCAGGGTGAGCATGGCGTGTTCGATGGAGGACGAGGACATGGCGGCGTCGATCATGAAAGTGGGGCGGCGCGGGCGCCGCCTGGAGATTCAGTTTATATCCGGGCGTCAGACCGGGCGAGTTCCAGCGGGAGGGCCGGAAGGGAAGGCGAAGGCGGCGGCTATGCCGCCTTCACGGTCGTCCGCCGGCGGCGGCGACGCGCAACGCGAGCCGCGTCATTTCTTCCCAGGGATCGGACAGGCGCCCAGGCACGGACAGGCCCTTGATCAGGCGGTCGACCTCATGGGCGTGCTGCACGGCGGCGGGCCACACGTTCGGCTGCACCCGGCCGAGCGCCTGCAACGCCAGGCGCTCATGCGCGCCAAAGATGCGCAGGCGGCGCATCAGGCCGTTGACGTCCTGGCCCAAGGCCCGGGCTTCCGCGACGCGGGCCAGCAGGCGGATTTCCTCGCCGACCGCCCACAGCACCAGCGGCAGGGCTTCGCCTTCGGCGCGCAGACCGTCGATCATGCGGATGGTGCGGCCGATGTCGCCGGCGAGCATGGCGTCACGCAGGCCGAAGACGTCGTAGCGCGCCACGTTCAGCACCGCGCGTTCCACGTCCTCCGCGGCCAGTTGGCCTTCGGGGTAGAGCAGGCCGAGTTTCTGGATTTCCTGGTGGGCGGCCAGCAGATTGCCTTCCACCTTGTCGGCCATCCATTGCAGCGTGGCGCTGTCGGCGCGCTGGTTCTGGCGCGCCAGGCGCATGCCGACCCAGGCGGGCAGGCGGCCGCGCTCGATGTTGGCGATGTCGACCATCATGCCGCCGCGGTTCAGCGCCTGCACCCAGCGGCTTTCGCGGGTGGCCTTGTCCAGGCGGGGCAGGGCGATCAGGACGAGCGTGTCGGGATCGGCCTGCTTTTCAGCCTGTTCGGCCAGCTTGGCCAGGGTGTCGGCCCCGGACTTGCCGGGCTTGCCGGTCGGGATCTTGATTTCAAGAATGCGGCGGTCGCCGAACAGCGACACGCTCTGGGTGGCGGCGGTGACCGAACTCCAGTCGCTGCGCGCGTCCATCACCATGGACAGGCGCTCGCTGTAGCCCGCGTTGCGGGCCGCGGCGCGCAGGGCGTCCACGGCCTCGGTCACGAGCAGGGGTTCGTCGCCGGACACCGTATAGAGCGGCGCCAGGCGGTTGCCTGGCCGCTGCAAATGCTCGGCCAGGCGATCCGCGTCCAGGGGTTGTGCCATTTAGCGCAGGATGGCCGGATCTGTGGTGGACGGCGTCTGCCACGGCGCGGGCGTGCGCTTCTGATCCGGCGCGGTCGGGTCGTATAGCGGGGTCTCGCCGTCTTCGGCACGCTGTTCTGCGTTCTCGAACGCCTTGCGTATTTCCGGCGCGGTCATGCGGCGCAGCAGGCGGGACACGAGGTCGCGCTGCATGGCCTTGTACAGCGTTTCGATCTGGCCTTGCTTGGCTTGCACGACCTGGTCGTCGTAAGGCATTTCGCGATAGATCGACAGTGTCGTATCGGGGATCAGGGCGCGGCCCTTGGCGTCGATGAGGCGGAAGGTGTAGTTGATGCCGAGTTCGTACTCCTCGACGCGGCCCTGGGCGTTCAGCGAGACTTCCCGCAGGGTACGGACCTCGTTGACCTGCTGCAGGATGGCCTGGGCCTCCTTGGGAGAGGACACGAGCTTGGTGTCCGGCGAGGCTGCGCGCAGCGCGCGGCGCACGTCGGCGCCGAACTGCGTGGTGTCAGAAATGCCCACGTACAGCGTCTCGAACGGCATCGGCGTGACTCCCCGCAAGGCGAAGCCGCAAGCGGAAAGCAGCATGAACAGCGCCAGGCAGGCGCCGCGCAGCAGCCAGGACTGGCGGGGGGAATGCGTTTGTTGCCCGGCGAAGTGCATGCTTGACCTCATCAGCCTACGACGTTGACCAGTTTGCCCGGAACCACGATGACGCGCTTGGGCGGACGGCCTTCCAGGAAGCGGGCGACCTCTTCCTGGGATGCCGCGAGCTTTTCGATGTCTTCCTTGGCGGCCTTGGCGGCCACGCGGATGGAGCCGCGCAGCTTGCCATTGACCTGGAGCATCAGCTCGATCTCGTCGGCGACCAGCGCCGCCTCGTCCACGTGCGGCCAGGGCGCGTCGAGCAGGTCGCCCAGCTCGTGCGCATAGCCCAGGTCGCGCCACAGGTGCCAGGTGATGTGCGGCACCACGGGGTACAGCACGCGCAGCAGCACGCCCAGCGTTTCGGCGTAGGCGGCGTCCGCGGGCGCTCCTTCGGGCAGCTTGGCGTCGTCGATGGCGTTGAGCATCTTCATGCACGCGGACACGACGGTGTTGTACTGGATGCGCTGGTAGTCGTAGTCGGCTTGCTTGAGCAGGCCGTAGACTTCGCGGCGCAGATCCTTGACCGGGGCCGGCGCCTGCGACCAGTCGGCGCCATGGGCCAGGCCGCGCGCGATGGCTTCGCGCTGGCCGTAGCTGATGGACCAGAGGCGGCGCAGGAAGCGGTTGGAGCCTTCGACGCCGGAGTCGGACCATTCGAGGGTCTGTTCCGGCGGGCTGGCGAACATGACGAACAGGCGGGCCGTGTCCGCACCCAGAGTGTCGATCAGCGATTGCGGATCGACGCCGTTGTTCTTGGACTTGGACATGGTGCCCACGCCGCCGTAGGTGATGGCGGAACCGTCCGACTTCAGCTTGGCGCCGACAATGGCGCCGCGGTCGTCGTAGACGTTTTCGACGTCTTCCGGCCAGAAATACTCGATGCCGCCCTGGGGCGTCTTGCGCGAGTAGATATGGTTCAGCACCATGCCCTGGCACAGCAGCTTGGTGAAGGGTTCGTCGAAGTTGAGCAAGCCCATGTCGCGCATGACCTTGGTCCAGAAGCGGGCGTACAGCAGGTGGAGCACCGCGTGTTCGATGCCGCCGATGTACTGGTCCATCGGCATCCAGTAGTCATTGCGCGCGTCGACCATGGCGCGGTCGTTGCCCGGCGAGGTGTAGCGCATGAAATACCAGGACGAGTCCACGAAGGTGTCCATCGTGTCCGTCTCGCGGCGCGCCGGCTTGCCGCAATTGGGGCAGGCGCAGGACAGGAAGGCCTCGTTCTTGGTCAGCGGGTTGCCGCTGCCGTCCGGAATGAGGTCGTCGGGCAGGACCACCGGCAGGTCTTTTTCCGGAACCGGGACCGGACCGCAATCCGCGCAATGGATGATGGGTATCGGGGTGCCCCAATAGCGCTGGCGCGAGATGCCCCAGTCGCGCAGGCGCCAGGTGGTCTGCTTTTCGCCCAGGCCTTGCGCGCCCAGGTCGGCGGCGATGGCGTCGACCGCTTCCTTGTGCGAGAGGCCGTCGTACTTGCCCGAATTGATGGTGCGGCCGGCCTGCTTGTCGCCGTACCACTCCTGCCAGGCGTCGGTGGAGTATTCCTTGCCGGCCACGTCTACGACCTGGACGATGGGCAGGTCGTACTTCCTGGCGAAGGCGAAATCGCGCTCGTCATGCGCCGGCACGCCCATGACGGCGCCGTCGCCGTAGCTCATGAGCACGTAGTTGCCGACCCAGACCTCGACCTCGGCGCCCGTGACCGGGTGCGTGACGAAGAGGCCCGTGGGCATGCCTTCCTTTTCGCGCGTGGCCATTTCGGCCTCGGTCGTGCCGCCCAGCTTGCATTGTTCGATGAACGCGGCCAGTTGCGGGTTGGACAAGGCGGCTTGCGTGGCCAGGGGGTGCTCCGGCGCCACGGCGCAGAAGGTCACGCCCATGATGGTGTCGGCGCGGGTGGTGAAGACGTACAGCTTGCCGTCCTGGATCAGCTGGCCGTCCTGGCCGGTGATCTGGTGCGGGAAGGCGAAGCGCAGGCCCTCGGATTTGCCTATCCAGTTTTCCTGCATCAGGCGCACCCGCTCGGGCCAGCCGGGCAGGTCGTTCTGGACCGCGCCCAGCAGTTCGTCGGCGTAATCGGTGATGCGCAGGTAGTAGCCGGGGATTTCGCGCTTCTCGACCAGCGCGCCCGAACGCCAGCCGCGGCCGTCGATGACCTGTTCATTGGCCAGTACGGTCTGGTCCACCGGATCCCAGTTGACGACCTGGGTCTTGCGGTAGGCCACGCCCTTTTCCAGCATCTTGAGGAACAGCCACTGGTTCCACTTGTAGTACTGGGGATCGCAGGCGCACATTTCGCGCGACCAGTCGATCGCCAGGCCCATCGCCTTCATCTGCTTCTTCATGTAGGCGATGTTGTCGTACGTCCACTTCGCCGGCGGCACCTTGGACTTGATGGCGGCGTTTTCCGCCGGCATGCCGAAGGCATCCCAGCCCATGGGCATCAGGACGTTGTAGCCGCGCATGCGCAGCTGGCGCGCCATCATGTCGTTGATGGTGTAGTTGCGCACGTGGCCCATGTGCAGCTTGCCGCTGGGGTAGGGCAGCATGGAGCAGGCGTAGAACTTCGGCTTTTCGGAGCCGTCGGCGTTCTTGGCTTGTTCATGGACCAGATAGACGTCGCGGGCCTGCCAGTCTTGGTGGGCGGCTGCTTCGACGGTAGTGGGAAGGTAACGTTCCTGCATGGGCTCGTGCACGGTGGCAAAAAAGGGTGAGCCGCCTCGCCGCGTGGGCGCGGAGGCGGTCAAAACCCCTGATTATAGGAGGTGCTAGGCGCGGGCAGGGGACGGAGCCATTTCCGGGATGCGCGCACTGGGCGCCAGGGCGCCGTAAGCCAGTGTAATCACCCCGAGGACGGCGCCCGCCGTGACCACGCCGGGCCAGCCAAAATGGGCGTACAGCCAGGACGATACCAGCGAACCGGATGCGCCGCCGATGAAGTAGCTGGTCATGTAGCCCGCGGTCAGCCGGCTGCGCGCCTCGGGGCGCAGCCGGTAGAGGGAGCTGGTGTTGGTGACGTGCACGCCCTGGATCGCCAGATCCTGCACCAGGATGCCGGCCAGCAGGGCCAGCACCGACATCTGGCCGAACGCCATCAGTCCCCAGGAGCCCAGCAGCAACAGCAGCCCGACGCGGGTGGCCAGGTTACCCATGCCCCGGTCTGCCATACGGCCGAAGCGGTTGGCGGCGTAGGCGCCGGCGGCGCCCGCCAGGCCGAACAGGCCTATGGTGGTGTTGCTGTATTGGTACGGCGGGCTGGCCAGGAGGAAGGTCAGGGGCGTCCACAACATGCTGAAGGCCGCGAACAGCAGTCCGCCCAGCAGCGAACGGGCGCGGAACAGCGGTTCCTCGATGAACATGCGCAGGATCGAGCCCAGGAGGCGCGGGTAGCTCAGTCCGGCCGGACTCTGGTGGCGCGGCAGCAGGCGCCACAGGGCGGCGGACATGCCCAGCGTCAGGATGGCCGCGACCCAGTACACCGTTCGCCAGCTGCCCACGTCGGCGAGCGCGCCCGCGACGGTGCGGGCCAGCAGGATGCCCAGCAGCAGGCCGCTCATGACCGTGCCCACGGCCTTGCCCCGTTCGTGGGGCGCGGCCAGCGTCGCGGCGAAGGGCACCAGGATCTGCGCCACCACGGACAGCATGCCGGTCAGCGCGGTGCCCAGGATCAGCACGGTAATGTTGGGGGCGAAGGCGGAAATCAGCAGGCCGACCGAAGACAGCAGACTCATCAGCACGACCAGGCCGCGGCGCTCGAACATGTCGCCCAGCGGCACCAGCAGCATCAAGCCCAGGGCGTAGCTCAGTTGCGCGGTGGTGACGATAGTGCCGGCCGTGGCGGTGGACAGCGAGAATTGCTCGCTGATGGTGTGCAGCAGCGGTTGGGCGTAGTAGTTGCTGGCGACGGCGAGGCCGGTGGCCACCGACATCAGCAGGATGATGGGCGCGGTCAGTGCGGGCGTCTGGGAGGACTGGGAAGCGGAAGTCATGGATCTGGATAGGGGAGGGCGGCTGCGGAAAAGGGGCTCGGTTCAGGTGCCGATGCCGCCGGGCGTGTCCTGGTCTTGCTTGATCAGCAGCTTCTTGAGCAGGCCGGCCAGCTGCTTGCGCTCGCTGGCGGACAGGGGCTCGAGCAGTTCATTGAGGTCTTTCAGGTAGTCCTTCAACACCAGCTTGATGGTGCGCAGGCCCTCGGCCGTGAGCGACACGATGACGCCGCGCCGGTCTTCCGGGTTGGGGCTGCGCGTGAGCAGGCCGGCCTGCTCCAGGCGATCGAGCCGGTTGGTCATCGCGCCGGAGGTCAGCAGCAGGGCCTCCACCAGCTTCTGCGGATTCAGCGCATAGGGGGCGCCGCTGCGGTACAGCGTAGCCAGCACGTCGAATTCGCCCTGATGCAGGTCGTAATTGCGGAAGCTGCGGTTCACGTTGCGCGCGGCCAGCGCGTTCAGGCGGAACACGCGGGTGACGACGGACATGGCGGCGAAGTCCTGGGCTGGGCATTCGCGGGTCCATTGCGAGATCACCAGATCGACAAGGTCATTCATGGATAGACGGCGTTTATTTTTACGTGAAGTATCTTAACATGAAGATAAATTAGGATGAGGACGCCATGCGTGCGGCAAGCGCCGCGGCAAAAAAGAAGGGCCCGCCTCTCGCGAGGCGGACCCTTCCGGCTTGACCGGAACTACGCGCGAATTACTGCGCGGCGTCCTTCAGCTTCTTGAGCGGGCGAACCTTCACCTTGACCGAAGCCGGCTTGGCGGGGAACCAGCGCTCTTCGCCGGTGAACGGATCCTTGCCGAAGCGCTTGGCCTTGGCGGGAACCTTCTGCACGGCAACCTTGAACAGGCCGGGCAGCGTGAATTCGCCGGCGCCCTTCTTGTCCACGGAGCTCAGCACCGAGGTTTCCAGGCTGGCCAGGACGGCCTTGACCGACTTGGCTTCAACGCCGGATTGCTCAACGATGTAGGCGATCAGCTGGGTCTTGTTCAGAGCAGCCTTGATGGCCTTGGGGGCAGCAGCGACCTTCTTGGCGGCGACGACCTTCTTGACGGCCGGCTTGGCAGCGGGCTTCACAGCGGTTTTTGCGGCGGTTGCCTTCTTTGCGGGCGCCTTGACGGCGGGCTTGGTGACTTTCTTGGCAGGAGCTTTTGCTTTCGTGGCCATGGTCAAAATCCGTATGTTGAGGACATGGAGCAGCGCGCGCGCCGGATATCGGCGTTTAACGCTACGCGGCCGATGATAGCGGAAGAGTGGCGGTTAATGCGGTTTTCTAGCGGGTTTTTGACCCTTGTTTGTTGTTTTCGACACAGAAAGTGCTTTGTAGAAGGGGCCTCGCAAGATGTCGTGACATTCATAGCGCTTTTTTTCAGATGTCTGCGGCACTGAACCAACTGCGCCGCGCGTGTTCCAATTGCGTGCCCTGCGCGAGGCCCGCGCGGGAAAAACCCAAGCATGGAAGTGAAGCAAGCCATATGTTGATGAAGAAGTTGGCGGCGAGCCTGATCGTCGCGGCCGCGTGCATGTCGGGAGCCATGGCGCAGACGGTGCCTGCTCCGGCCTTGTCGGCCAAGGCCTGGCTGCTGCTGGACGAGACCAGCGGACAGGTGATCGCGTCGCACGCGGCGACGACCCGGATCGAGCCCGCGTCCCTGACCAAGATCATGACGGCCTACGTGGTGTTCGAGGCTCTCAGCAAGAAAGAGCTGTCGGCCACGCAGCTGGTCACGGTGTCGACCCGCGCCTGGAAGGTGCCGGCGGGCAGCTCGAAGATGTTCCTGGAGCCTGGCTCGAAGGTGTCGGTGGATGACCTGCTGCGCGGACTGATGATCCAGTCGGGCAACGACGCCGCCATCGCGCTGGCCGAGGCGGTGTCGGGCAGCGTCGAGGCCTTCGTGGCGCGGATGAACGACACTGCCGCGAAGTTGGGCCTGCACGCCACGCGTTTCGCCAGCCCGCACGGCCTGCCGGATCCGGAGACCTACTCCACCGCCAGCGATCTCTCCATCCTGGCCACGCGCTTCATCCGCGACTATCCGCAGCTCTACAAGACCTACGACTCGGCCAAGCAGTTCACCTTCAACAAGATCACGCAGCCCAACCGCAACCGCCTGCTTTGGCTGGATCCCAGCGTGGACGGCCTGAAGACCGGGCACACGGAGTCGGCCGGCTACTGCATCGTCGCCACCGCGCAGCGGCCCAATGGCGCCGATCAACGCCGTCTGATCACGGTGGTGGTGGGCACGGCCTCGGACAAGCTGCGCACGCAGGAAAGCCGCGAGTTGCTGGAGTGGGGCTTTCAGGGGTTCAATACCATCAAGTTGTACGCGCGCGGCCAGGCCGTCGCCACGCCCGAGGTCTGGAAGGGCGAGCAGGACAGCCTGAAAGCCGGATTCGCGCGCGATGCGTACGTGACGGTGCCTGCGGGCGCCAAGGTCGAGCCGGTGTGGACGCCGC
Organism: Achromobacter sp. SD115; assembly: GCF_017355315.1. NCBI lineage: Bacteria > Pseudomonadati > Pseudomonadota > Betaproteobacteria > Burkholderiales > Alcaligenaceae > Achromobacter > Achromobacter sp. SD115. The sequence continues at coordinate 100,012 of NZ_JADIJM010000021.1, read as the reverse complement.
AGGACCCGCTGATCGCGCCGATCGCGGCCCAGTCCCCGGTGGGCGCGGTGCGCGTGTTGGTGGACGGCAAGCCCGCCATGCAGTTTCCCGTGGTGGCGCTGGAACCAGTGGCAGAGGCGGGATTCGCGGGGCGCGCGTGGGATTCCGTCCGCTTGTGGTGGCGTGGCCACGCCGGATAACGGAGGTGTGTGATGGCGGTGAGCTTTCCTGGAGGTCCGGCCCCGGCGCCGGGAGCCGATGATCCGCTGGCCCTGCTGTCGGCCTGCCATGGACGCATTTCCCGCCAGTGCGCCACGCTGGGGCGCCTGGCCGGGCACCTACCCGTGCACGGCAGCGACGCGGCGGCACAGACCGCGGCGGCCAGCGTCCTGCGCTATTTCGATACCGCGGCCGCGCACCATCACGAGGACGAGGAAGAGGACCTGTTCCCGGCCCTGATCGAGTCCATGGCCGGCTCCGACGCCGTCTGCCTGCATGCGCTGGTGGACGGCCTGGTTGCCGAGCACCGGCAACTGGCGCAGCGCTGGGAGCCCTTGCGCCAGGCGCTTGCCGAGATCGCGGCGGGCCGCCAGGCCGAACTGCCCGCGCGCCAGATCCAGGATTTCACCGAGGCCTACGCCGCGCATATCCAGCGTGAAGAGAGCGAGTTGCTGCCGATGGCGGCGCGGCTGATTCCGGACGACGCGCTGGCCGCCATCGGGCAGGCCATGAAGGCGCGGCGCGGCGGCGAAGCCGGCTGAGGTTCCGGCCGCGCCGGGATTGGCGCTACGATGGCCGCAGCCGGCGCGCGGCGCGCCGGGTTTGCGCCTACGCTCCCGCCATGAACAGAAACGCCTGTTTCCGCCAGAAATTGCAGGACCCCGTCTTGATGCATGCCATGTCGGCGCATAACCCGCTGTCCGCCAGGCTGGCGGCCGAGGCTGGGTTCGACGCCATCTGGGGCAGCGGCTTCGAACTGTCGGCCAGCTACGCGGTGCCCGACGCCAATATTCTTTCGCCATCGCAGCACCTGGAAATGATGCGGGCGATCGCCGCCGTGGTGGACGCGCCCGTCATCGCCGATATCGACACGGGATTCGGCAATGCAATCAACGTCTCCTACATGGTGCCGCAGTACGAAGCGGCGGGCGTGTCGGCGGTGGTGATGGAGGACAAGACCTTTCCCAAGGACACCAGCCTGCGCGCCTCCGGCAGGCAGGAATTGGTGCGTATCGAGGAGTTCCAGGGCAAGATCGAAGCCGCCTGCGGCGCCCGCCGCGATGCGGATTTCTGCGTTATTGCCCGGACCGAGGCCCTGATCGCCGGCGCCGGCGAGCAGGAGGCGCTGGCCCGCGCCCATGCCTATGAAGCCGCCGGCGCGGATGCCATCCTGATCCATTCCAAGCAGAGCACGCCTGACGAGATCCTGTCGTTCGTGGCCGCATGGCAAGGCCGCGCGCCGCTGGTGTTGGTGCCTACCGCCTATCCCCAGTTGCGCGAATCCGATATCCAGGCGCTGGGCAAAGTGGGCCTGGTGATCTATGGCAACCACGCCATTCGCGCCGCGGTGGGGGCGATGCGGGACGTATTCGCCCGCATCCGCCGCGATGGCGGCATCCACCAAGTGGGCGCCAGCCTGCCGACGGTCAAGGAAATCATCGCGTTGCAGGGCGATGCCCGCATGCGGGAACTCGAAAGCCGCTACCTGAAGTAGCCGGGACGCGTTGCGCGCGGGGGGCGCTAGCGTTTACGCTAGACGACCCGCCGCAGGCTCTGTGCGCCGCAGGCGGGCCGATCAGAAAGCAGATGCCAAGGGACAGGAAAGAATGATGCAGGGGGGGATGAGCGTCGCGCGCCGGTTGTTCGGCTCGTGGGTGGACGAGGTCAATGCGCGGACCTTGCGCGCGGATGCGACGGCGGGCCTGCTGGGCGCGCTGCTGGTGCTGCCGCAGGGCGTGGCGTTCGCCATGCTGGCGGGCCTGCCGCCCGAGTACGGCCTGTATTCCGCCATCGTGCCCTGTATCGTCGCGGCGCTTTTCGGCTCCAGCCGCCACGTCATGTCAGGCCCGACCAACGCCAACTCGCTGGCGCTCTATGCGGTGCTGACGCCGCTGGCGGTCGCCGGCAGCCAGGGTTACATCCAGTTGGCGCTGGCCGTGACCGTGCTGGTCGGCTTGATGCAATGGCTGGTGGGGACGCTCAGGCTGGGATCGCTGGCGCATTTCATTTCGCCTTCGGCGCTGTTCGGCTTCACCAGCGGCGCGGCCCTGCTGATTGCCGTGCATGCGCTGAAGGACGCTCTGGGCATGCCCGCGCCGGACGTGCACGGCGCGGGAGCTTTGCTGGCAAGCCTGGCCACGAACATCGCGCAGGTGCACTGGGGCGCCTTGCTGGTGACGCTCACGACGCTGGCGGTGGCGCTGCTGCTGCGGCGGCTGGACAAGCGCAAGCCCTATATGCTGGCGGGATTGGCCGCAGGGGCGCTGGCGGCCGCCGGGTTCAACGCGATGACCGAGGGCGCGCCGGTGTCCGTGCTGGGCGCGCTGGCGCAACCCTGGCCGCCTTTCCATATTCCCAGCGTGGACTGGCGCGCGCTGCCCGAACTGCTGAGCGTGGCCTTCGCGCTGACCATCGTGGCGCTGGCGCAGTCCATTTCCATCGCCAAGGCCGTGGCCACGCGTTCAGGCCAGCGCATCGACGCCAACCGCGAATTCGTGGGGCAGGGGCTGTCCAACATCGTGGGCGGCTTTTTCTCCTGCTATCTGTCGTGTGGATCGCTCAACCGTTCCATTCCCAATTACGAGGCCGGCGCCAAGACGCCGCTGGCGTCCGTGTTTTCGGCCTTGCTGCTGGTGGCGCTGGTGGCCTTGTCGGCGCCGCTGCTGGCCATGATTCCGCATGCCGCGATCTCCGGGCTGCTGCTGCTGGTGGCCTGGACCCTGTTCGACATTCCGCGCTGGCGCCAGCTTATCCGCACCCAGCGCGGCGAAGCCGTCATCGCCGCCGCCACCCTGGCCGCCACCATCACCATACGCATGGAAGTGGCGATCCTGCTGGGCACGGTGCTGTCGCTGATGGTCTATCTGCACCGCACCTCGCGGCCCGCGATGCGTACCATGGGCTTCGATTCGCGCGGACTGGAGCGGCGTTTCGTGGTGCTGGAGCATCAGCCCGACGCCTTGCCTGAATGCCCGCAACTGAAGCTGCTGCGCATGGAAGGTTCGGTCTATTTCGGCGCCGCCACGCACGTGGCGCAGCGGCTGCATGAACTGCGCGCCGGGCCCGACGCGCCGCGCCACCTGCTGGTCATGGCCAAGAGCATGAATTTCATCGACATGGCCGGCGCGCAGGTCTGGGAAGACGAGCTGGCCGCCCGACGGGCCATGGGCGGCGACCTGTATTTCCACCGCCCCCGGCCGGAAGTGTTGGACATGTGGCGCCGCACGGGATTCCTGCAGCGTTTGGGCGAAGATCACATTTTTCCCGACAAGGCGACGGCGCTGCACACGATCTATGCCAAGCTGGACCGCGGCATCTGCGAGGGGTGCCAGGCCAAGATTTTCTGGGAATGCCAGCCCAACGGGCTGAGGGATGACTGAGGCCGGGCGCGCCGGGATTCAGGCCGGCTGTGGCGTTTCCGTGCCCAGGTAGGCGGCGCGGACCCGCTCGTCGGCCGCAATCTGCGCCGGTTCGCCCTCGGCCAGCAGACTGCCGCGCACCAGCACCGCGATGCGGTCGGCGTGTTTGAAGACCACGTCCAGGCTGTGCTCGGTGAAGAGGACCGCGATGCGCTGCGTGTCGGCCAGCGTGCGCGTCAACCGCATCAGCGCATGGCGTTCATTGGTGGCCATGCCCGCGGTGGGCTCGTCCATCAGCAATAGCCGCGGCTGGTGCGCCAGCGCCATGGCCAGTTCGACCCGCTTGACGTCGCCATAGGCCAGCGTGCCGCAATGATCCTCCGACTTGTCGGCCATCTGCACCTGCGACAGCAGCGACATGGCTTCCTCTGCCGCGTAGCGGGTGGCCCGGCGCCACGGGTTCAGCAGCAGCCCGTCGCGCGACAGCAGCGCCGTCTGCACGTTCTCGCGCACTGTCATGGAGCGGAAGGTGGCGGCGGTCTGGAAGGTGCGTCCCACGCCCAGCCGGCAGATCTTGCCGGCCGACAGGCCCACCAGCTCGCGGCCGTCCAGCAGGACCGAGCCGGAGTCGGGCCGCAATTGGCCGCCCAGCGCATTGAAGCAGGTGGATTTGCCGGCGCCGTTGGGGCCGATCAGTGCCAGCATCCGGCCCGCTTCCAGCGTGAACGACACGCCGGCCAGCGTGTCGATGCCGCCGAACGATTTGCGCAGTTCGCGGACTTGCAGCAGCGGGGCGGCGGTCATGCGCGCCTCCTGTTCCAGCTTGCGGCGATGCGCGCGGCGGCGCCGGCCAAGCCCTCGGGAAAGGCCATGACCAGGGCCAGGATGGCCAGCCCCAGCACGGCGTGCCAGTACTCGGTGCTGCGCGCGGCCGCATCCTGCAGCCAGGTGTAGGATGCCGCGCCGACCAACGGGCCGGCCAGGGTCTGCAAACCGCCCAGCAGCACCATGACCAGCCCGTCCACGGACCGGCTCACGGCCAGCGTGTCGGGCGCGATGCTGCCCTTGGAGAACGCGTAGAGCGACCCGGCCAGGCCCGCGGCAAAGGAGGCGGCCACGAAGCCCGCCCATTGCACGCGCCGCGTGTCCATGCCCAGGGCTTCGGCGCGCAAGGACGAGTCGCGCACGCCGCGCAGGGCGTAGCCCAGCGGCGAGAACGCCAGGCGGCGCAGCCAGGCGATGCCGGCCACGCACAGCGCCAGCGTGAGGTAATAGAACCAGGGGCCCTGGGTGAGCCAGGCCGACGGCCACAGTCCGATCAGGCCGTTGCTGCCGCCGGTCACGTCGTCCCACTGATAGGCCAGCGCCCAGAGGATCTGCGCCACCGCCAGGGTCAGCATGGCCAGGTACACGCCCGACAAGCGCACGCAGAACCAGCCGAACAGCAGCGCGCCCAGCGCCGCGGCGAAAGGACCCAGCAGCAGCGCCGCTTCCATCGGCACGGCCGCCAGTTTCAAGAGCAGCGCGGCGCCGTAGGCGCCCAGGCCGAACCAGGCCGCGTGGCCGAACGAGGTCATGCCGGCCAGTCCGGTCAGGAAGTGCAGGCTGGCGGCAAACAGCGCGGCGATCAGGATTTCGGTCAGCAGGATGCCCAGGTAGGGGCTGTACGCGGCCGCCACGGGCGCCAGCGCCAGCAGCGCCAGCAGCAGGCCGTAGGCCAGCCGCAGGCGGCGGCCCGCCGGGGCGATGGGACGCTCGGGCGCGGCGGCGTGGGAGGCGGGCTCTGGCGGCTTCCCCAGCAGGCCCCAGGGCCGCACCACCAGCACCACGGCCATCACGGCGAACTCGGCCAGCAGCGTGAGCTTGGACAGGTTGAAGAGCCAGGGGCCGATCTGCACCTGTCCCAGGAACACGAACAAAGCCTTGACGGAGCAGATCAGCAAGGCGGCCAGGAAGGCGCCGGGAATCGAGCCCAGGCCGCCCACCACTACCACCACGAAGGCGCTGGCAATGATTTCCAGGTCCAGCCCGAGCGTGGCGGGCACGCGCGGCGCCGCCAGCGCGCCGCCCAGGCCGGCCAGGAAGGCGCCCAGGGTGAATGCGGAGGTGAACAGCCAGGCCTGGTTCACGCCCAGCGCGGCCAGCATCTTGCGGTTTTCAGCCGCGGCGCGCAGCAGGCGGCCCCAGCGGGTGCGCATCAGCAGCAGCCACAGCAGGCCCAGCACCACGGGGCCGGCGGCGATCAGCAGCAGGTCGTATTCGGGATAGCGGCGGCCCAGGATCTGCACGGCGCCGGACAGGCCGGGGGCGCGCGCCGCGAACAGGTCTTCCGGCCCCCAGATGGCCAGCGCCGCGTCGCCGATGATGAGCACCAGCGCAAAGGTGGCCAGCAGCTGGAACAGTTCGGGGGCCTGGTACAGGCGCCGCAGCACCAGCCATTCGGCGGCCGCGCCGATGAGTCCCGTGGCCAGCGCCGCCAGCAGCAGTCCGGCCCAATAGCCCGCGCCGTCGCCGAAATAGCCGGTGAAGGTCCAGGCCAGGTAGATGCCCAGCATGTAGAACGAACCGTGCGCGAAGTTGACCACGCGCGTGACGCCGAAGATCAGCGACAGGCCGGCGGCCACCAGGAACAGCGCGCTGGCGTCCGCCAGCCCATTGAGCAGCTGCAGCAGCAGCCCGGACAGGCTCATCAGTGCGCCGGACGCATCTTGCGCACTTGCTCGTCAGGCGGCTGCAGGCGGGCGCCGTCGATGTAGGCGAAATCCTTCATCACGCCCTTGCCGTCTTCCACCGCGGTCACGCCGACGTATACGCCCATGGTCGACTGGTGGTCGATCTTGCGGTACTGGATCGGGCCGTAGGGCGTGTCGACCTTCAGGCCGGCAAAGGCGTCGACCAGTTTTTCGGTGTCCACTTCGCCAGCGGCCTTCAGGCCCTGGGCGATGGACATGAGGGACGCGTAGCCCACGACCGAGCCGACCTTGGGCGTTTCGTTGTAGCGCTTCTTGTAGGCCTCGACGAAGGCGTTGTTGGCCGGCGTGTCGATGGCGTACCAGGGGTAGCCGGTGACGATCCAGCCGGTGGGCGTATCGGCGCCCAGCGGCTCCAGGTATTCGGGTTCGCCGGACAGTACCGACACCACGGCGCGGTTCTCGAACAGGCCGCGGGTATTGCCTTCGCGCACGAAACGGGTCAGGTCGGCGGCGAACAGCACGTTGAAGATCGCGTCGGGCTTGGCATCGGCCAGTGCCTGCACCACGGCGCCCGCATCGACCTTGCCCAGCGGCACGGCCTGCTCGGCGACAAATTCCACGTCGGACTGGAACGAGGTCATCATGGCCTTGAAAGTGGCCACGGCGGACTGGCCGTATTCATAGTTGGGGTAGACGATGGCCCAACGCTTTTTGCGCAAGGCCAGCGCCTTGGGGGCCAGCGCCGCCACGTGCATCCAGGTGGACGGACGCAGGCGGTAGGTGTAGCGGTTGCCGTCCTGCCAGGTGATCTTGTCGGTGAGCGGCTCGGCCGCCAGGAAGAACACCTGCTGCTGCTTGGCGAAGTCCGTCAGCGCCAGGCCGGTATTGGACAGGAAGCCGCCGAACAGCAGCTCAACCTTTTCGCGGGCCAGCAATTCCTGGGCCGCGCGCACCGAATCGCCGGGGTTGCCGTTGTCGTCGCGCGAAATCACTTCCAGCTTCCTGCCCAGCACGCCGCCGCCGGCGTTGACCTCTTCCAGCGCCAGCTGCCAGCCCTTCTTGTACGGGCCGAGGAAGGCGGGGATCGCCTTGTAGCTGTTGATCTCGCCGATGCGGATGGGCGGCTCCTTGTCCTTGGCCGAGGCGGCGGGAGTCAGCGCCAGGGCCAGGAGTGCCGGCGCCACGGCGCGGCGCAACAGGGTAAGGCAGGGACGGAACATGTCAGGTATCGCGTGGAGAGGGAATCTGGCGCCAGCAGGCGCGGCGGATGACAGCGGCCCAATTGGAACATGGGCCTTCGCCCCGGGGCAATAGACAGGCGCCCCACGCGGCGTCCGCGCGGAAATGAAAAAGGCCCTGCGATGCAGGGCCTCTTTGTCTTGCGGGAAAACCGGCTGAATTACTTCAGCTTGGTTTCCTTGTAGTCAACGTGCTTGCGAGCGACCGGATCAAATTTCTTGATCAGCATCTTCTCGGGCATGTTGCGCTTGTTCTTGGTGGTCGTGTAGAAATGACCCGTGCCGGCAGTCGACTCGAGCTTGATCTTTTCGCGGATACCTTTGGCCATGTCGTGCTCCTAGTATGTAGATTGGCGGGGAGGCCGATTAGGCCATTTCGCCGCGGGCACGCATTTCGGCCAGCACGGCGTCGATGCCGTTCTTGTCGATCGTGCGGATGGCCTTGGCCGAAACACGCAGGCGGACCCAGCGGTTTTCGCTTTCAACCCAGAACCGGCGCGATTGCAGGTTGGGCAGGAAGCGACGCTTGGTCTTGTTGTTTGCGTGCGAAACATTGTTGCCCACCATCGGGCCTTTGCCGGTCACTTGGCATACGCGTGCCATGGATGCACCTCTTTAGGTCATTCTTTTGTCGCGCATCGCTTGGGGGGTAGACAGGGTTTCAGCCGCCGGGCTGTACAGGCGCTTGCGCTGCCTTTGCCGGCCACCCAGTCTTAGTGGATGAGGGGGGATCGGAATGGCCGTTAAAGCCCAGTCTGGTCCGCCCCAGTGCTTATACCCGCTGCCTGCCACCCGCAAAATTCTTGGAAGAATCTCTGGAATTCCTGGGGAATCGCCAGACGTTGCGCGGTTGGGGTCAGAGTGCTGAACTACAAAGCATAGTAGTCCGGCACGGGAAACTTCATGTGAAGACTTAAATTCTAATACGAAAAGCGTAATTAAATCAAGCGACCAGGCTAGCTGGCGTGCGATCGCGCCACGCGGCCCGAGATCCAGGACAGGCAGGCGCAGGTCGCCAGCGTGGTCGTCAGAGGCAGGGCGCTGTCGGTCTGCCAGGCGCTCACGGCGAAACCGGCCAGCGCGCCGCAGGACAACTGAAGCGTCCCCAAAAGCGCGGACGCCGCGCCGAGGCGCTTGCCCTGGTCCGACAATGCCAGCGCCGCCGAGTTGGGGTTCACGAAGCCCTGGCTGCCCATGTAGCAGATCAGGCACAGCATCAGCAGCGGCAGCGTCATCCAGCCGGCCAGCGTCAGCGCGACCGCCGCCAGGCTGGCGCATGCCAGTGCGGTCAGGGCGCGGCGCTGCAACTGGCGCGGCGTATAGGTGCGCAGCAGGCGGGCGCTGATCTGCGAGCAGACGATCAGCGACAGCGCATTGGTACCGAACAGCAGGCCGTAGTACTGGGGAGCCACGCCGTAGAGTTCGATGAAGACGCGCGGCGAGCCAATGATGTAGGCGAACATGCCCGCCTGGCCGAAGCCGCCGGCCAGGCTGTGCGCCATGAAGCCGCGATGGGCGAACAGGTCGCGGTAGTTCCGCAGTATGGTTTCCCAACGCAGCGGCACCACGCGCTCGGGCGCCAGCGATTCCTTCATGATGAGTATGACGGCGGCCATCAGCATCGCGCCGCCGGCCAGCATCACCCAGAACAGGCTGCGCCACGAGGTGATGGCCAGCAGTTGGCCGCCTGCCAGCGGCGCGAGGATGGGGGCGAGGCCCATGATGAGCATCAGCAGCGACATGGCGCGCGCGGCTTCGTGGGTCTCGTAGTGGTCGCGGATGACGGCGCGCGGGATCACGATGCCCGCGGCGCCGCCCATGGCCTGCACTACGCGCCAGCCGGTCAGCGCTTCGACCGACCCGGACAGTGCGCAGCCCAGGGAGGCGATCATGAACAGCGTCAGGCCCACCAGCAGCGGCGGCTTGCGGCCGTAGCGGTCGGCCATCGGGCCGTAGAACACCTGCGCCATCGCCAGCCCGATCAGGTAGGCGGCCAGCGTACGTTCGACATCGCCGCGGGATACGCCCAGGTTTGCCGCGATCGTGGGGAACGCGGGCAGGTACATGTCGATGGCGAACGGACCGATTGCGGTCAGCGCGCCCATGAGTATCAGCCAGCCGGGCAGGCCGCTGCGAAAAGACTGTGATGGGGGCATGTGGATTGCGGGGTGCGCAGTGACAGGGCCCCGATGCGGTTTGTTGCACGTTTTGGGCCAAGTAGACGACTGTATCACGGGCAACCTTACAAGCAAATTTCAGGTTTTTTCCGATAAAGTCATCGCGGTCCGTACGTATTCCAGAGGAATAGCCGTGAATCCTTTGTTGTCTGTTGTGGAACGCAAACTTCAGGCCCTGCCGGTCCCGGTCCAGCTGGTTTTGCCCGACGGCGCCGTGCTGGGGCCGCCCGAGCCCCGCGTCCGTTTCGTCACGCACGACAAGACCGCCCTGGCGCACCTGGCCGAAGGCGCGGTGGGCGTGCTGGGCCAGGATTACGTGGAAGGCCGCATCGACATCGAAGGCAATATGCGCGATGTCATGGCCGCGGCATCGGCGCTGTTGCCCGGTTCGCCGGTGGACGCGGCCCGTGGCGGCTGGCTGACGGAACTGGTGCGCAAGGTGGTGTCGGTCTGGCGCCACTCGGTCGAGCGCGACGCCAAGCAGATCGAGTTCCACTACGACCTGTCGGACGATTTCTACGCGCTCTGGCTGGATCCCCGCCGGGTCTATTCCTGCGCTTACTACCGTGAGCCGGGCATGACGCTGGCGCAGGCCCAGGAAGCCAAGCTGGACCACATCTGCCGCAAGCTGCGCCTGCGCGAAGGCGAGCGCTTCCTGGACGTGGGCGCGGGCTGGGGCGGACTGCTGCTGTGGGCGGCCGAGAACTACGGCGTGGACGCCACCGGCATCACGCTGTCGCGCAACCAGCACGCGCACGTCAGCAAGCTGATCCAGGAGAAGGGGCTCGCCGGCCGGGTCCGCATGGAGCTGCTCGATTACCGCAAGCTGGACGAGTCCGCTCCCTATGACAAGATCGCCTCGGTCGGCATGTTCGAGCACGTGGGCCGCGCCCAGCTCGAAGGCTATTTCGCCAAGCTGCGCCGCCTGCTCAAACCGGGCGGGCTGATCATGAACCATGGCATTACCGCGGCCGGCGTCTACAACGCCGAGCTCGGCAACGGCATGGGCGAATTCATCGAGAAATACATCTTCCCGGGCGGCGAGTTGACCCACGTCAGCGTGGTGCTGGAAACCCTGACCAACGGCGGCCTGGAAGAGGTGGACGTGGAAAACCTGCGGCCGCATTACGCGCGCACCCTGTGGGCCTGGAGCGATGCGCTGGAGGCGCGCCTTTCCGACGCGGCGCGGATCCTGGGCGGCGAGCAGGGCGGGCGCTCGCTGCGGGCCTACCGCCTCTACCTGGCCGGCTGCGCCATGGGGTTCGAGCATGGCTGGATCGCGCTGCATCAGATCCTGGGCCAGCACCCGGCGACGGGACGCGCCGACGAGTTGGACAATCCGCCGGACCAGGCCTATCCGTGGCGCCGGGACTATATGTACGGCAAGAACGGATAGCGGCCGGCAAGCGTCCACGGAGTGGCCGTTTTAGGCGGCTGAACCCCCTCGGAAGGTGTCCGCGCAACGGCCGGATCAGACAATTCCGGCCGTTTTGAAACCACTAAAGTGTGTAGATACGAATCTTGTTTTAACTGAATGTATCTTTGCCCTTGAATCAAAATCCCTTAGGGGAATTTGCCATTTCACCCCCTGTGGATGCGGGTATTCCCGGACCATTAATTCCCGAAATGTATCTGATTCATTCCGGCGTGGGGTTGGGTTGAGCATCAATTTCGTTTAAGATGCTCGCTTCTTCGTTCAGTTTGTTCACTTTCTGTGGGTTTTCAAAAACTGCGTTTTTGAAGCTCCTGTCTTGCAAGACGACGCACCCTCGCGGACCGTCTTGTTGCTAGTGTCGGTTTGTATTGGCGGTTCTGCCCGTCTTCCGCACAACCCCCTTAGCTCCATGGCACCTCCGGGCCCAAGCCTGGCGTGTGTGCCTGAACCTATGGAGGCAAAAGCCAATGCGTTTTACCCCTGTCAAGACCCTGGCCGCCGCGGCTGTGTTGTTCGCCTTCGCTGGTGCGGCCCAAGCCGCCGATGCCGTTCAGTGCGAAATCAAGCGCCCGGTCAATTTCGGCGCGATGAACTGGGAATCCAACCTGGTCCTGGTTGACGTCGAACGTTTCATCATGGAAAAGGGCTACGGTTGCAAGACCGAAACCCTGCCCACCGAGACCCTGCCCGCCCTGGCCGCGCTGGAGCGCGGCGATCTGGATATCAACACCGAGATCTGGCTGAACAGTGTCGCCGATCCCTGGGACCGCGCCGAGAAGACCGGCAAGGTCAAGCGCATCGGCGACCTCTATATGGGCGCCGAGGGCTGGTACATCCCGCGCTACACGGCCGAACGCCTGCCCGAACTGAAGTCGGCGGCCGATCTGCCGAAGTTCAAGGACAAGTTCAAGGATCCGGAAGAGCCCGGCAAGGGCCGCTTCTATGGCTGCCCGGCAGGCTGGGGCTGCGAAATCACCAGCAACAACCTGTTCCATGCCCTGAAGCTGGACGACTCCTACACGCTGTACTCGCCCGGCACGGGCGCGGCGCAGAAGGCGGCCCTGATGTCGGCCTACAAGCGCAAGCAGAATGTGGTTTTCTACTACTGGTCGCCCACGCCGCTGGTCGGCGCGATGGACCTGGTCAAGCTCGACATGCCGCCCTACGACGCCGAAAAGCACAAGTGCCTGACGTCGCCCAAGTGCGCCAAGCCCGAGCCCAGCGCCTATCCTGACAATCCCGTCTTCACGGCGGTGAACACCAAGTTCTCCGAGGAAGCCCCCAAGCTCACCGAATTCCTGTCCAAGGTCTCGGTGCCGCTGCCGGTGATCAACGAAACCCTGGCCCACATGGAAGAGTCCGGCGACGAAGCCAGCGCCGTGGCCAAGTGGTTCCTGAAGAACAAGCCCGACGTCTGGACCAAGTGGGTCCCGGCCGACGTCGCCGGGCGCGTCCAAGGCGCGCTGTAACCCGCCATGAGCCTGGCTGCGCGCCTCCGCGGCGCGCTCCGGCCCAGCCTTGTGGCCGGATTCCTTTGCCGGGACGACCGCCGGCCGGGCGTGCGCGCCCGGACCGGGATGCGCTGGCGCTGCCGGGATGGCCGGCCGTTTTCTAGCTGGAAGCCGCAAGCTTGCGCCGCATTCCCGATTCCGGGGCAGGCGCGGGCGGTCCGCGCGGTGAGTGCGCCAGAATGGAGTAGAACGAATGTTTCCTGAAATTATTCCCGCCCGGCAGGTCCGGGGGGCGATCGACGGCTTTGTCGATCACCTGGTCACCAACTATGCCGACACGCTGGAGACCCTGTCCCAGCCCGTGCTGCATGCCCTGGTGTGGCTGGAGCAGCTACTGCGCAATTCGCCCTGGTGGGCGGTGGTCGCGGTCACGGTCGCGATCGCCTGGGGCGTCAGCCGTCGCATCGGCCTGAGCCTGGCGATGGGCGCGCTGCTGTGCGTGATCGGCGTGCTGGGCCTGTGGGATGCCGGCATGCAGACGCTGGCGCTGATGATCATGGCGGCCGGCCTGTCGGTGATCATCGGCATCCCGCTGGGCGTGCTGATGGCGCGGATCAACTGGCTGCGTTCCATCATGCTGCCGGTGCTGGACGTGATGCAGACCATGCCCAGCTTCGTGTACCTGATCCCCGTGGTCATGCTGTTCGGCCTGGGCAAGATCCCCGCCATCATCGCCACCGTGATCTACGCCGTGCCGCCGCTGATCCGCCTGACCGACCTGGGCATCCGCCTGGTCGACCGCGAAGTGCTGGAAGCTTCGCGCGCCTTCGGCGCCAACCCGCGCCAGCAGCTGTTCGGCGTGCAGTTGCCGCTGGCCCTGCCCAACATCATGGCCGGCATCAACCAGACCACGATGATGGCGCTGTCGATGGTGGTGATCGCTTCGATGATCGGCGCGCGCGGCCTGGGCTATGAAGTGCTGCTCGGCATCAACCGCCTGGAAGTGGGCCGCGGCCTGCTGGCGGGCTTGGGTATCGTGGTGTTGGCCGTGCTGTTCGACCGGATCACGCAATCGTATGGACAGCGCATGCGCATGGGAGGCCAGCGATGAGCAAGATCGAGGTCAAGAACATCTACAAGGTCTTCGGGCCGCATCCGAAGAAATGGCTGGAAGCTGCCCAGGGCGGCATGAGCAAGGAACAGCTGCTGGCCGAAAGCGGCCACACGCTGGGCCTGCGCGACATCAGCCTGTCGATCGAAGAAGGCAGCATCTACGTCATCATGGGCCTGTCGGGTTCCGGCAAGTCCACCTTGATCCGCCACTTCAACCGCCTGATCGAACCCAGCGCCGGCCACATCCTGGTCGACGGCGTGGACGTGGTCAGCCTGAACAAGCGCGACCTGGAAATCTTCCGCCAGAAGAAGATGAGCATGGTGTTTCAGCGCTTCGGCCTGTTCCCGCACCGCACCGTGCTGGACAATGCCGCCTACGGCCTCACCGTGCAGGGCGTGGGCCGTGCCGAACGCGAAAAGCGCGCCCGCGAATGGCTGGACCAGGTGGGCCTGTCGGGCTTCGAGAACCAGTATCCCCACCAGTTGTCGGGCGGCATGCAGCAGCGCGTCGGCCTGGCCCGGGCGCTGGCTACCGATGCCGAAATCCTGCTGATGGACGAAGCCTTCTCGGCGCTGGATCCGCTGATCCGCCGCGAGATGCAGGACCAGTTGCTGCAATTGCAGGCCAAGCTCAACAAGACCATCGTCTTCATCACGCATGACCTGGACGAAGCCCTGCGCCTGGGCAACCGCATCGCCATTCTCAAGGACGGCGAACTGGTGCAGGAAGGCACGCCGGAAGACATCCTGTTGAACCCGGCCAACGACTACGTGCAGTCGTTCCTGCAGGACGTGAACCGCACCAAGGTGCTCAACGCCACGCATGCCGTGAACCCGGCGCGCCTGACTTTGACCATGCGTTCGCGTCCCGCCCACGCCATGGACCGCATGCGCGCCCTGAGCTACGAATATGCGCCGGTGCTGGACGGCAAGCGGCTGGCGGGCGTGCTGACCGCGGAGGCCGCCACGCGCGCCATCGAGGAAGGCGCGCGCGATATCTCCCGCTACGTCGAGGACCTGGCTTCGGTGCCGGCCACGGCTGGCTTGGGCGAGGTGCTGGCCCAGCTGGTGCACAGCGACCAGCCGGTCGCGGTGACCGGCGAGGACGACGAGTTCATCGGCATGCTGTCGCGCAAGAAGGTCGTGGAACTGGTGACCCCGGCGCTGGCGGAAACCGCGGCCCCGGCGGAAGCTGCCGCAGCCCCCGACGCGCAAGAGCAGCCCGAGCTCGAGCGCCGCGATCAGGCGGCCTGACAGGGAGAAACCCTAATCCGGATCGTGGTCCCGCGGCCGTTTGCGCGTCCCCGATCCGGATATGATGGTTTGCCGGCCGCCTGGGCCGGTTTCTCCTTTTTCGGAACATCGGAATCCGTCATGCCTATTTTGAATGTCCAGATCATGGCAGGCCACACGGCCGCACAGAAGACCGCACTGTTGCAGGCCGCGTCCAACGCGGTCGTCGAAAGCATCGCGGCGCCGTTGCCCAGCGTGCGCATCGTGCTGCAGGAAGTGGCGGCGGAACACGTGATCGTGGGCGGCGAAATCGGCAAGGCCATGGCCCGCGTCGACGTGGCGCTGATCTCCGGCCGCGACGAGGCCAAGAAGGCCGCGCTGATCGCGGCCCTGAACCAGGCCGTGTGCGCCAGCATCGGCATCTCGGGCCAGGACGTGCGCGTGCTGTTGCGCGACGTACCCAATACCGACATGGGCGCGGCCAACGGCATCACGGCCAAGGCCAACGGCCGCTGAGTTTTCCAGCCGGCTTCGCAGTCCCGGCAAAACGCCCGCGAGTCGCGGGCGTTTGCACTTGCCTCCGGCGCCTTTCAGTCCAGCTTCACGTTGGCTGCCTTCACCACTTCTCCCCACCGCCCGATTTCGCTCTTGATGTAGGCGGCATATTCCTGCGGCGTGGAGCCCAGCGCCTGCGCGCCCTGCGCCTTCAGCTGTTTGGTCATTTCGGCCGATTGCAGCGCGCGGCGGATTTCCGCGTTCAGCTTGTCTATGATCGGCGCCGGCGTGCCTGCCGGCACCACCACGCCTTGCCAGGCGCCCATCTCGAACCCCGGCACCACCGTTTCGGCCACCGTCGGCACCTCGGGCAACTGCTCGCTGCGCGTGCCGCTGGTCACGGCCAGCGCGCGCAGCTTGCCTTCGCGGATGAAGCCCAGCGAATCGTTCAGCGTATTGGTCATGAGCTGCACCTGCCCGCCGACCAGGTCCGTCATGGCCGGTGCGCTGCCGCGGTACGGCACATGCACCGCGTCGATCTCGAGCGAACGCAGCAGTAAAAGGGCGCCCAGGTGCGTGACGTTGCCGGCGCCGGCCGAACCATACGACAGCTTGCCGGGATGCTCGCGCGCGTACTGCACGAACGCGCGGGTGTCTGGCGCCGGCACGGACGGATGCACCAGCAGCACCAGCGGGATCACTGCCGTGGACGATACCGGCGCGAAGTCCTTGACCGGGTCGAAGGCCAGCGACCGATACAGATTGGGACTGAGCGCGATGGAGGACGTGTTGTACAGCACGGTATAGCCATCGGGCTTGGCGGCTGCCGCGTACTGCATGCCGATATTGCCGTTGGCGCCGCCTTTGTTCTCGACCACGACGGTCTGGCCCAGCTGGTCCGTCAACTGCTTGGCCAGCACCCGCGCCACCAGGTCGGTCGGCCCGCCGGGCGGGAAGGGCACCACCATGGTGATGGGGCGCTCGGGCCAGGCGGCCTGGGCGGTTGCGGCGCCTGCCAGCGCCAGGATGGCGAGGCTGCCTGCCAGCAGTGCTTTCTTCATCTTTTGTCTCCTTGTGCTGTTTTGGCGACGCGAACCGCGTCCAGCCGCCTGCTCCCTCTGCGGGGAGGCTTGGCCGTCTGATGAACTTTCAGGGCCTGCCGGCCAGCATGCGCGTGGCCGTGTAGGCCATCACCGGCTTGCCGTGCTGATTGCGGACCTCGATGGCGGACGCGACCACCGCCCGGTTGTGCTGCGAGGTGGGGCGTATGCCCGTGACTTCGATCTCGGCCCAGATGGTGTCGCCCGCGACCACCGGCGCCAGCATTTTCTTGTGGACCTCCAGCAGCGCCAGCCCGGTGCCTTGCACCATGCCCTGCATGATCAGGCCTTCGATCAGGCCGTAGGTCAGCGCGCCGGGGGCGGGGCGTCCCTGGATGGCGCCATGCGCATAGGTGGCGTCGATGAAGATCGTTTCCAGCATGCCGGTCACGCTGATGAAATTCACGATGTCGGTTTCGGTCACCGTGCGGCGGAATGTGTGGAAGCGCTGGCCCACGGCCAGGTCCTGCCAGTAGTAGCCGTGGCCTAGCTGCTTGATATCGACGGCGTTGCGGTCTGCGGTCATGCGGGGTCCTTGCTGTGGGTCTGGGTTGAGAAAAGCGCGTCGCGGGCGGCGCCCGATTCCAGAAGCGTGGAGATCAGGGTTTCGTCCAGGCCGGCCTGGCGCAGCACGTCCAGCGTGTGCTCGCCCAGGCGCGGCGGCATGGCGGCCGGCACGTGGGAGTGCTGCAGGCGCACGGGGTTGCGCGGAAAGCGGTAGCGGCTGCCCGAGGCGCTTTCGAGCGGCTCGAAGAAGTCCACACTTTGCAGGTGCGGATCGGCCTCCAGGTCCTGCAGGCGGTTGACGCGCGCGGCGGGGATTTCCAACCGTTCGCACAGCGCCAGCCAGTAGGCGGTATCGCGTGCGGCCACGATGCCGGCCTGCAGTTCGTACAGCGTCTCGATATGCCGCGTGCGCGACGCGATGTCGGCAAAGCGCGCGTCTGCCGCCAGATCGGGGCGCTCCGCCGCAATGAAGAAGTCGCGCCAGTGGGCGTCGGTGTAGGGCATCAG
Source organism: Achromobacter sp. SD115 (assembly GCF_017355315.1). NCBI lineage: Bacteria > Pseudomonadati > Pseudomonadota > Betaproteobacteria > Burkholderiales > Alcaligenaceae > Achromobacter > Achromobacter sp. SD115. The sequence goes on along the minus strand of NZ_JADIJM010000021.1, from coordinate 82,506 downwards.
GCAGGCATGGCCGTCCGCGGTCTGGCACGGCCTGCGCCAGGGCGTGAGCACGCGCGGATAGCCCGCCTCGCCGGGCTGGTCGGCCAGGTGCCTGCCGTAGTAATGCTCGACCAGTGCATAGGACGCCATGCTCTCGAACATGGGTACCTCCAACTGCTGCCCCGCGCCGCTGCGCTCGCGCTGGAACAGGGCGGCCAGGATGGCGTGCGCCGCGATCAGGCCGCAGGTCTTGTCGGCGGCCACGGTAGGCAGGTAACGCGGCGCGCCGGTCTGTCGATCGACCAGGTCGGCCAGGCCCGACAGGCCCTGGATGATGTCGTCGTACGCAGGCCGGCCGTCGTAGGCGCCGCCCGCGCCGAAGCCGTACAGGCCGGCATAGATCAGGCGTGGATTGCGCGCGCACAGCGTGTCCGGGTCCAGTCCCAGCGCCGCCATCTTGGCCGGGCGCATGCTGTGCATCAGCACGTCGGCCTGGTCCACCATCGTCAAGAGCGCTTGCCGCGCCGCGGCCTGCTTCAGGTCCAGGACGATGCTGCGCTTATTGCGGTTCAAGCCCAGGAAGATGGCGGCCAGTCCAGGTTCTTGAGCGGGACCGGTATGGCGGGTGGAATCGCCCGCGGGCGCTTCCACCTTGATCACGTCGGCGCCATAGTCGGCCAGTATCTGCGATGCGTAAGGGCCAAACACCACGGACGTCAGGTCCAGGATGCGCACGCCGCCCAGTGCGCGGGTTCCGGATAGAGGAGAGGCTGTCATGGCAGGAATCCTATCGGCCAGCCGCATACACGTCTAATATGGCGTAGGTATTGGGTGATATGGAATTTGTTATGACTATCGATTTGCGGCAGCTCCGGCAGTTCGTCACCATCGCGGAGCTGGGCAGCTACCGGCGGGCCGCCGACACGCTGCATATCGCGCAACCGGCGCTGTCGGTCTCGATCCAGAAACTGGAACATGCGGTGGGCGTGCCGCTGCTGGTGCGCGGCGCCAAGGGCGTGACGACTACGCCTGCGGGCCAGGCGCTGATGGCGGACGCCCGCCGCGCGCTGTTCCACGCCGACCAGGCGCGCCAGGCCGCCCGCCGCGTGGCGCTGGGCGAATGGGGCACGCTGCGGCTGGGCTTCGTCGGCTCGGCCACCTACATGCTGCTGCCGCGTCACTTGCCAGCCTTCCGCGCGCAGTATCCGGACGTGCAGCTGGACCTGCGCGAGGACAGCACGGTCGGCCTGGTGGCGATGCTGCGCGCCAACGATATCGACGCCGGCCTGGTGCGCGGCCCCCTGGCGGAAGACGCGGCGCTGGATTCCTGGGTGGTGGAGCGCGACGACCTCATCCTGGCCGTGCCGGCGGGACATCCGCTGGCCGCGGGCGGGCCGGTCAGCCTGCAGCGGGCCCGCGCCGAAAGCTTCGTGCTGTACTCGCCGCTGAAGGTGCCGGGCCTGCACGGCGTGGCGCAGGCGCTATGCCTGAAGGCGGGCTTCTCGCCGCGCATCAGCCAGGAGGCAATACAGGTGCAGACGCTCATCAGCCTGGTGGCCAGCGGCATGGGGCTGGCGCTGGTGCCCGGCGTGACGCGGGCGTACTCGACCCCGCATGTGGCCTTCGTGCCGCTGACCGACGCCGATGCGCACGATGCTCTGTCCCTGTCGCTGGTGACGCATCGCGACACTTCCTGCGCATCGGTGCTGCGCTTGCGCGACTGCATGCTGCACCCCGCCGCCTGAGGACGCCGACGGCAGCGCGCGCTCCAAGCCGTCACTGCATCTTCAGGCCCAGCTCGGCCACGAACTTTTTCTCTTCCGCCACCTGCCGGATCGCGAAGTCGGTGTACGCGGCGCTGTCCATCAGCATGTGGGGCTGGTCGGCGGTTTCCAACGCGCGGTTGTACTCCGGATCGCTGGACGCGCGATGAAAGGCCTGCTGCAAGACGCGCGTCACCTCGGGATCCATGCCCTTCGGACCGGCGATGCCGACCGGGTTGGCCGTGACGATGGGGTAGCCCAGTTCCGTCAGCGTGGGCACGTCTGGCACGCGCTTGGCGCGGGCCTCGCCTAGAACCGCCAGCAAGCGGGCCTTGCCGGTGTCTATCATGGGACCCCAGCCGGCGTCCGACACCATCTGGATATGGCCGCCCAGCAGCGCGGTGGTTTCCTCGGCCGCGCCCTTGTACGGGATGAAGTTGAAGCGCGTGTTCGTCAGCCGCGACAGGCGCTCGATCGCGATGCGTCCCGATCCGCCCGTGCCGGTGCCACCGTAGCTGATCTTGTCGGGATGGGCGCGCGCGTCGGCGATCAGTTCATCCAGCGTGCGCCAGGGCGCGTCCTCGCGCACCACGATGGCATAGGAGTAGGCCGTCATGCAGGCGACGTAGGTGAAGTCCTTCAGCGGGTCATAGTTGACCTGCTGCAGAAAGGGATAGCGGAACAGCGTGCCCACCACCACCGACACCGTGTAGCCGTCCGGCGCGGCGGTATGCGCCATGGCTGCGGGACCGAGCGTGCCGCCGGCGCCCGGCCGGTTGGCGATGACGACCGTCTGGCCCAGTTCGCGCGAGGCCGCGACCGCCAGCGCGCGCATCTGGGTGTCCGTCGCGCCGCCTGCGGGAAACGGCACGATCAGCGTGACGGGCCGGGTGGGAAAGCCCGCGGCGCGGGCCGGCCGCTGCAAGGCCAGCGCGGCGGGCAGGGCCGCGCTCAGCTTGAGCAGGCTGCGGCGCCGGGGCGAAAGAGGGCTGCGATGAGGATCGTTCATGGATGTCTCCGTCCTGGTTATGGGTACTGCAGGTGTCGGGTGGGCTGGCCGTATGTGCCTACAGCGCAACGCCACGTCCGATCAGGCTGGCGACGTCCGGCTCGCTGTAGCCGGCCTCGCGCAGGATCTGATGGCTGTGTTCGCCCGGCAGCGGGGCCTGGCGGTGGATGGCGAACTGGAAGCCCGACATCCTCACCGGGCTGGCGACCTGGGCATGGCGGCCATAGATCGGATGCTCGGTCTGCAACGGCAGGCCGCGGGCGACGAACTGTGGATGCTCCAGGCTTTCCGCCAGCTTGAGCACGGGCGACACGCAGCAGTCGGCGTCTTCCAGCAACTCCAGCCAGTGCGCCAGCGGCCGCGTGCCGAACAGCTGTTGCAGCTCGCTGCGCACGTGCGCCTGCTGCGTCGCGTCGCCGTTGCGGTGCAGCGGCGCCAGGTCGGGGCGTTCCAGCCGCCGGCACAGCGTTTCCCAGAACTTGGGCTCCAGCGCGGCGACCGCCAGGTAGCGCCCGTCCGCCGCGCGGTACTGGCCATAGCAGGCCAGTCCGCCCGACAAGGTATCGGCGCCCGCCGGGCGCGTGTCGCCGCGGGCGTTGAGCGTGGCCAGCGGCACCACGGCGGCGGCCAGCAGGCCGTCGGCGATGGCGATATCGATATAACGTCCGCGCCCGCTGCGCTGGGCGTCGTACAGCGCGGCCAATATGCCCATCACCGCGGTGAGCGAGCCTCCAAGAATGTCGGCCACCGGCAGGTTGGACAACGCCGGCAGATCGGGCCCGCAGCCCATCTGGTCGGCGACGCCGGCGCAGGCGGCATAGTTCAGGTCATGGCCGGCGGCGTCGCGCTGCGGGCCGTCCTGTCCGTAGCCGGTGATGCTGCAGTAGACCAGCCGGGGGTTGTGCCGCGCCAGGGTGGGGTAGTCGGCCTGCAGCCGCGCGGTCACGCCGGGCCGGAAGCTCTCGATCACCACGTCGGCGCCGCGCGCCAGCGCGGCCAGCGCCGCCTGTCCTTCGGGATGCTTGAGATCCAGCCGCAGCCCGCGCTTGTTGCGGTTGCAGAGGGCGCGCAGCGGCGCGGGCGCATAGTCGCCCGCCTGCGTGTCTTCGATCTTGATCACATCGGCGCCGAGGTCGGCCAGGTACTGCGCACCCAGCGGGCCGGGCAGGAGCCGCGACAGGTCCAGGATCCTGACGCCTGCGAGCGGAGCGGTGTTCGGCGTATCCAAAGAGGGACTCCCGTAAATACGAAGTGGCATGCCCGCCAGGGGCTCGGCCCAGTCTAGGCGCGGCTTTGCGGCTCACCAATGGCGAATTCGCTGATTCCGCTTGGCGGGAATGCTCATGCCAGCCATTCCTGCGCGCGCGGGCTTTGGCTACCATCGATCCATCGGCGTACGCCAGCCGCAGGATTCGCTCATGACCCATCACACCATCGCCGTGGGGCATATCGCCCAGATCCTGCAAGGCGCGCGCAGCCGGGGCGTGGACGTGGAACGGGTGCTGATGCGCGCCGGCGTGCCGCCGACCCTGCTGCAGGCGCCGATGGCGCGGGTTTCGCAGGCGCAGCTGGCGCAGATAATGCGGGTGTTGCGCCGCGCCACCCGGGACGACTTCCTCGGCATGGGCCAGCATCCCGTTCCCATGGGGGCGTTCGATCATGCCTGCCGGCTCGCGCTGCACGAAGGCACGGTGGGGCAGGCCTTGCGCGTGGCATTCCGCTACTACCACGGCGTGCTGCCCGACTTCACCGCCCGCTTGTGCGTCAGCGGCGAGCGCGCGCGCATCGTGCTCGACTCGCGCGGCCCCAGCAGCTGTACGCGCTGGTATGGCGAGCGCAGCTTTCTGTTTTTCACGCTGGGCGTGGCCAACTGGCTGGCCGCGCGGCGCATTCCCATCCTGGGCGTGGACTACAGCAGCGGCGCCCGCAGCGTCGATGCGCACAGGCTGTTCTATGCGCCCGTGCGCTATGGCCAGCCCGTGACCGGCCTGTGGCTGGAGTCGCGCTGGCTGGCCCTGCCTGTCGTGCAGAACGGACAGACGCTCAAGCCATTCCTGGCCAATGCTCCGTTCGACCTGCTGGTGAAGTACCACGACCGCACCACCCTGACCGACCGCATCCGACGCCTGCTGCGCAACGATCTTTCCAAGGAATTGCCGTCGTTGGCCCAGGTCAGCGCGCAGCTCGCGATGACGCCGCAGACGCTGCGGCGGCATCTGCGTGAGGAGGGCCAGGGCTTTCAAGCCTTGAAGGACGATCTGCGACGCGATGCCGCCGTCGAATACCTGGCACGGCACGATCTTTCCCTGATGGAAATCGCCGAGCGCCTGGGCTTTTCCGAACCCAGCACCTTCCACCGCGCCTTCAAGAAATGGACCGGCGTATCGCCGGGCGAGTACCGCCGCAACCGCCTGGTCTGCGGTCCCGCGGGCCGCTGACACTTTTCGCCTATCGGTTTGACGCCTGCGGCCATTGCCGCGATCCGGCCTCAAGGGAGAAGCTAGGGACATCGCGACGAAGGCATGCGATGCCGGACCGGAAACCGCCCAAGCCCACGCGTGCCGCAGGAGACAAGCACCATGTATCTGACACAAGGTCTGCATCGCGCAGGCCGGCTGCACCCCGCAAAGATCGCGCTGCGCGAAGACGCGAGGCGTTGGACCTACGCAGGGTTGATCGATTGGGCCGCGCGCAAGGCTGCCGTGCTGCGCGACCATGGCGTGCTGCCGGGCGATCGCGTGGCCTTCTGGAGCGCCAACGGCGCGGACTATGTGTCGTGGATCCTGGCGTGCTGGTGGCTGGGCGCGGCGGTGGTGCCGCTGAACACGCGCTGGAGCGGCGCAGAGCTTGCGCAAGCGCTGGCCGATTGCAGCCCGCGCCTGCTGCTGGTGGACGAGACGATGGCGCCGCGCATGGCCGCCATCGACATGCCCGCCGGCGCGGAACCGCTATCTGCCGAGGTCCTGGAAGCCCACGCCACCGCGGCGGTGGCGCAGGAGGACGTCCGCGCGGGCGGCGACACGCTGGCCGCGATTCTCTTTACCGGCGGCACGACCGGCGCGCCCAAGGGCGCCATGCTGACCCACGCAAACCTGTGGAGCGCCGCGGTGGCCAGGATGGCCACCGTCCCGACGTCGCCCGACAGCCATACCTTGCTGGTCGCGCCGCTTTTTCATGTGGCCGGCTTGGGGCGGCTGATCGGACAATTTGTCGCGGGCGCATCGGTGGCGATACCGCGCGGCTTCCAGCCCCGCGCGGTGCTGCAGGCTCTGCAGGACGATGGCGTAACCGAGGTGCTGCTGGTACCCAGCATGATCCAGATGCTGCTGGATGAGCCCGGGTTCGCGCAATACCGGCTGGGCGGCGTGCAGCGCGTGATCTGGGGCGCGTCGCCGATTTCCCGGGCATTGCTCGACCGCGCGCTGACGGCCTTCCCCCAAGCGGAATTCGTGCACGCCTACGGCATGACGGAAACCGCCGCCACCGTGGCCATCAATGCCGAGGTGCGCCAGGGCGGCACGCGCGCCGAATCGGCGGGACGGCCAGCCGTGGGCGTGGAAACGCGCATTCTCGCGCCCGACGGAAGCGAGGCGGCGCCAGGCGTCGTCGGCGAACTGGCGGTGCGCGGACCCATGGTGATGCAGGGCTACTGGAACCGGCCCGAAGAAACGCGTTGCGCATTCGAGCAGGGCTGGCTGCTGACGGGCGACGCGGCCCGGCAGGACGAAGACGGCTATCTGTACATTGTGGACCGGCTCAAGGACATGATCGTCAGCGGCGGCGAAAACGTCTATGGCGCTGAAGTGGAAGGCGCACTGGCCCGGCATCCGCTGGTGGCGCGTTGCGCGGTCATCGGCGTGGCGCATGCGCGCTGGGGCGAGGCGGTGCACGCGGTGATCGTGCCGCGTCTCGGCACGGTGGTGGATGCGGACTCCCTGGACAGGCATTGCCGCCAGCTGCTGGCCGCCTTCAAGTGTCCCAAGACCTATGAGTTCCTCAACGAGTTGCCCATGTCGGCCGCGGGCAAGGTGCTGAAGTCCGCGCTGCGACAGAACCATGAATCCAGGAGCGCGGCTGTGGCCGCGCCCGCTCATCAGGAGAATCAGGCATGAATCGGAAAGTATGGGTGGCAGGGGTAGGCATGATCCCGTTCAGCAAGCCCGGCGCCAGCGAGGCGTATACGGTGATGGGCGCGCGCGCCGTGCGCGAGGCATTGCAAGATGCCGGGCTGCAATACGACGCGGTCCAGCAGGCCTACGCGGGTTACGTCTACGGCGATTCGACCGCCGGCCAGGCGGTGGTCTACGGCGTGGGGCTGAGCGGCATTCCTGTGTTCAACGTCAACAACAATTGCGCCAGCGGTTCCTCGGCCCTGTTCCTGGCGCGCCAGGCCGTGGAAAGCGGCGCGGTGGAGTGCGCGCTGGCGGTGGGCTTCGAGCAGATGGTGCCCGGCGCGTTGAAGGGCGTGTATGAAGACCGTCCTTCGCCGTTGCTGGATTTCGTCTCGGCGATGAGCGAAATGCAAGGTTATGACACGGCCAAGCCGCGCGCGGCCCAGTTCTTCGGCGGCGCGGGCCGCGACTACATGAAGGAACACGGCATCGGCGCCGACATCTTCGCGCGCATCGCGGTCAAGGCGCGCCAGCATGCCGCACGCAATCCCTATGCGGTGTTCCGCCAGACGGTCACGCTGGACGAGGTGCTGGCCGCGCCCATGATCTTCGATCCCCTGACGCGCCTGCAATGCTGCCCGCCCACTTGCGGCGCGGCGGCCGCCATCCTGTGCTCGGACGAGTTCGCCCGCCGCCACGGCCTTGCTCCCATCGTCAGCATCGCCGCGCAAGCCATGACGACAGACACGCCGTCCACCTTTGGCGCTGGCGACATGCGCAAAGTCGTGGGCTTTGACATGACTCGGGCCGCGGCCGACCAGGTTTATGAAGCCGCAGGCATCGGCCCCGGCGATGTGGACGTGGTGGAACTGCACGACTGCTTCACCGCCAACGAGCTGATCACCTACGAGGGCCTGCGCCTGACGCCGGAGGGCACCGCCGAGAAGTTCATCCTGGAGGGCGACAACACCTATGGCGGCAAGGTCGTGACCAATCCGTCCGGCGGTTTGCTGTCCAAGGGCCATCCGCTGGGCGCTACCGGCCTGGCGCAATGCACCGAACTGGTGTGGCAGCTGCGCGGCCAGGCGGATCTGCGCCAGGTCGAGGGCGCCAGGCTGGCGCTGCAGCACAACCTGGGACTGGGCGGCGCCTGCGTGGTGACGCTGTACCAGGCCGCTTGAGGAGAGCGTCATGCTGGATACCAGTCATATTGGCGCCGCTTTGCCGGTGTTCAACGCGACCGTGGAGGCGGGCCGTCTGCGCTTTTTCGCCCAGGCAACCGGACAGGACGACCCGGTCTACATCGACGAGGCCGCCGCGCGCGCCGCCGGACACCCGGGATTGCCGGTGCCGCCGACCTTCCTCTTCTGCCTGGAGATGGCCAGTCCCCGTCCTGCCGCCATGCGTGAACTATTGGGCATCGACATCGCCCGGGTGCTGCACGGCGAGCAGGCTTTCGTTTACCACACCATGGCGCATGCCGGCGACGAATTGCATTTCGAACCGCGCATTGCCGACATCTACGCCAAGAAGGGCGGCGCGCTGGAGTTCGTCGTGCGTGAAACCCGGGTTACCGACGCCGCCGGGCGCCTGGTCGCCGAACTGCGCGCGACCACGGTCGTGCGCAATGCCTGAGGAGCGCGCGATGAGCACAGCCATGAACCATGACGCCCGGGCCGGCGACGAGCTGCCCGGCTTTACCGCCGGGCCGGTCAGCCGGCTGGCGCTGGCGCTGTACTGCGGCGCCTCGGGCGACCACAACCCGATACACGTAGACCTGGATTTCGCCCGCGCCGCCGGCATGGACGACGTCTTCGCCCACGGCATGCTGTCAGCCGCCTATCTGGCCCGCCTGCTGACGAACTGGGCGCCGCAATCGGCGCTGCGCGAGTACGCAGTGCGTTTCGTGGCGATCACGCATGTGGGCGACGAGGTCCGCTGCACGGGCCGCGTGGTGGAACGCTTTGAAGCGCAGGGAGAAGCCCGCCTGCGGGTGGAACTGCATGCGCGCAGCCAGACCGGAGAACTGCGCCTGAGCGGCGTGGCGGTACTGGCGGTCCGGTAAATCAAAAGAAGGAGAGTGCGATGGGTACATTGGAAGGCAAGGTGGCGCTGGTGTCGGGCGCAGGACGCGGCATCGGCCAGGAGATTGCGCTGAAGCTGGCGCGCGAAGGCGCCAGCGTGGTGGTGAATGATCTGGATGCGGGGCCGGCGGAGGAAACCGTCGCGTTGATCCGCAAGCTGGGCGGCCAGGCGCAGGCCTGCGCCGGCAGCGTGATCGAAACAGGCTTCGCCGAGCGTTTCGTCGGCACCGCCGTGGACACCTACGGCGGCCTGGACATCATCGTCAACAACGCTGGCTACACCTGGGACAACGTGATCCAGAAGATGACGGACGAACAATGGGACGCGATCCTGGCCGTGCACCTGTCCGCGCCGTTCCGCATCCTGCGCGCCGCGTCCGGCTTCATCCGCGTGGCCGCCAAGGCCGAAGCGGAACAAGGCAAGGAGGTGTTCCGCAAGGTCGTGAACATCTCGTCCACTTCCGGCGTGATGGGTAATGCCGGCCAGGCGAATTATTCCGCCGCCAAGGCCGGCATCAACGGCCTGACGCGCGCGCTGGCCAAGGAATGGGGCCGCTATAAGGTCAACGTCAACAGCGTGGCTTTCGGGCTGATCAAGACGCGCCTGACGGAAGCGTCCGCCGACGGCGACGCCACGCTGGATATCGAAGGCCGGCAGATCAAGGTGGGCGTCAATCCGCAGGTGCTGAAGAACGCCGAGAGCCTGATCCCCATCGGCCGGGCCGGCACGCCGGCGGAAGCCGCGGGGGCGGTGTACCTGTTCTGCCTGCCCGAGTCCAACTACGTCAGCGGCCAGGTCCTGGTCGTGGGCGGCGGCCGTCCTTGAGGACAGGAGGAAAGAGCATGGACACGCCACGGCAAGGCTGGATGGACGCGGACCTGACGCTGTTCCAGGATTCGACGCGGCGCCTCTTCGAAAAGGAGTTCGTGCCCGACGAAGAGCGCTGGCGCAAGCAGCAGCACGCGGACCGCGAGGTCTGGAACAAGGCGGGCCGCCTGGGATTGTTGTGCGTGAGCATGCCCGAGGCCTATGGCGGCGGCGGGGGCAGCTTCGCTCACGAGGCCATCGTGGGGGCGGAGCAGGCGCGCGCCATGGTCCATGGCTTCAGCAACAACGTGCATAGCGCCATCCTGGCGCACTACATCCTGAACTACGGCACCGAAGCGCAAAAGCAACGCTGGCTGCCGCGCATGGCCACGGGTGAACTCGTGGGCGCCATCGCCATGAGCGAACCGGGTGCGGGGTCCGACCTGAAGAGCGTGCGCACTACCGCTACCAAGGACGGCGGCGAGTACGTGCTCAACGGCTCCAAGACCTTCATCACCAACGGCCTGCATGCGGACTTGGTCTGCGTGGTGGCCAAGACCGACGCGCAAGCGGGTGCGCGGGGCGTTTCGCTGATCATGGTGGAAACCCAGGACTTGGCCGGCTTCAGGCGCGGGCGGCTGCTGGAGAAACTGGGCCAGAAAAGCCTGGACACGGCGGAACTGTTCTTCGATGGCGCGCGCGTGGGCCAGGACTGCCTCTTGGGTGGCATCGAGGGCCGCGGCTTTGCCCAGCTCATGCAGCAGCTGCCGCGCGAACGGCTGCTGATCGCGGTGGGGGCGGTAGCCACCATGCGGCGCGCCATCGAGGAAACCGTCGCCTACGCCAGTACCCGTCAAGTCTTCGGCCAAGCGCTCATCGAGCTGCAGAACACGCGCTTCAAGCTGGCCGAGTGCGAGACGGTCGCCACCATCGCGGCGCGCTTCGTCGACGATTGCATCGAACGTCAACTGGCGGGCACATTGGACCTGTCCACGGCGGCCATGGCCAAGTGGTGGACCACGCAGATGAACTGCCAGGTGATCGATGAATGCTTGCAGTTGCACGGCGGCTACGGCTACATGCTGGAATACCCGATAGCCAGGATGTACGCGGATGCGCGGGTAGGCAAGATCTACGGCGGTTCCAACGAAATCATGAAGGAAATCATCGCGCGCGCCATGACCGCCTGAGGCGCATGGGAAGGAACCAGAACAAGCACGAGGAGACAAGATGCAGCAAGCGCACTATCGGTTTTGGCCCAAGGGCCTGCCGAAGGAAATCACCCCGCCGCAGTCCAGCCTTTACTTCAACCTGGAGGCATCCGCCACGCGCTATCCGGACAAGCCGGCCATCGTGTTCTACGAAACCGTGATCGACTACGCGCGACTTAGGCGCGAGGTCGACGCCATGGCCGGATACCTGCAGCACAGTGCGGGGGTAAAGGCGGGCGACCGTGTCCTGCTGCTGAGTCAGAACTGCCCGCAGTTCGTCATCGCGTACTACGCCATCCTCCGCGCCGATGCCGTGGTCGTACCGGTCAACGCCATGAGCACGCCGGAGGAGTTGGCGCATTACCTGGACGACAGCGGTGCCCAGGTGGCTTTCGCCGCGCAGGAACTGTGCGCGCGGCTGAACGGCTTTGTCGAGGATAAGCGTTTGGATCGTGTCATCGTCCACACCTATTCGGACTATCTGGATGGCCCGGTTCCCGACGCGCCGGACTGGGTCGCCGCGCCCCGGCGCGCGCCCGATGTGCGTGCTGGCGTGCCCTGGTACGGCGCGCTGGCGGTCAATGCCCAGCCCTTGCCGCACCGGGCGCGGGCGAAAGATCTTTGCCTGCTGCCCTACACATCCGGCACCACCGGCCGGCCCAAGGGCTGCCGCCATACCCACGGCACCATGGGCGCGTCCCTGGCCGGTTCGCAGCTATGGCGCGGCCTGACGTCCGAGGCGGTCATCATGGGCGTGGCGCCGATGTTCCACCTGCTGGGCATGCAGAGTTGCATGAACACGCCCATCCTGCTGGGCGCCACGGTGGTGGTGTTGCCGCGCTGGGACCGCCAGGTGGCCGCCCGGTTGATGGCGCGCCATCGCGTCAGCGTCTGGGCCGCGCCGCCCGCGATGATCGTGGACTTCTTCGCGCAGCCGGGCATCGAAGAACTGGACCTGTCCGGCCTGGCGCAGCTGTGCGGCGGCGGCGCGCCCATGCCCGAAGCGGTCTCGGCCATGCTGGCCAAGCGCTATGGCATCACCTACAACGAGGCCTATGGCCTGACGGAAACCGCCTCGTTCTTGCATTGCAATCCACTGGACCGCAACAAGCGCCAATGCATAGGCGTGCCCACCTTCGGCGTGGACACGCGGATCGTGGATCCGGCCACGCTGGCCGAGCTGCCCCAAGGCGAGACCGGTGAACTCGTGACGCGCGGCGCGCAGGTCATGCTGGGCTACTGGAACAACCCGCAGGCCGACGCCGATGCCTTCTTCGTGCTGGATGGTCAACGCTACTTCCGCACCGGCGACCTCGGCCGGGTGGACGAAGACGGCTATTTTTACGTGACCGACCGCCTGAAGCGCATGATCAACGCATCCGGCTACAAGGTCTGGCCGGCGGAAGTGGAGAACGCCCTGTACGAGCACCCGGCAGTGCACGAGGCTTGCGTGATCGGGGTGCCGGACGCCTGCCGCGGTGAAACGGTGAAGGCCCTGCTGGTATTGCGCGACGAGGCGCGCGGCAGCGTGCGCGAAGCAGACGTGATCGCGTGGGCCCGGACCCGCATGGCGGCCTACAAGGCGCCACGCATCGTGGAATTCGTGGATGCCTTACCCAAGTCCAGCACTGGCAAGATCCAGTGGCGGCAGTTGCAGGAGGCGGGCAAGGCGGCGGCCTAGCGCAAGGTCAGGGGCCGGCAGGTGGCTCCTGGTCCTTCCCCGCCAGCCCTTTGAGCAGGCGGCTGAACTCGACCGGAAAGGGAAAGACGATGGTCGAGCTGTTTTGCGCACCGATCATGGCGAGCGTGCTCAGATAGCGCAGCTGCATCGCTTCGGGCTGTTCCGAGAGCGTGCGCGCCGCGTTCAGCAGCATCTGTGCGGCCTGCTCCTCGCCTTCGGCGTGGATGATCTTGGCGCGTCGCTCGCGCTCCGCCTCGGCTTGCCGGGCGATGACGCGGATCATGCCTTCGTTCAGGTCGATGTGCTTGATTTCCACATTCGCCACCTTGATGCCCCAGGCGTCGGTCTGCGCGTCCAGAATGCTCTGCACCGCATTGTTCACCTTGTCGCGTTCCGAGAGCAGCTCGTCCAGATCATGCTTGCCCAGCACGGAGCGCAGTGTGGTCTGCGCCAGTTCGCTGGTGGCCTGCCGGAAGTTCTCCACCTGGATCACCGAGCGCTCCGGATCGATCACGCGGAAGTAGATGACGGCATTCACCTTGACCGACACGTTGTCGCGCGAGATCGCGTCCTGGCTGGGCACGTCGAACACGGTCATGCGCTGGTCCACGCGCACCATCTGTTGCACCACGGGAATCAGCAGGATCAGCCCCGGACCCTTGACCCCGGTATAGCGGCCCAGCGTAAAGATCACGCCCCGCTCGTACTCGCGCAGGATGCGGACCGACAGGGCGAATAGCGCGACGGCCAGCGCCAGGATGGGGGCGTAGAAGGCGAGGTTCATCAACATGGCTGACTCCGCTTGAGTAGGGTATCGGCATGGCCCGACGGGAGGGCGTCACCGCTGGGACGGCGGCAGGCCGGTGTCTGGCTGCACATGCAAGGTCACCCCCCGGACGGCCGTGATCACCACGCTATCGCCAGCCGCGAGTCCGGCCGGTCCCACCGCGCGCCAGCGTTCTCCCACCGCCGCCACGTAGCCTTGCCCGTCCGTCCAGCTCAGCACCTTGATCCGCAGTCCGATCAGCGCTTCGGCGCCGCTGACGACCGGCGCGCGGCGCGAGCGCAAGGCCAGCCGGCCGATCAGGAAGGTCATCCCCAGGCTGGCTGCGGCGATTCCCGCCATCAGCGGCACGGACACGCCAAAGGCCGGCGTGTCCGTGTCGATGAGCAGAATGGCGCCGAGCACGAAGGAGACCGCGCCGCCCACGCCCAGCACGCCCAGCGTAGGCGCGAATATCTCCGCCACCATGAGCGACGTGCCTAGCAGGACCAGCGCGATTCCGGCATAAGTCAGCGGCAGCGCCGCCAGGGCGTACAGGCCGACCAGCAGGCAGATGGCGCCGAAGATGCCCGGAAACAGGGCGCCAGGGCTCATGAACTCGAAGATCAAGCCGTACACGCCCGCCATCAACAGCAGTAGCGCCAGATTGGGATTCGTAATCACGCTGAGCACCTGGGTGCGCCAGTCGGGCTCGCGGGCGAGCAGGCGCAAGTCGCGGGTGTGCAGGGTGGTCTCGGCGCTGCCGACCCGGACGCGGCGTCCGTCGGCTTTGGCCAGCAAGTCGGGCACGTCGTCCGCGATCAGGTCGATCACGTTCTGCGCGCGCGCTTCGCCGGCCGTGAGGCTTGCTGCGGCGCGCACGGCCTGTTCAGCCCAGTCGGCATTGCGGCCGCGCAGCGCGGCGAGCGAGCGGATATAGGCCACGGCGTCGTTGATGGCCTTGGCTTCGCCTGCGTCCTTCGGCGCGGCGGGTGCGGTCTTGTCCGCGGGGGGCTTCTTGTCTGCCGGGTCAGCCGGTCCGGAAGGACTGTCGGCCGGCCGGGGCGGGCTGCCGCCCAGGGCGATGGGCGTGGCCGCGCCCAGATTCGTGGCGGGGGCCATGGCAGCGACGTGGCTGGCGTAAAGAATGTAGGTGCCGGCGCTGGCGGCGCGCGCGCCGTTGGGCGCCACGTAGGAAATCACGGGAACCGGCGACGCGAGAATCGCGCGGATGATGTCGCGCATGGAGGCGTCCAGTCCGCCCGGCGTGTCGATGCGCAGCACGACCGCCGCCGCATTCTGCTGCCGCGCCGCCTCCAGGCCGCGGATGACGTAGTCCGCCGTGGCGGGGCCGACGATGCCGTCCAGGGACAGCACCACAGCGGTTTGCGGGCCGCCGGCAGGCTGCGCGCCCGCGCCGCCCGAACAGATTGCCGCCGCCGCCAACAGCACCGCCACGCGGCGCAGCTTGCGTAGCATGGCACAGCTTCGGGACAGCAGGCTCAGGATCGGGGCGGCCATGAGCAGGTTTCCTCCGACGCGCGGCGCCGGACGGCAGGGCGGCGCTGCTGCTATGTCCAGAGTACTACTTTCGCCAATTTATTCAGAGCCTTACGGAAGATGGAGGCGGCCGGGATGGCTACCTCAGGGTGATCCCCGTCTGCTGCACAACCCGGGCCCAATACTGGCTGTCGTCTTCCATCCGCGCGGCGAGATCGCCGGACGAGCCGCCTTCGGCGATCAACCCCAGCTGCGCATAGCGTTCGCGCACCTGGCTCGACGCAAGCACGGTTGCAACATCTTTCGTGATTTGATCGACCACGGGCTGCGGTGTGCCGGGAGGCGCGTAGAGGCCGACCCAGGTGTCCCGGTCCAGGCCGGCGATGCCCAGCTGGGCGAAGCTGGGCACGCCGGGCAGCAGCGCGGAACCCGCGGGCGTGGTGACGGCCAGCACGCGGGTTTTGCCGGTCTGGGCCGCCTTGGTGGCGCCGGATGCGCTGAGGAAGGCGCTGCCGACGTGCCCCCCTATCAGGCCGCTGAGATTGGGGCCTTCTCCCGCAAAGGGAATGTGGGTGATGTCGATGCTTTTGTCGCGTTTGAGGAGTTCGCCGAAGAAGTGGGTGCTCGTGCCTTCGCCGCTGGAGCCGAAGCTCACCGAACCCGGCTTTTCGCGGGCCAGCGCAATGTACTGCGCCAGGCTTTCCGCCGGAACCGCCTGTCGGTTGACCAGCAACGCGACCGGCGTGGTGAAGAGGGTGGAGACGGGCAGCAGGGTCGCGGCCGCAGGCGCTGCGCCTTCCTGGCCGCGGGCCAGTTGTTCGTTCAACGTGGAATTGGTGGCCGCGACCAAGGTGTAGCTGGGCGGACTTTTGGCGGCCAAGGCCAGGCCGATGCGGCCGGACGCGCCGGGGCGGTTCTCGACGATCACGGTCTGGCTCCATAGCGAGCTCAAGCGTTCGGCCAGGATGCGGGCGGCGCCGTCGACCGCGCCGCCCGCCGGATACGGCACGATCAACCGCACCGGCTGGTCGGGGTAGGGGGCGGCCGCGGCCGCGGTGGTGGGCCGGGCGCCGGACGCCGCCAGCGCGGCGATCATAAACGCGGTCAGGCGGATGGCTTTTTGCATTCCTTGTCTCCCTTGTGCATGTAGAACGCTCAGATCACGCCTGCCGCGCGCAGCCGGGCAATGCTGTCCGGCGTCAGCCCCAGCAGATCGGCGTAGACGGCGTCGTTGTCCTGTCCCAGCTCCGCGCCGGCGTGTGTGGGCTCCGTCGGATCGCGCGTGAAGCGCGGCACGACGCCGGGCATCTGCAGCATGCCGAAGTCGCGGTCGGGGACGTCGACGATGGAACGGCGCGCCACCACGTGGGGATCCTTGACCACCTGGTCGATGCCATAGATCGGCGCCAGCGTGCCGTTGGCCTGTTCGAAGGCGGCCAGGACCTGCTCCAGGTCGTGCCCGGCGCACCAGTCGATGAAGACGCGGTTCAATTCCTGTTCATGTCGGACCCGGCTGGCGTTGTCGGCGAAACGCGGGTCTTGCGCGAGGTCCGGGCGGCCGATGGCGCGGCAGTTGTTGGCGAACATGGAATCGATCGAGCCCGCCATGGATACCCAGTGGTTGTCGCGCGTCCGGTAGACCGCGGAAGGCGCGGAGTAGGGGCTGCGGTTGCCGTTACGGGCGGGCACCGTGCCGAGCTGCTGGTAGACCCCGGGCATGAAGTCCAGCAGCCGGGTAATGCACTCCGTCAGCGCCAGGTCTATTTCCTCGCCGGGCCGGTCGGGGTCGCGCGCCCGCGGCCATAGCGCCGTCAGGATGCCGATGGCGCCGAATAGCCCGCCTATGGAATCACCCAGCGGCATGCCTGCGTGCATGGGCTCGTCATCGGCATGGCCTGTGATGGTGGTCAATCCGCCCATGGCTTCGAAGATCCGCGCGAAACCCGGCCGCTCTGCGTAGGGGCCGGACTGGCCGAATCCCGTGACCCGCAGGATCACCAGGTTCGGCTTCAGCGACCACAGCACTTCCTTGGTCAGGCCCCAGCGGTCCAGCGTGCCTGGCCGGAAGTTCTCGATCAGCACGTCGAATTGCGGCAATAGCTGCTTGAAGATGCCGGCGCCCTCGGGCGTGCGCAGGTCCAGCGTGGCGAAGAGCTTGCCGCGCTGGGCGGTCTTCCACCAGATGCTCCTGCCATCCTTGAATGGCGGAAAGGCGCGCATGCCGTCGCCCTTGCGCGGCAACTCCAGCTTGAGCACGTCGGCGCCGTAGTCGGCGAGCAAGGTGGCGGCGAAGGGGCCGGCCAGCACCGTGGCGATGTCCAGTACCCGGAGCCCGGCCAGGGGGCCTGTCTTGGCGTCGCTTGCGTTCATCATCGCGGCGCCAGTTGACGGGCGATGATCTCCTTCATCACCTCGTTGGCGCCGCCATAGATCTTCTGGCCGCGCGAGTCCATGTACATGCGCGCTATCGGGTATTCGCGCATGAATCCATATCCGCCGAAGAGCTGCAGGCAGCGGTCGACCGTCTCGCATTCTTTCTGCGTGCCCCACCATTTCGCCATCGCGGCGGTGGCCGCGTCCAGCCGCCCCTGCTGCTGCCAGGCGATGCACTGGTCGATGAAGACCCGCGCCAGCGCGGCCTCGGTCTTCATCTCGGCAAACTCGAAGCGCGTGTTCTGCAGCTTGAACAGCGGCTGGCCGAAAGCCTGCCGCTGGTGCACGTGTTCCAGCGTGAGGCGCAAGGCCCGCTCGATGCTGCCGACGGCGCGTATGCCGATCAGCAGCCGCTCATAGGGCAGTTGCGCCATCATCTGGGAGAATCCCTGGCCCTCCGCGGCGCCCAGCAGGTTGGCGGCAGGCACTCTGGCTTCGTCGAAGAAGAGCTCGACGGTGTCCTGCGCCTTGAGCCCGATCTTGTCCAGCGGCTCGCCGCGCCGAAAACCTGCCAGGTCGCGGGTTTCCACCATCAGCAGCGACACGCCCTTGGCGCCGAGGCTGGCGTCCGTCTTCACCGCCAGCATTACCAGGTCGGCGTGGTGGCCGTTGGTGTTGAAGGTCTTGGACCCGGTGATCACATAGCTGTCGCCATCGCGCCGTGCGCGGGTCTTGATGCCTTGCAGGTCGGAACCGGCGCCGGGCTCGGTCATGCCGATGGACGCGACGATGTCGCCGCTGGCCATGCCCGGCAGCCAGCGCCGCTTCTGCTCCTCGCTGCCGTAATGATGCAGATAGTGGGCGACGATGTAATGCGGGCCGAAGCCGGGGCCGAAGCCGCATTCCGCGCTGACCTCGACCAGCGCCGCCAGATGGGCGTAGTCGCCGTCGCCGCCGCCGTATTCCGACGGCAGGTCCGCCAGCAGGAAGCCCATTGCGCCGAGCTGGTTCCAGACCTCGCGGTCGATGCCGCCTTGTGCTTCCCAGGCCGGCTGGCGCGGCAGCAGTTCGGCGTTCCAGTAGCGGCGGGCGGTTTGCTGGAATTGTTCGATCTCGGGCGTGCGCCAGGGTGATTGGTAGTCGTCCATCAACATGTTGTGTCTCCTTGTCGTCCGTTGCGGCGCTGTTCAGGCGCCGTACTTGCCCAGCACAGAGACGCTGCATACGTTCTGCCAGGGAAAGCCGCCCAGGTTGTGGATCACGCCGATGGCGGGGTCGTCGGCGCGCTGGCGGGCGCCGGCGCGCCCCAGCATCTGCAGGTACATCTCATAGGCCATGCGCAGTCCGGTCGCGCCGATGGGGTGGCCGAAGCACTTGAGACCGCCGTCGATCTGGCAGGGGATGGTGCCGTCGGCGTCGTAGAACCCGTCCAGCACGTCGTGGGCGCCGCGGCCTTCGGCCGAGATGTGCATGTCCTCCATCGTTACCAGTTCGGTGATGGAGAAGCAGTCGTGCACCTCCAGCAGGTCGATCTGTTCGCGCGGCCGTCCTATCCCGGCCTCCTCATAGGCGCGGGCCGATGCCACCCGCGTGGTCTGGAAGTAGCTGCCGTCCCAGCTGTCGTGGCCGGCTTCGCTGCCGCTGGATACGGCGAGTTGGAGCGCCTTGATCGCCACCAGGTCATGCTTGCCCAGGCCGCGTGCGATGTCCGGGGTGGTCAGGATGGCGCAGGCGGCGCCGTCGGAAACACCGCAGCAGTCATACAGGCCCAGCGGCTCGGCGATCATCGGCGCGTTGATCGCGTCTTCCATGCTGATCGGGTTGCGCAGATGGGCCTTGGGATTGCGGCCGGCGTTGGCGTGGCTTTTCACCGAGATGTGGGCGATGGCGCGCTTCAGGTCCCGCGCATCGACGCCGTGCTTGGCGCGGTAGGCGCTGGCAAGCTGCGCGAACGAGCCGGGCGCGCTGATGTTCGGCCACACGATATCGTTGAGCGGACCGCGCGGACGTTGGGGCAGGCCGCCATAGCCGGTGTCCTTGAGCTTCTCCACGCCGAAGGCGAGCGCGAAGTCGCAGGCGCCGGACGCCACCGCATAGGCGGCGCCGCGCAGCGCCTCCGATCCGGACGCGCAGAAGTTCTCGACCCGCGAGACGGGGATGTTCGGCAGTCTCAGGGCGACGCCCAGCGGCACGCCGCCGCTGCCCAGGTGCTGGGTTTCGATGCCGGTGCCCAGCCACGCCGCCTGGATCTGCTCCTTGCCGATCCCGGCGTCCTGCAGGCATTCGTCGAAGGCTTCGACCGCCAGGTTCTCCGCGCTGCGGTCCCAGCGCTCGCCGAAGTGCGAGCAGCCCATCCCCAGGATCACCACCTTGTCACGAATGCCTGTTGCCATGCCTGTTCTCCGTAAGGTCGGCGACCATCGCCTTCCAGAAATAGCGGGTGTAGCCGCGTGCGGCGTCTTGCGCCTTGATGCGAAAGCTCATGCGCAGCGCCAGCCCTACCGCCAGTTCGTCTTCGTCCATGTCGGTGTAGTCCATCATCAGACGGCCTCCGCCTTCGAACTGCACCATGCCGTAGCAAGCCGGCGGATTGGGCGTATAGGCCAGCCGGTCCGCGGTGTAGCTCATGATCCGGGCCGGCGTGTCGGCAAACGGCAGATCCTCCTGAGTGCCGATGGCTCCGCAGGCGGGGTTGACGCATACGTCGGTGCGCGGCCACTGGGCCGTGCCGCAAGCGCCGCAGCGTCCGCCGAGGAAACCGTGCACCGCCTTGCGGTTGCGGTACTCGACCGACAGCGGGGTGAGCTTGTCGTTGTCGGCGCGCATGCCGCGCTCCAGAGGAAGCAGGTCGTTGAACACCAGGAACTTCATGTAGTTGTCCTCGACCTTGCCACGCGCCAGCCAGCCTTGCGCGCCCAGGCGGCGGGGCAGGTCGGCCAGGGCCGGGGTGGTGCGCAGCACCAGCACGTCGACCCCCTGGCCGAATGCGACCAGCACCAGCACCTGGCCTGGTTCCGCCGCGCCCAGCGCATGCGCCAGCATCAGCAACGGATGGGCACAGCCGGCGTTGCCCACCGTGGCCGCCAGCGTGTCGTGCACACGTTCGGGGGCGATGCCGGCCAGCTTGGCGATCCGCTGCGCCGCGCCCTTTTGCGGCAGCGCCACGCACAGCGTATCCACCTGGCCGGGCTCCAGGCCGGCCCGGCGTAGCGCCGCCGAAATGGCCTGCGGAATCTGCGCGCCGTGGCCTTCCTCGCGTATCCAGCGCTCTTCCCAATAGGTATCGGTGGCCGCGCCGGCGCCGCGATAGTGGTCGGCCATGTCGATGGTGCGGCTCTCCAGCGCCAGGGGCTCGGCGATGGCTGCGCCGTCGCCCACCAGTACCGCGCCGGCGGCATCGCCATACAGGAGCTCCTGCGCGCTGGCCACCTTGGCCTTGCGGCGATCGCTGGCCACGACCAGCGCATTGCGTCCGCTGCCGCCGCGCAGCGCCTGCATCAAGGCAGAGGTGCCGCCGCGCTGCGAGGACGCGACGTCGATGGCGCCGACGTCCTCGGCCAGATTCAAGGCCTGCGCCACGATGCTGGCGTTCAGCCGGCTGGCATAGGGCAGAGAGGTCGAGGCCAGCAGCAGGTCGTCGACCTCGCGTGCTTCGGTCCCGCTCAGGCAGTCGCGCGCCGCTTCCACCGCCATGGTGACGGCGTCCTCATCGAAGCCGCACATGGCGCGTTGGCCGGCGCGATGCGCCGCCAGCGACGCGTCGTACCAGGAATGGCTGCGCACGATCGCCTCGCGCTGCAGGCGCAGGCGCGGGATGTAGGCGCCGAAGGAAAGTATGCCCCTCATGCGCGGGCTCCTTGCGGCGGGTCGATGATGGCCAGTCCATTGTTGAGCACTACCTTCTGGCGCTCCAATGCCGTGGCGCGGAAACGCACCTCGCCGCTGGCGCCCCAGGCCTCGACGCGGATGGTCTCGCCGGGATAGACCGGCGCGCTGAAGCGCACGTCGATGCGCTTCAGCCGGGCCGGCTCGTAATCGCACAGCATGCGCAGCAGCCCGTGACAGGCAATGCCGTAAGAGCAGAGGCCGTGCAGGATGGGCCGGTCGAAGCCGCCCGCACGGGCGACTTCGGGATCCGCGTGCAGGGGATTGAAGTCGCCCGACAGGCGGTAGAGCAAGGCCTGGGACGTCAGCGTGGGCAGGTCGCAGACATGCTCGGGTGTGTTTTCAGGCAGCTTGACCGCCGCCGGCGATGGGCCGCTGGCGCCGCCGAAGCCGCCATTGCCGCGCGCCATCACCGCTTGTTCCACGGTGGCCAGCAGGGCGCCGTCGCGCGTTTCCAGCGTGCGCTCCACGAAGAACAGCGCGCCCACGTCCGGTCCTTTGTCGAGGATGTCCTTGATCCGGGTGCGGCCGATGACGGTGCCGGCCGGCGCCAACGGACGATGCAATTGCACCGATTGGCTGGCGTGCAGCACGCGGCGCCAGTCTATGCCGGTATCCGGCTCCTTCATCCAGAAGCCGGGGTATCCCAGCACCGCGGCCTGGGTCGGCACCGCCAATTGGCGATCCTCGTAGACGAAAGGCAGTTCGCGCGCGTCCAGCGGGTCGCGGCCCAGGCCCAATCCCAGCGCGTACAGGATGGAGTCCTTGGAGGTATAGGTCTGCTCCACCGGTTCGAAGCGGCGCTGCATCAGCTGGTCGGGGTCGATTCTCATGGCGGGCCTCATACCGGAGTCCAGGCAAAAGCCTCGCGCGCGCTTTCCAGCGGCACCAGGCTGGGCTGCATCGCCGGAATCGCATGTTCGGCGATGGTCTCGACGGTCCAGCCTTCCGAGCGATGCACGCTGCGCACCGGCCGCGGCTGGCTGAACAGCATGATTTCGTTCTTGCGCACGCCGAAGATCTGGCCGCTCACGCCGGCGGCCAGGTCCGACAGCAGGTACACAACCATGGGCGCGATCTTGTCGGCGGTCATCTGCTTGAAGCGTTCCAGCCGGCGCTTCTGCTCTTCGGTCTCATCGGGCAGGGTGCCGATGAGGCGGCTCCAGGCCCACGGCGACACGCAGTTGGAACGTACGTTGCAACGCTCCATTTCCAGCGCAATGGAACGCGAGATGCCGACGATGCCGAGCTTCGCCGCCGAGTAGTTGGCCTGGCCGATGTTGCCTACCAGACCGGCCGCCGAGGTCATGTGCACGTAAGCGCCGGATTGCTGTTCGCGGAACATCGCCGCAGCGGCGCGGCTGACGTTGTAGGCGCCTTGCAGATGCACGTCGATGACCTGCTGCCAGTCCACGCTGCTCATCTTGTGGAACATCCGGTCGCGCAGGATGCCGGCGTTGTTGACCACGCCGTCCAGGCGTCCGAAGTTATCGACAGCGGCTTGCACCATGCGCGCCGCCGCCTCCGGATCGGACACGCTGTCGCCGTTGGCGACGGCGCGGCCGCCTGCCTGGCGGATTTCCGCGACCACTTCGGAGGCCGGATCCAGCGTTCCCGCGCCTTCGCCGTTCGGACTGCCGCCCAGGTCGTTGACCACGACCGCCGCGCCTTCGCGCGCCGCCAGCAAGGCAATTTCGCGGCCGACGCCGCGGCCGGCGCCAGTCACAAGCACGACTTTCCCTTCAAGAACTCCAGCCATTTCATCTCCTCGGCAGGTTGATGCATCCACCCGGAATCGGGATGCGCCAACTGTAGGCATGGCAGGCAAACCGGGTAAGCACGCGCAGCGGA
Source organism: Achromobacter sp. SD115 (assembly GCF_017355315.1). Lineage (NCBI taxonomy): Bacteria > Pseudomonadati > Pseudomonadota > Betaproteobacteria > Burkholderiales > Alcaligenaceae > Achromobacter > Achromobacter sp. SD115. The sequence goes on along the minus strand of NZ_JADIJM010000021.1, from coordinate 59,487 downwards.
TGGCAGGTATGCAGGATCGGCAACGCTGAGGCATATCCTTCGCGATCCGGTCCGTGTTGCGCGGCAGCAAGAACGATCCCGGACCGGCTCCGGGTTGATCCCGATCCGCCATGGCTGAGCGCAAGGGCGTGCCCGCCATGGCGCGCCGCAGCACCCGCAGCCCGGCGCCGCGCCAGGGCGAGCGGCCGCGAGACGCCCTGATATGATCAAAAAAAGTGAACGCAGGCTGTCCCGTCCTGGCAGGAGACAGAAAGTGAAACTGGTGGTCCGCGCAGCCGATGAGCTGAAGATAGAGAACGTGTCCGCTTTCGTCGCGACGGCGGAGTCGGGCAGTTTTTCGCAGGCGGCGGTTCTGCGGGGATGCTCGCAGTCCATGCTGAGCCGGCGCGTGTTGGAACTGGAAGAACTGCTGGGCGGGCGTCTGTTCAACCGCACCGGCCGCGGCGTGCTGTTGACCGAACTGGGCATGGCGCTGCTGCCCGTGGCGCGGGGGCTGCTGGACGGCGCCACCGGCTTCCTGGAACTGGCGTCCTCCACCAACGAGCAGCCCTCCGGCACTGTCGAGATCGCGCTGCCGCGCTGGGCCGCGGAAGGTCCCGTGTCGATGCTGGTGAACCGCATCTCGTCGCAGTTTCCCCGCATCCACCTGGTCATACACGAGAGCTACAGCCGCGACGTGATGGACAGGCTGGCGGCGGGCAAGCTCGATATCGGCGTTTTCAACAGCTATCAAGCCGAGCCGCCCGCCCAGGCGCAGCGCCTGTTCTCGTCCGACCTGGTGCTGCTGGGCCGGCGCGACTCGCCGCTGCTGCGCGATCCCACCGTGCCGCTGGCCGCATTGAACGGCCTGTCCATCGTGATGCCGCCTTCGCCCAATCCGGTGGAGGCCGTGGTGCGCGAACGCACCCGCGACATGCAGCTGGAGCTGCGCGCGGAACTGGAGATCAACTCTGGCGCGATGATCCGCGAGGTAGTGCGCCGTTGCGGTCGCCATGCCATCACCCAGGTGCATCGCATCGAGGACTACCTGGACGAGGGCGACCTGGCGATTTCCCGCATCGTCGAACCGGCGCTCACGCTGCATACCTTCTGCGCCACCGGCGCCAAGCACCGCATCAATCGCGCCAGCCTCGCGGTCGAGCGCTGCCTGGTTGCGGTGCTGGGAGAGCACTTCGTCCGATTGCAGCAGGCCGCGCAGATGCGTGAAGCGCGCTGGGCCAAGGCATGGCAGACGGCTGTCCAGACCGTGCATAGCTGATCGTCGGTTCCCGCATGGCACGGCGGAGTTCTTGTCGCTATCGTGACAGGCCACAAGAACCCCAGGAGACGAAACCATGTCCGTTGCCAGAACCGCGTGGCGCGCAGCCGTGCTCGCCTGCGTCGCACTGCTCGCTTCGATGTCCGCCGTAGCCGCCGATGCCTATCCTTCGCGTCCCATACGTTTCATCGTGCCCATCGGTCCCGGCAGCAGCGGCGACACGATGACGCGTACCTTCGCCGAGCACCTGCGCAAGGTGGCGGGCCAGTCCACGCTGGTGGAGAACCGGCCCGGCGCCGAGCTCTCGCTAGGCACCCAGGTGGCGCTGAGCGCGCCGGCCGACGGCTATACGGTGGTGTTGATCAGCCCCAGCGCGACGGTGATCAACCCCTTGTTCGTGAAGGACTTGCCGTACCGGCCCGAGGATCTGCTGCCCGTGCTTAACGTGACCCGTCACGTGGCCGTGCTGGTCGCGTCCGAGAGCTCGCCCTACAAGAGCCTGGGCGACGTGGTGGCTGCAGCCCGTCGCGACAAGGGCGGTGTCAGCCTGGCTACCTACGGCAACAGCTATCGCCTAGGCGCGCTCGACCTGGCCAGACGCGCGGGTGTGGACTTCAATCAGGTGCCGTACAAGGGTGCTGCGCAGGCGGTGGCGGATGTGGTGGGGGGATCGGTGGACCTGGCGTTGATCGACATTGCCGGCGCCGCGCCCTTGGTCGCTTCGGGAAAAATCCGTGCGCTGGCGGTGGCGGGGGACCAGCGTCATCCGCTGTTGCCCGAGGTGGCGACGGTGCAGGAAGCCGGCTATCCGGGCTACTCCCTATACATTTTCATAGGCTTCGCCATTCATGCCAAAACGCCCCCTGCCGTGGCAGGCAAGCTTGAAGACATGATGCGGCAGGTCATGGACGATCCGGCGCTACGCGCGCAGCTTGCCCAGCAGAGCGGCGGCGAGGTGGTGGGCGCCGGGAGCAAGGAGTTTACGCGGACGATACAGGCCGAGGCGGTGCGATATGGGGAACTGGCGCGCCTGGTCGGCGGCGGCTCGCCCTGATGCTTGCGGGCGTCGCGACGCGGCCCGGGGAGGGATCCGCACCAATATTTTCGATGTATCGGCTGACCCAAATATAGTATTTCCGGCGTGCGCGGTTCTTACCTAGGATGTCCGGCAAGGCATTCTGGAATGGGAGCTGTCATGTTTGAAAGTGGTGCTTGCAGGATATCCGGGCCGCGTGTCCTGGCAGGGCGTTCGGGGAGCGGCGCATGAGCGGCCCGTTGGAAGGCGTGCGCATCCTCGATGTCACGACGGTGCTGATGGGTCCCTATGCCACGCAGATACTGGGAGACCTGGGCGCGGATGTGATCAAGGTCGAGCCCCCGGCCGGCGATAACGTGCGCGGCATCGGCCCGGCGCGCCATCCAGGCATGGGCGGCATCTTTCTGCATGCCAACCGCAGCAAGCGCAGCGTGGTGCTGGACCTGAAGCAGCCAGCGGGCCGCGACGCGCTGCTGAAATTGGCGGCCACCTGCGACGTCCTGATCTACAACGTGCGGCCCCAGGCGATGGCGCGGCTGGGGCTGTCGTACCAGGAACTGGCGCAGGTCAACCCCGCCATCCTGTACGTGGGCGTGTATGGCTACGATCAGCGCGGCCCCTATGCAGCGCGCGCCGCATACGACGACCTGATCCAGGGCGCGGTGGGCATACCGGCGCTGTCGGTCCAGGCTGGCGGCGAAACGCCGCGCTACGCGCCCAGCGCCATCGCCGACCGCATCGTGGGCATCAGCGCGGCCAATGCGGTCAGCGCCGGCTTGTACCACCGGGCGCGGACGGGCCAGGGCCAGGCCATCGACGTGCCCATGTTCGAGACCATGGCGCAACTGATCCTGGGCGACCACATGGCGGGCCAGTCCTTCGAGCCGCCGCTGGGGCCTGCCGGATATCCGCGGATCCTGAACGCGGACCGGCGCCCCTATGCGACGCTGAACGGCCACATCTGCGTGCTGATCTATGCGGACAAGCAATGGGCGGCATTTTTTGAACTGATCGGGCAGCCTGGGCGCGAGTCCGCCGACCCCAGATTCCGCGACATCGGCACCCGCACCCAGCACATCCATGCGATCTACCGCCTGGTGTCGGATGAGATCGCCAAGCGCACCACCGAGGAATGGCTGGAAGCGTTCGAGGCGGCGGATATTCCGGCCATGCCCATGCACACCGTGGAGTCGCTGCTGCGCGATCCGCAGCTGGAGGCCGTCGGATTCTTCAACACCGTCGAGCATCCCAGCGAGGGCAAGCTGCGCACCATGGCGGTGCCGTCGCGCTGGTCCGGCACGCCGCCCGCTCCGTCGCGGCCCGCGCCGCGGCTGGGTGAGCACAGTGTCGAAGTGCTGAAGGAGGCGGGCTACCCGGATGAGACCATTGCCGCGCTGCTGCGGGATGGTGTGACCTCGATGGCGGCCGACGCTGCCGCAGTGATCGGAGCTGCCCATGACTGATTTCCTGAAACGCGAGCGTCATGGCGCCGTGCTGCTCCTGACCATGAGCCGCGCAGCCACGCGCAACGCGCTGTCCGATCCCGATGCGATCGACGCGCTGGTGGATGTCTGCGCCGAGATCAATGCGGACATGTCGGTGCGCGCCGTGGTGCTTACCGGCGCACACGGCGTGTTCTCTTCCGGCGGCAATCTCAAGACCTTGTCGGCGGCGGTCGGCGCCGGGCTGGGGGAGCCGGTGCGCAGCCGTCAGGCCTACCGCGACGGCATTCAGCGCGTGCCGTTGGCCCTGTGCAATCTGGAAGTGCCGACGATCGCGGCGGTCAATGGACCGGCCATCGGCGCGGGCTGCGATCTGGCGTGCATGTGCGATATGCGCCTGGCCGCCGAAGAAGCGCGTTTTGCCGAGAGCTTCGTCAAGCTGGGCCTGACGCCGGGAGACGGCGGCGCCTGGCTGCTGCCGCGGGTGGTCGGCATGTCGCGCGCCTGCGAACTGGCGTTTACCGGCCGCAGCGTCGATGCCGCCCAGGCGCTCGATATGGGACTGGTTTCGCAGGTGCTCAGCCAGGAGGCGCTGCTGCCGGCCGCGATGGCGTTGGCGCAGGAGATCGCCCAACATTCCGGCCACGCGCTGCGCCTGACCAAGCGGCTGTTGCGCGAGGGCCAGCACACGCGGCTGGACACCTTGCTGGAGCTTTCAGCAGGCTTCCAGGCCTTGGCGCACCACACGCAAGAGCACGCCAGCGCACTGGACGCGTACCTGGACAAGACGCGCGGCTGAGCGGCTCCGGCCCTGGCCACGGCAGCCTCGCCGGCGCGCAACCTATAACGAGGCGATACAAGGAGGAGACCCATGCAGACAAGGAGAAGAACACTGGTGGCCGCTCTAGGCGCGCTTGCCGGTTTGCCGCTGGCGCGTGCCGCCATCGCGAACACGGCGGCGTGGCCGGCGCAGCCCTTGCGCTTGATCCTGCCCTACGCGGCGGGAGGCCCGACCGATGTGCTGGCGCGGGCCGTGGCGCAGCATGTGGCGCGCGAACTGGGCCAGCCCGTGATCGTCGAGAACAAGACCGGCGCCAGCGGCAACATCGCTGGTGAAACCGTGGCACGCGCCCGGCCCGATGGCTACACGCTGCTGTACCACTCGTCCGGCCTGGCGATCAGCCCCGCGCTGTACCGGCAATTGCCCTATGACCCCCTGCGCGATTTCGCGCCGGTGGGGCTGACGGCCTCGATCCCGCTGGTGCTGATGACGACCAAGGCCTTGCCGCCCCAGGACACCAAGGAGTTCATCGCCTACCTCAAGGCGCGGCCCGATGCGCTCAGCTATGGGACCGGCGGCGTCGGCAACATTACGCATCTGAGCGTGGCGTTGTTCCTGCATGCCACCGGCACGCGCGCCGTGGGCATTCCGTTCAAGGGCACCAATCCGGCCATGGTGGCGATGCTGGGCGGCCAGGTGCAATTCATGGTGGACGCGATAAGCTCGGCGCTGCCCTACATCCGCGACGGCAGGGTCAAGGCTCTGGCCGTGACCGGCGCAGAGCGTTCGCCTGCGCTGCCGCAGGTGCCCACGTTGCGCGAAGCGGGCCTGCAGGACCTTACGATGAGCACCTGGCAAGGCGTGCTGGCGCCGGCCGCCACGCCGCAGCCCGTGATCCAGCGCCTGAACCAGGCGGTGGCCGCGGCGGTGCGCGATCCGGCCATTGCCGGACCGTTCACGGCGCAGGGCGTGGACCTGCGCAGTTCTTCGCCCGCCGAGTTCCAGGCATACCTGGGGCAGGAGGTCAGGCGCTGGGGCGATGCGGTCAGAATGGCGGGCATACAGCCCGAATGAACACGGCAAACGCCATGGCGGCAAAGCCACGGCCATGAAGGCAACAGCCTTGCGGAGACAAGCATGAACATCAGGACCCTGGCCATGACGGCCATGCTGGGCGCGGCGCTGGCCTTGGGCGGCAATGCCCGTGCGGCAGACAAGTATCCCTCGCATCCCGCGAGGATCATCGTATCGCTGCCTCCGGGCAGCGGCGCCGACACCACGGCGCGATTCCTGTCCAAGCATCTGGCGGAGCAGTTCGGCCAGCCTTTCATCGTCGAGAACCGGCCGGGCGCCAACAGCTTCATCGCGGCCCAAGCCGTGGCGACCGCCGCGCCAGATGGCTACACGATGTTCGTGGCCAGCAATTCGCCCATGACGACCAATGCCGCCGTCTTCAAGCACCTGCCGTATGACGCGATCAAGGATTTCTCTCCGGTCGCGCCCATCGCGCGCTTTCCCATGGTGCTGGTGGTGCCGGCCAGTTCGCCATACAAAAGCGTGGCGGAGTTGGTGTCGGCCGCCAGGGAAGCTCCCGGCAAACTGAACTTCGCGAGCGGAACCGCGACCTACCAAGTGGTGCTTGAGCTGTTCCATGAACAGAACGGGATCAAGGCCACGCACGTGCCGTACAAGGGCACTTCGGCGGCTCTGGCGGACCTGGCTGGCGGGGTGGTGCAATACAGCCTGGCCGACGTCAGCGCGGCGCTGCCCTTGATCCGCGGCGGCAAGCTGAGGCCGCTGGCCGTGACCAGCGCCCAGCGCATCAAGGACCTGCCGGACGTGCCCACGATGCAGGAGAGCGGCACCAAGGGCTACGAGGCTTATGCCTGGACGGCCGCGTTCTTTCCCGCGAAGGTTGATCCCGCCATCGTGGCGCGGGTGTCGGAGGCGGTGCAGGCATTGGTGCGCAGCGACGAGGGCCGGGCGTTCATGGCCAATCTGGGCGGCGAGTCGTTCGTGGGCGGCCCCGACACGCTGGCGGCCTTCCAGAAGGACGAACTCGAGTCCATGCGACGTATCGCGAAACTGGCCAACATCCAGCAGGAGTAGGCGCGCCCAGGGCCTGTCATGCGGAGACTGCTGCGGCGGTCTCCGGCCGCATCAGGCGGCAGGCCATCTCGACGAAATTGGCGGTGGTCGGCGTGGCGTTGTCCGGGTGCACGGCTAGCGCGATGCCCACCTTGATGGTTTCGGCCAGCTGCGAAACATTCACCAGGCATACATTGCTGCCGGCTTGCCGGCGAGCCACCGCCGGCACGATGGCTATCCCGAGCCCGCTCTCCACCAGGCTCAATATGGTCTGCACCTGGATCGCTTCCTGCGCGATGCGCGGCACCACGCCCGCCTGCTGGAAGGCATACATCACCAGCGCATGCATTCCCGGCACATGTGCGCGCGAATAGCCTATGAACGGCTCGTCCGCGAGTTCGCTCAACGCAACGTCCTCGCGCTGTGCATGACGGCTGCCGGCTGGCACCGCCAGCATCAGGTGGTCCGGCTGCAGCAAGGTGACGCGCGCCGCCGTCGGTTCCAACACAGGAAAACGCACCAACGCCACGTCCAGCGTGTGCGCGTCCAGGCGGCGCAGCAGATCGACGGTGGTGGATTCTTCGATGATCAGGTCGACGCGCGGGTAATCCTTGCGGAACTCCGACAGCAGCCGCGGCATCAGCGAATAGGTGGACGAGCCGACGAAGCCCACCTTCAGGACGCCCTGTTCGCCGCTGGCGCCTTCTCTTGCCGCACGGCGGATCTCCTCGGCATAGAACAGGGTGGTACGCGCGTACTGCAGCACGACCTGGCCCGCCGGGGTGGGCCGCAGGCCGGCGGGAAGCCTTTCGAACAACTGCACGCCGAGCTCCTGCTCCAGCTTCTTGATCGCGGTGGACAGGGGCGGCTGAGCCATGTGCAGCCGCTCGGCGGCGCGATGGAAGTTGAGCGTTTCGGACAGGACCAACAGCTGCTTGAGCTGGCGTAGCTCCACGGGTGTCTCCCTTGATGCGCCGGGCTCGCGATATTTGTGATGTATTACCCGGTCCACATCTAATATTAGACCGGGATGTGACCCCCGTGTAGATTGCCATGAAGCCCGCGCGCATCGCGCCGGGCAGGGCTTTCACGGCACTTTCGGCAGTTCGAATGCATGCGGCGGCGCCGTGCCGCCGCGCGTTCCGGGGACCACATTGGGCGCTATCAACGAGGCACTGCGGCTTGCCGCGATTCCTGCGCAGGACGAGGCGCTGCGCTCGTCGGTGCGCGCCTTCCTGCGCGAGGCGCTGAAGGACATGCCGGCGGACCGCCGTGCGCGTTCCTGGATGGGCTATGACGCGGAGTTCAGCCGCGCGCTGGCGCGGCAGGGATGGCTGGGCCTGACCTTGCCTGCGGCCTACGGTGGCGCGGCGCGCAGCAATTTCGCCCGCTTCGTGTTGAGCGAGGAGCTGCTCGCAGCGGGCGCGCCGGTGTCGGCGCATTGGATCGCCGATCGCCAGACCGCGCCGCTGATCCTGCGCTACGGTTCGCCGGCGCAGCGCGATTTCTATCTGCCGCGCATCATTCGGGGCGAAGCCTTCTTCGCCATCGGCATGAGCGAACCCGACACTGGTTCCGACCTGGCCAGCGTGCGCACGCGCGCCACCCCCGATGCCGGCGGCTGGCTGCTGAACGGCCGCAAGATATGGACTACCAACGCGCACCGCTCGCACTACATGTGCGCGTTGGTGCGCACCTCCGGCGTGCCGGAAGACCGGCACAAGGGACTGTCGCAGATGATCTTCGACCTGTCCTTGCCCGGCATCGAAATCCGTCCGATCCGCGACATCGCGGGCGACGCGCATTTCTGTGAAGTCCTGTTCGACAACGTCCGCCTGCCGCGCGATGCGCTGGTGGGCGAAGAGGGCAGCGGCTGGCAGCAGGTCACGGCCGAACTGGCGTTGGAGCGCAGCGGCCCGGAGCGGATCTACTCCAGCATGGTGCTGATGGACGGCTGGCTCGCGCATCTGCGCCGGGCGGCGTCGCCGGACCCGGCGCACGTCCGGCTGGCGGGACGCCTGGCCGGCCGGTTGGCGGTGCTTCGGGCCATGTCGCTGGCGGTCACGCAGCGGCTCAACGATGGGGCCGACGCCAGCCTCGCGGCCGTGCTGGTGAAAGACCTGGGCACGGAGTTCGAGCAGGCCGTGCCCGAATGGATAGGCCAGGCCCTGCGCGCGGATGCGGGAGCAGCGCCGGATGAGGTGCTTGCCCGCACGCTGGCTTACCTGACGCTGATCAACCCGACCTTTTCGCTGCGCGGCGGCACCCGCCATATCCTGCGCGGCATCATCGCGCGCGAGCTTGGCCTGCGCTAGGGCCTATCGACACCTGAAGGAGGGCCCCATGGCGGCATCCATCCAGCAAGACCTGTACGACGAATTTGCACGCGCCCTGGCCGGCTTGTGCCCGCTGGAGCGGGTCCGCGAGATCGAGACGCAGGGTGGTGCAACGGACCCGGGCAGCCTCGCTGCCCGCACATGGCGGGAGATCGACGCGCTCGGGTATGTAGACGCATTGACGCCCGCGGAACTGGGTGGCGCCGGATTGCCGCTGGCCGACGCCGAGGGCCTGCTGCGCGCGGCAGGCGCGTTTGCGTTGCCTTACCCGCTGGCCGACACCATGCTGGCGCGCGCCCTGTTGCGGACCAGCGGCCAGACCGTGCCAGAGGGGCCTATTGCATTGGCCCAGGCGTTGCCGGGACCGCGCGGTCTGCGCTGCGTTCAGACGCCGGGAGCCGGGCTGGCGCGCACGCTGCTGGTTCAGCGCGACGGCTGCCTGTTGTTGCTGGCGGCGCCGGCCGCATCCGATCCGGGCGTGTTCCGGCCGCGCGCCAGCGCCGCCCCCGCATGGACCGACTCGCCGCCTGTCCTCGGCCGTATCGCCTTGCCGGACGAGGCCGTGCAGGCTTGGCGCAACGCCGCCGACGCAGCCGCAATCGCTGGCGCGATGCAAGCCGTGCTCGACCGCTGCATCGCCTTCGTGGGCGAACGCCAGCAGTTCGGTAAAGCGCTGGGCCGTTTCCAGGCGATCCAGCAGGAGATCAGCGTGCTGGCGGAGCAGGTGGCGTCCACCGCCATGGCGGCACGGCTGGCTTGCTCCAGCGGCTCCCTGTTTCCCGACGCCACGCTTGCGGCCTGCGCGCGGCTGCGGGCATGCGAGGCCATTCCCGTCGTGTGCTCCCTGGCGCACGCGATCCACGGGGCGATCGGGATCACCGAAGAGCTGGCCCTGGGCCTCTACACCACGCGGCTGCATGAGTGGCGTGCCAGCGGCATGAGCGAAGACGCCTGCGCCGGCCTGATCGGAACCCAGCTGCTGGCCGGCGACAGCCCGTCGATGCTGGAGTTCGTGCGCGGCGTCATGGCGGCCGTGCCGGCGGATAGCGAGGCCGACGCGGCGCGCGTCCCCGCGTAGCGCGAGACGGGCCGGCGTCTTTCTTTCGAATTCCATGCAACCGAGGTAATCATCCATGCCCTCAAGTTCAGATGCCGTCGTCATCGTCGGCGCGAAGCGCACGCCCATCGGCGCCTTCCAGGGCGCCTTGTCGCACTACACCGCGCCCCAACTGGGCGCCCATGCGCTGGCTGCCGCCATGCGTCAGGCGGGCCTGCCGTCCGATGCGGCCCAGGAGGCATTGATGGGCTGCTGCCTGTTCGCCGGCCTGGGGCAGGCGCCCGCGCGCCAGGCCGTGCTGGGCGCGGGGCTGCCGACCACGGTGCAGGCGACCACGCTCAGCAAGATGTGCGGCTCGGGCATGAAGGCCGTGACCCTGGCGCACGACATCCTGCGCGCCGGATCGGCGGATGTGGTGCTGGCCGGGGGCATGGAATCGATGAGCAACGCGCCGCATCTGATACCCCGGGCGCGGCAGGGCTACCGGCTGGGCGACGGGCAGTTGCTGGACCACATGTACCGCGATGGCCTGCAGGATGCCTATGAAGGCCATCTGATGGGGCATTACGCCGATCTGGCCGCGCGTGAGCACGGTTTCAGCCGCGCGCAACAGGACGCCTATGCGGAGCAGAGCGTGCTGCGCGCTCAGGGCAGCATCGCGGCAGGGACGTTCGCGGCGGAGATCGCCCCCATTGCGGCGCGGGCCCGCCGTGGCGAACCGGCGGGCGCGCTCGTGGCCGACGACGAGACCCCGGGCCTGTGCGACGCGACGCGGCTGGCCAGCTTGAAACCGGTCTTCACTGCCGATGGCACGGTCACGGCCGGCAACGCGTCCTCGATTTCGGATGGCGCGGCCGCGCTGGCGCTGACGCGGCTGGGCCACGCGGAAACGCTGGGGCTGACGCCGCGGGCGCGCATCGCCGGGCATGCCGCCGCGGCGCTGGCGCCGGGGCAATTCCCCGTCGCGCCGGTGCACGCCATCGCGCGCCTGCTCGACCGGGTGGGCTGGAGCCGCGATTCGGTGGACCTGTTCGAAATCAACGAGGCCTTCGCCGTAGTCGCGCTGATCGCGCTGCGGGATCTGGGCCTGCCGGCCGAGCGGGTCAATGTGGAAGGGGGCGCTTGCGCACTGGGGCATCCGGTGGGGGCCACCGGCGCACGCATCATCGTCACGCTCTTGCACTCGCTGGAGCGGCGCGGGCTGCGCCGCGGGGTGGCTTGCCTGTGCCTGGGCGGAGGCGAAGCCACGGCCATCGCCATCGAATTGCTTTGATCCGGCGGCGCATCCGCCGCCTGGACACGGGGAGACCAAGACATGGGACCACTGGCTGGAATCAGGATCATTGAATTGGCCGGCATCGGTCCGGGGCCGATGGCGGCGATGCTGCTGGCCGACATGGGCGCGACGGTCCTGCGGATCGAACGCAAGGAGCCTGCCGACCTGGGCGTCAAGCGCGAGTTGAAATACAACCTGCTGCTGCGCAGCCGGCGCTCGATCGCGTTGGACCTGAAGGATCCGCGCGCGGTCGCGCTGGTGCTGCGTCTGCTGCGCAAGGCCGACGGGCTGATCGAAGGATTCCGTCCCGGCGTGACCGAGAGGCTGGGCCTGGGGCCGCAAGCCTGCCTGGCTGAAAACCCCAGGCTGGTCTATGGCCGCATCACGGGCTGGGGCCAGGACGGGCCGCTGGCGCAAGTGGCCGGGCATGACATCAACTACATCGCCGTCACCGGCGTGCTGGACGCCATCGGCCGGGCCGGCCAGCCGCCCACGCCTCCGCTCGCGCTGGTGGGCGATTTTGGCGGCGGCGGCCCCTTCCTCGCATTGGGCATGCTGGCCGCCATCATCGAAGCGCGCCAGTCGGGCCAAGGCCAGGTGGTGGACGCCGCCGTGATGGACGGCGTGGCCTCGATGGCCACGGCCTTCTTCGGCCTGGCCGCGTCGGGGTCATGGCAGCCCCAGCGGGGCAGCAACATCCTCGATTCGGGCGCGCCGTTCTATGACGTGTATGCATGTGCGGACGGCCTATGGTTGTCGGTCGGCCCGATAGAGCGCCGCTTTCACGAACGGCTGCTGCGGCAGCTGGGCCTGGACGACGATGCGATCCGCGAACTGGGGGACCATCAGGACCGGACCACCTGGCCCCGCCTGCGGACGGTGCTGGCGACCGCCTTCGCCCAGCGCCGCCGGGACGAATGGTGCGAGCGGCTGGCGCAGCTGGACGTGTGCGTGGCGCCCGTGCAAACGTTGGCGGACGCCGCCGGGCATCCCCAGGTCCGGGCGCGTGGCACCTTGCTGGAGGTGGACGGCATCACGCAGCCAGCCCCGGCGCCGCGCTTCAGCAGGACACCCAACGCCAGGCCGACGGCGCCGCAGCCGCCGGATGCTGGAGCGCTGGCGGGTTGGCTGGATCCCGGGGACCTGGAGGCGTACGGCGCAGCGCTTTGATGGTGGAGGGCAGCCGGACGCGAGTCGGGCTGTACCGGATCGGAGCCGGGTTCGCTCGACGGGCCGCGCCGGGCTGCAAGCCTGGGATCGGAACCGGCGCATTGCCGGTGCGCGGCTTTATGGTGATAATTGCGATTAATTCCTATTATCGAAATAGCCGCCCCCCTCGCCATGCCGCAACCCGAACAAACCGCCGTCGCCGTGCAGCGCATCTACGACGCGCATCACGGCTGGCTGTTTGGCTGGCTGCGCCGGCGGTTGGGCAATAGCGCCGATGCCGCCGACCTGGCCCAGGACACGTTCGTCGGGCTGTTGAGCAGCTACCGGCGGCGCGCCATGCCGGACTTGCAGGAGCCGCGCGCCTACCTGACCACCATCGCCAAACGTCTCATGGTCGATATGTACCGGCGCCACGCGCTGGAACAGGCCTACCTCGACGCCCTGGCAGCCATGCCGGCGCGGCATGCGCCGTCGGAAGAGCAGAGGCTGATGGTGCTGCAGACGCTGCGGGAGGTGGATGCCTTGCTGGCGGCCTTGCCGGACAAGGCCCGCATCGCATTCCTGCTGTCGCAGCTCGACGGGCTGACGTATGAACAGATCGGCGCGGAGATGGAGGTGAGCGTGCGCACGGTCAAGCGCTACATGGCTGAAGCCTTCAAGCATTGCATCCTGGCGGCGCCATGACCACGGCAACCGACGCCATCGACCCGAAGATCGCGGGCGAAGCCGCGGATTGGCTGGTGCGGCTGCATTCGGGGCGCTTCTCCGAGGCGGACAAACTGGCTTGCGAGCGCTGGCGCCAGCGCAGCCCCGAGCACGACCGCGCCTGGACCCGGGCTCAGGCGATCCTGGCCAAGTTCGGCGGCTTGCCGCCGGGCCTGGGGCGGGCCGCATTGAACGCGGACGCCACGCGGCGCGCCGGCCTGCGGACGCTGGCCGGCCTGATCGTGGCGCTGCCCGCCGGCTGGCTGGCATGGCGCACGGCGCCCTGGCAGAGCTGGACGGCGGACTACGCCACGGGCAGCGGCGAACGCCGGCAGTTCGAGTTGCCGGACGGCAGCGTGCTGGCGCTCAACACGGCGTCGGCGGTGGACCTGGATTACTCGGCGCAACAGCGTCTGGTGCTGCTGCGCGAAGGCGAAATCCTGCTGCGTTCGGCCCATGCCGTGCCGGCCGATCCGCGGCCGCTGCGGGTCCGCACCGCCGAAGGCAGCGTGCAGGCGCTGGGGACGTACTTCGGCGTGCGCCAGCTGGAGGCGCGCAGCCGGGTCGCGGTGATCGAGGGCCAAGTGCGGCTGCAGCCGCGAGCAGCTGCGGCGGGTGTCGTCCTGACTGCGGGGCAGTGCAGCGAGTTTTCGGAGCGCGAGGTCCTGGCGCCCCGCGCCTATGTGCATCCGCCCCAAGCCTGGCTCGATGGGGTGCTCTATGCGGACGACATGAGGCTGGCCGACTTCCTGCAAGAGCTGGCGCGCTATCGCCCCGGCCTGTTGCGCTGCGACCCGGCGGTGGCCGAGTTGCGCATTTCCGGCGGCTTTCAGGTGGACGATACCGACGCGGTGCTGCTGGCGGTGTCGCGCAGCCTGCCGGTGCGGGTGGTTTCGCGCAGCCGCTACTGGGTGAGCGTGGTGCCGGCCTGACCGGGCTGCGCGGATTTTTGGCCCCTTTTCCGGGCTCGTCCGACAAGTCCATATAGCACCTTCGCTAGCACTCAGTCGGGATCAGCATGTTTTCAAGCAAGATCAACGCGGCCAGGCCACCTCGCCGTACGCGCCGCCGCGCGGTCGTAGGCGCGCTTTGCACTGCCCTGGGCGCAGCGGCGCCGGCCATCCACGCGCAGCCGGCCGCCTCGGCGTCCGGCGCGGCCGCCCAGACGCGGTTCGAGATCCCGGCGGGTCCGCTGGGACCGGCGCTATCGGCATTCGCCGGGATGGCGCGCATCAATCTCTCGTTCGATCCGGCGCTGGCCGAAGGCTGGCGCACGGCAGGGCTACAAGGCGCCTGGACGGTCGAGGCGGGCTTGGCGAAGTTGCTGGCGGGCACGCCGCTGGCGGCGCGTCGCGATGGCGCCAATGTCTACACGCTCAGGCGGATTCCGGCGGAGCCGGCGGCGATGCTGCCGGCGGTGCGGGTGGAGGGGGCGCAGGAGTCGGCTTATGGGCCGGTCGTCGGCATCGTGGCGCAGCGCAGCGCCACCGGCACCAAGACCGACACGCCCATCCTGGAAATTCCGCAGACCGTCAACGTGGTCACGCGCGACGAGATCACGATGCGCGGCGCGCGCAGCATCGTCGAGGCGCTGGCCTACACGCCGGGCGCCTATTCTCCGGGCGGCAGCGCCGATCTGCGCTACGACAACATCTACCTGCGCGGTGGCCACGCAGCTCGCAACAACCTGGATGGCGCCCGGCTGCCTTTTGGCGCTTACAGCTTCGGCATGCTGCAGATCGAGCCCTACGGGCTGGAGCGGGTCGAGGTGCTGAAGGGTCCATCCTCGGTGCTGTACGGGCAGAACACGCCCGGCGGACTCATCAATATGGTGAGCAAGCTGCCCACGCAAACGCCCCTGCGCGAAATCGAGCTGCAGACCGGCAGCTACGGCCGGGCGCAGGCCGCCCTGGATCTGAGCGGCCCGATAGACCAGGAAGGGCAGTGGAGCTACCGCCTGGTCGCTTTGCAACGGGACGCGGCCCAGTCCGCCAACTACTCGGAAGAAGACCGGACCTTCGTGGCGCCGGCATTGACGTGGCGGCCGTCGGCGGCCACCTCGCTGACCTTGTTGGGCTTCTATCAGAAAGACCATCAGGTGCCCATCTACGGCAATCTGCCGGCCGCGGGCACGCTCTATTCCAATCCCAACGGCCGCATCCCCCGCGACCGCTATACCGGCGAGCCCGGCTGGGATACCTATGACCGGGAACAGTACTCCGCCGGCTACCTGTTCTCGCATCAGTTCAACGACACCTGGACCGTGCGGCAGCAATTGCGCTACAGCCACATGCGGGGCGAGGCGCGCACCACCGTGGGCTATATGCTCAACCCGGTGGACATGCGCACCTGGTCGCGCTCGATGTCGCGCGGCCAGGGCACCGGCGCGACGCTGAACGTGGATACCCAGGCGGTCGCGCGCTTCAACACCGGCCAGGTCGGGCACGAGTTCCTGGCGGGTTTCGATTATCTGGACATGCGCGACACCTACAAGTTCGCCAACGTCATTGCCGGCGTGCCGCCTCTGGATCTCTACGATCCGGTTTACGGGCGGCCCAGGCCCGGCATCGCGGACCTGATATCCCGCGTCGATTCGCGCCAGCGTACCGAACAGTCTGGCGTCTATGCGCAGGACCAGATCTCGTACGGCAACTGGCTGCTGACGCTGGGCGGCCGCTACGACATGGCGCGCAGCACCACCCGCAATCTGCTGACCTCCGGCAAGGTCTCGCAAGACGACTCGGCCTTCACCGGCAGGGCGGGCCTGACCTACATGCTGGAGAGCGGCCTGGCGCCTTACGTGGCGTACTCGACGTCGTTCGCGCCCACGGGCGGCACCGACTACCAGGGCAACCCGTTCCAGCCGACCAAGGGCCGGCAGATCGAGGCGGGACTGAAGTACCAGCCGCCGGGCAGCGACAGCATGGTGACCCTGTCGGCCTATCAACTGACGCAAACCAATGTGCTGACCACCGATACCACCCCGGGGCGTCCGCCGGGCTTCCAGCTCCAGGCGGGGGAGGTCCGCTCGCGCGGGATTGAACTGGAAGGCAAGGCCAACCTGGCCCGCGGCTGGGACCTGATCGCCTCGTATTCCTACGTCGACGCGGTGGTGACCAAGAGCTCCAACGTCGACATCGTCGATGGCGCGCCGCAATCGCGCGAAGGCAAGAAGCAGTACTACGCGCCGGCGCACCAGGCTGCGGCATGGCTGGCCTACAAGGTGCAGGACGGGCCGCTGCAAGGACTGGGCCTGGGGGCAGGGGTGCGCTACATCGGTGCGGACTGGGGCGACGCGGCGAATACCTTGCGCATTCCCGCGGTGACGCTGGTCGATGCCGCCCTGTCCTACGACCTGGGCCAGATGCAGCCCGCCATGCGCGGCATGACGCTGTCGCTGAACGCCAGCAACCTGTTCGACCGCACCTACGTGGGTACTTGCGTGACGACGACGTCGTGCACCTACGGCGCCGGGCGCTTGCTGCTGGCCACGCTCAGGTACGCGTGGTGAGGCCCCGCAGCAGCTGGCGCGGCGTGGCGGCGCGCCTGGCCGCAGCCACCTTGGGCGCCTACGCGCTGGTGTGGGTAGCGGTTGCGGCGGCGGCCCGCCTGCCGCTGGCGCCTGCCGACGCCATACTCTATCCGGCCCTGGCCGCCATACCCGTGCAGGTGGCCCTCACGGTTTGGGCATTCGCGGCGCGCAGCCCTGGCAGGGTGTGGCTGGCCATTGTGGCGGGATGCATGGGCTCCTGGTTGCTGACCTGGGGTACGGCGGCATGAACGCGTATCCGGAAGGCAGCCTGCGCCAGCGCATGGCCTGGCTGCACACCTGGGTCGGCCTGCTGTTCGGCTGGCTGGCGTTTTCAATATTCCTGACCGGGGCGCTCAGCGTCTATGCGCCGGAGATCAGCCGCTGGATGAAGCCCGAGATTTCGGCCGCCGGCAAGGCCAGCCAGGCCCAGGCCCTGGAATTGGCGCAAGACTGGCTGGAGCGGAACGCCGGGGGTGCGGCTGCATGGCGGATCGAACTGCCGGATGCCCGCCGCCCCTTGCTGGCGCTGTCGTGGGAAGATGCAGACGGTGGCGGCGCGGCGACGCTCGACCCGGCCGGCGGGCGCGAGATCGTGCCGCGCGACACCGAGGGCGGCGACTTCCTGGTCGAGTTCCATTACAGCCTGCATGCGGGACAGGCCGGTATCTGGCTGGTCGGCGCCTGTACGCTGGCGCTGTTGGTCGCGCTGGTTTCCGGCATCATCGTGCACCGGCGATTTTTCGCGGATTTCTTCGTGTTCAGGCCGCGCGCCTCGCCCGGCCGTGCGTGGCTCGATGCGCACAACGTGCTGTCGGTGCTGCCGCTGCCGTTCCACTGCATGATCCTGCTCACCGCCTTGAGCACGCTGCTGTTGGGCTACTTGCCTGCCGGGGTGCAAAGCCGCTATGGCGGCGATGTGGCGGCGATGGTGGCCGAGGTGTTTCCGCAGCCGCCGGCCGCGCCGCGGCCAGGCGGCGCGACGGAGATGCTGCCGTTGAGCACGCTGGCCTTGCGCGCCGAGGCGGATTTGGGCGCTGGCAAGATCGCCGCGATCGGGATCAGGCAGCCCGGCACGCAAGGTGCGCTTGCGGATGTCTGGCGCCGCTACGACGACCGCCTGCTGGCCTTTCCCGACCGCGTGTCCTTGAAGGCGGCGAGCGGCGAGGTCGTCGATGTGCAGATGAGCTATCCCGGGTCCTTGCAGCTGATCCGGACGCTGGGCGGACTGCACTATGGCTACTACGCCGCGCCGCTGTTGCGCGCGCTGTACTTTCTGCTGGCCTTGTCAGGCGCAGCCATGATCGCGACGGGACTGGTGCTGTACACGGCGCGGCCGGCGGCCGCCGCCTTCCGCTTCGGCCGGGCGGCTCACCGGCTGAATGTGGCGATGGTATGCGGCCCGGCATGCGCCTGTGCCGCCTATCTGCTGGCCAACCGCCTGGCGTGGCCCACGTCGGAGGGCTTGCATGAGCGCGAGGTTGCGGCTTTCTTTCTGGCTTGGATCGCCTGCGGCGTGCACGCCTTGGCGCGCGCCGAACGCCGCTTGTGGCCGGAGCAATGGAGGGCCGCGGCGCTGCTATGGCTGGCGGTGACGCCTGTTGATCTGCTGGCCATGGCGTGCGATGCCGGCCTGAAGACGGCCTTGGCGATGCCGCTGCATCATGCGGTCTGGGGCGCAAGCGTCGCGGCCGCATGCGCCTGCGCCTGCCTGGCGCATCGCTCCGGAAAAGGCCGGGAGCGGGACCGGCCGCTGGCATCGACTCGGCGTCGCCTTCCTGAATAGAATGGGCTTCGCGTTCACCACTCTGGAGTCGTCCCATGAACTTGCAATTACGAATTCTCTCGCTTTTTGCCATGTGCGTGATGTCGGCCGGCGCTGCGGCTGAAACGCTGCCGGTTGTCCAGTTCATTGCCACGGGCGGAACGATTGCGATGAAAGTGGATCCGGTCACCAAGGGGGTGGTTCCCGCCATCTCGGGAGATGACCTGATGCAAACGGTGCCCGACGCCGCCAAGTACGCCCGCATAGAGGTCAACAACTTCTCGGCCATGTCGGCCAACTATGTCGAGCCCAAGTGGTGGACGCGCTTGACCAAGTCGGTGGATGACGCCTTGGCGCGGCCTGAGGTGGCCGGCGTGGTCATCGCCCATGGTACGGACACGATGGAGGAGACCGCGTACTGGCTCGATCTGACCGTGAAGTCCGACAAGCCCGTCATCCTGATCGGCGCGCAACGCAATGCGTCGTCTCCGGATTTCGACGGGCCGCGCAATCTGCTCAATGCCATCCGGATCGCCACGGCGCCGGACGCCAAGGGCAAGGGGGTGATGATCGCGATGAACAACCAGATCAACGCCGCGCGCACGGCGACCAAGACCCATACCGCGGATGTCGAGACCTTCAAGTCGGGCGATTTCGGCTTTCTCGGCGAGGTCTGGTCGGATCGCGTGCAATTCTCGCGCACGCCCTTGCGGCGGCAGCACATCGATATCGGCGCGGGCGACATGCCGCGCGTGGAAATCCTGCCGATGTTCGGCGGCGCGGACGGCGATCTGCTGCGCTATGCCGTGGACCAGGGCGCGAAGGGCATCGTGGTCCAGGCCGTGGGCATGGGCAACATGAACGTTTCGATGTTCGAGGCCGTGAAGTATGCGCTGGGCAAGGATGTGCCGGTGGTCATATCGACGCGCGTGCCCAATGGCCGGACGATGCCGGTCTACGGTTTCCCCGGCGGCGGGAAAACCACTTTCGACGCCGGCGCGGTCATGGCGGGCGACCTCAGCCCGCAGAAGGCCCGGCTGCTGCTGATGCTGCTGTTGCATCAGGGGCAGCACAGCAAGGAAGCGCTGCAGGCTGCATTTGATCGTTGATCGTTGCGGGCAAGATTCGCAGCTCCCTCGGCGCTGGCCTTCCGAACCAGGGCCAGGCGCCGCGCGGCCGCGTTCAACGTCTCCTTGCCCTCGGGGATACCAACGCCTGTGTTCAGTCGATCCGCGAATCCCAGATCATCCTTTGGAGCGCAAGACTGGGTGTTGCGCCTGCATCCTGCATTCTTTTCGGCAGGCGGAACGCGGATAGGTGTAGACACCTATTAAGAAAGTCCTGCCGCATGCCGTATCGCTAGGAGGTTGCGTCTACTTAAAAAGGATGTGTCATGGTCGCCAGGAATTGCCCGCGCACGGGATGGTTGAAGTCGGCTGCCCTCGTTTTCTACGCGGCGAACTTCGCCTATCCCGCAAACGCCCAATCGGTTTCCGGCACTGGCGACGTTCAACCCGCGCCGGTCCAGACGCCGCATTGGACTGTCGGGAGCGATCTCACGGTCGGAGATACCCTCGCCGGGGAGTTGGTCATCGATGCGGGCGGTTCCGTAGTCAATGACTCGGCATCCATTGGAAACTTCAATGGCGCCGCAGGCGTCGTGACGGTGTCGGGTCGTGACGGCAATGGCGTCGCTTCCACCTGGACCAGCCTCGGTTCTGTACAGCTCGGCCTCGACACCGGCGCCAGCGGCACAGTGAAAATCCTGGACGGGGGCTTGGCGCAAAGCGAATCGGCCAGCATCGGCTCCGAGACCGGCGGCGTCGGGAATGTTCTCGTTTCCGGGCCGCGGTCCACGTGGAATCTCTCCACGCCCAACGCGTTCGTGATCGGCGGGCGCGGCCAGGGCTCGCTGCGGATCGACAATGGTGGGGCGGTGCACAGCGGCCAGTCGATCCTCGGCTGGGAAGTCGGCAGCGAGGGCAGCGCCACGGTGTCGGGCGCGGCAACGGTCTGGGACCCGCTAAACAACATCTACGTGGGGCTCGACGGAACGGGCGAGCTTCGCGTCCTGGATGGCGCCACCGTTAGCACGGTCGGATCGACAGCGCCAGGCGCCGCGGCAACGGTTTACATCGGCGAGAGCGCGGCCGGGGTCGGCACGGTGACGGTGTCGAGCGCAACGGCCGATGTTTCGACGCTCGCGGCAAGCGACCGCATCGAGATCGGCTCGGCAGGCACAGGAACATTGACCATCGAAAAAGGCGGGAAGGCCATCGCCGCCAGCGATACATGGCTTACCGTGGCGGCCTCCGCCACCGGCACGCTGAACTTGACCGGCGATGCCAGCGGCCGCGGCGTGCTGGAGACCGGCTCGGTCATAAAGGGCGCCGGCGACGCCACTTTCAATCTGGACGGCGGCGTCCTGCGCGCCAATCGCGATGAACGCAATTTCCTGAAAGGCTTCTCCACGCAGGCGGTGGGCAGTGGCGGCGCCGGGTTTGATACCAACGGCCACGAAGTGGGCGTGACGACCGCGTTCTCAGGGACGTCACGCTTGAATAAGCTGGGCGCGGGTACGTTGACCTTGTCGGGCAACAGCGCGGCGTTCACCGGCAATACCGATGTTCAGGCTGGAACGCTGCAGGTGGATGGCATCCTTGGCGGGCCGGTGACGGTGCTTGTGGCAGCGCGACTGACCGGCACGGGACGCGTGGGCGCAACGGCCAACCAGGGCACGATCGCGCCGGGTCCGCGCAGCGGTTTCGGCTCCCTCACGATTGCTGGCAATTATGCGGCGCAGGGCGGCAACCTGGAAATCCGTACACAGCTTGGCGCCGATGACTCGCCGACGGACAAGCTGGTGATTACCGGCGACAGCGCTGGCACGACGCCGGTCACGGTGAAGAACATGGGAGGCGCTGGCGCGCAGACTCAACGGGGGATACAAGTCGTGCAGGTCTACGGCCTGTCGGCCGGAAAATTCGATCTGGCCAATGGCGACTACGTCATCGGGGGGCGTCCGGCTCTGGTGGCCGGCGCCTATGGCTATGTGCTGCAACAGGACCCGGCCGACGGCGGCTGGTACTTGCGATCGTCCCTGACCAATCCCGGCACCACCCCGACGGATCCGGGCACGACCCCGACCAATCCAGGGACTACCCCGACCAATCCAGGCACCACCCCAACGGATCCAGGCACTACCCCGACCAATCCAGGCACTCCCTCGCCCGGGGGCGGTTCGCCGGGCGCGGAACCTCCCTTGCTCTATCAGCCTGGCGTGCCGGTCTACGAGGCCTATGCCAATACGCTGCTCCACCTGAGCCAGCTGCCTACCCTGCGCCAGCGGGTCGGCAATCGCCTCTATGATCCGGCGGACGCCGGCCGCAATGGCGTATGGAGCCGCGTCGAGGGCACGACAGGACGGCTCGATCCTGCGGCGTCCACCACCGGCGCGCGCCAGAACGTCGATAGCTGGAAGGCTCAATTTGGTGTTGACCGCATCCTGGCCGGTAAGGAAGAGGGATCCCGTCTGGTGGGTGGCCTGGCCTTTCACTACGGCAAGGCCGACTCGCGGGTGTCGTCGGTCTACGGCAACGGCACGATCGACACCACTTCCTATGGCCTGACGCCGACACTGACCTGGTACGGCAAGAATGGCCTGTATATCGACACCCAGGCTCAGGCGACCTGGTTCGACAGCGACCTGAACTCAGGGCTGGCCGGCAAATTGAAGGGCGGCCAGAAGGCCCAGAGCTATGGGTTGGGTATCGAAGCGGGCAAGGCTTTCGGCTTGACGGAGGAGCTCGCCCTGATCCCGCAGGCGCAGCTGACATACGTATCGACCCGCTTCGACAGCTTCAACGACAAATTCGGCGCGCGCGTTGAAAGCGACAAGGGCGACAGCCTGCTGGGCCGTTTCGGCATCGCGCTGGACTACAAGAGAAATTGGCAAACGGCCGGCATGAAGCGGGAATCCAGCGTTTATGGCGTGGTCAACGTGAAGCATGAGTTCCTGGACGGAACCAGTGTCCGTGTCGCCGGCGTGCCGGCGGCCAGTCGCATGGCGCGAACCTGGGGCAGCATCGGAGCGGGAGCAAATTTTGGTTGGGGGGAGCGCTACGCGATCTACGGCCAGGTCGAAGCCGACGCGGATTTCTCCGGCAGCTATATCGTCACCGCTACCGCGGGTTTCAGGATGGCTTTCTAGAGTGGGCGATGGTGACCGGCCGACTCTCTGCAAATCCGCTTTTCTTCAAGGGAGTCTCCGACTCATGGAGACTCCGAAATCCTGCCGGCTGGTGCCTGCCTGAAGCGGGAGCCTGCATCCACTACGGGGCCTTCATCTCCTGCTCCTTCTCCTTCTTCTCCTTTTTTTCTCCATCGTAGTGAGACTTGATGGCGAGAAACATGCCCGTACCCAACACGAGGAGCTTGAACGTACCGAAGACTACAGGGACCCAGAAATTCATCATTTCCTCAAAACGCTGCTTCAGCAGCTTCACTAAATACTCGCGGACTGATCCGCGTCGATGCTAGTGATCGGGCTGCCATGAGCCCCCGACCTGTTGTCGGAGGCAGTATTTCCGGGCGAATTCGCCCGGTGTTAGATCTTTCAAAGCCATGTGAGGCCGAGCGTCATTGTAGTCCTGGCGCCAAGCCTCGCCACGCAACTGCAATTGTTCATCGGCATACCGCCGATAGACTCGGTTGCGGCTGACCTGCCAGCCCGGTCTTGCCCGCCAAAGGGCGCCGTCTTGACCGCGCAGCATCTCGACCAGCGACTTGCTTGTCCTGGGCTATGTCCGTTATCGGCCAGGAACGGTCGCGGGGTCGATCATCCGACGATCGGAGCGGAAATCGATCGCCCCCGGGCGAGGGCATTCAGGCGGTCAGGAAGCGCGTGACTTCGGCCCAGTCGTTGGTCGACAGGGCGACGTCTTCGAAGTCGCCTGCTTCCTCGTCGTAGCGCGAAACGCAGAAGCGCTGGCTTCTGCCGGATTCGCGGTCGGCATAGTTGGCGTAGTCGACATACACCTTCAAGCCGCGCTCCTTGTTCTCGAATGAAGGAGCTGCGTCGATGTAGCTCGACGAGTCGAAATACCCTTCGGGTAGGGGCGGGAGGGTGGTTATGTCGAAGTCAGGAAATTCGCGGCGGAGTCGTTCGAGGTTCATAAGGGAAGCATTTGGAGGCTGGAAGCCTGACATTTTACGTTGATTGGTGTCAGCTGGTTTTGCCCGCCAAAGCCAAAAGGCGA
This sequence comes from Achromobacter sp. SD115, assembly GCF_017355315.1. Taxonomy (NCBI): domain Bacteria; kingdom Pseudomonadati; phylum Pseudomonadota; class Betaproteobacteria; order Burkholderiales; family Alcaligenaceae; genus Achromobacter; species Achromobacter sp. SD115. Next base: position 35,786 of record NZ_JADIJM010000021.1, on the reverse strand, counting down.
ACCTCAATGCAAAAGGCGAACTTTGTTCCCGCCACTCCGGGTTTGAGCAGCGGGAATAAAGTTCGCTTTTTTTTGAAGTCCGTCTTTCGGCTTTGACGGTCAAGACAAGCCATAGAGCTTGTAGCTGTTATAGCCTGCTCGCGGGCTGTTCTCGCAAGTCGACTGCGGCGCGCGCCCGTCAAGGATCGCAGCACTAGGCTGGCCCTGGCGCTGCTGCGCCAGCAGCAGTTCGTCCACCATTGCCCCTCGCTACGGCAGTCGCGCTCCTGCAAGGTGTCTTGAAACGCCCTAGACCTGGAGTGCTGCGACGGCCTGCGGCGTCCTGTGAAACGCGATCGCTAGGCGATTGAAACTGTTGATCAGGCAGACGGCGTAGGATAAGTCGGCAATTTCGCGCGCATTGAACACGGCCGCGACGGCGTCATAGTCCGCATCGGCCACGCCGGCCTGCGCTACCAGCGTCAGCCTTTCCGCCCAGGCCAGCGCGGCGCGCTCTTGCGCGGTGTAGAGCAGACCAGCTTCGCGCCAGGTGGGCAGCAGAGCAAGCTTGTCATCCGCAACGCCGCGGGCGCGCAACTCACGCGCATGCATGTCGATGCAATAGGCGCAACCATTGATCAGGGACACACGCAGATACACCAGGTCAACCAGTTCTGTCGGCAAGCCGCAACGCTGCAGGTAGAGATAGGCGTTGGTAAGGCTCTTGTAGCCTTCCGGAGAGGCCTGGGTGTAGTCGATACGATCTGTCATGGAGGCACCTGATAAGAAGAAGCACTGCTGAAGCTGGCCAGTGTATGGCCCCCGTCCCAGGGGGAACAGAGCCATGAATGGCATGCTTGGTTGGGCCATGATTGCGGGCGTCGCTTCGACATCCCTCTACGATAGCCGCGCTCCGGCAAGGGTCTTAACACGCTCTAAGCGTTTGAGTGCGGCCCAATCAAGCAAAGAGGCCCTGGAGACGGTTGTTGACATCATTGCGAGCGAGATCTGGTCAACGATTCGGAGACTTCTGCTGAGTAACGAGCTCTATACGCTTGCTGCGCGATAACCAGAACTCATCACGGCCATGCGCTAAGGCAGCACTTAGGCCTCAGGCACGCGATGCAAGTGTGCCTTTGATGAGGGTGAACGCATGCTGCATTAGCCCATTGAAGTGACCGGCGTCACGTCGCAGCCCTGTCTGCTGGCCACCGATCAAGCATAGGTGAGCTGCTTGGCCGACTATTTCTGCATGGCCAGGCGTGCGCACCCATCGACTGCATGTTCTCACGGCAAAAGCCAGACGAGTTGCGTCGACTCGCCGTTGAAACTCGGCCACCAACGGGTCGATTAACGCCCACGCTCGGATGGCGACTTCCCTGCCCGGTTGCTTCTCGGCGGCGATGCGCAAATAGCGCGTCAGGGTTTCGCTGGCGCTGCGTCCCTGCGCGGCATACGCAAGCATCCGCGTCGTATAGTCCTCTTCCCACTTGCCAAGTAATGTACGCACGAACTCTTCACGATTGTGAAAGTGGTGATAGAACGATCCACGGGTGACGTTCAATCGCCGAGCGATACTTTCGGCTGAGACGCCGGTGTGCCCTTCTTGGTCGAGGGCCTCAAGGCCAGCCGCAACCCAATGATTACGAGTCAGTTTGCTCATATGTCTGCGCCATACAGACTGTGTATGGTGCGATCTAGATTGATACGCTGCGAACACTAGCACAGACCGCCGCGGCATGTCGCACAGCGGCCCTTCTCCTGGAGTTCGCCTTGAAAGAAATTGCCCTGGTCACGTTCGACCAATTCACCGACATCGACCTCTTCCTAATGTGGGACATCTTGGGGCGCAACACTAAGGACTGGAACGTGCGCATCTTGGCATCTAGTTCCATCGTGCGATCGGCGCATGGCCTGTCCGTTTCGGCGCACGGCGCTCTCTCTGAGGCCAATCAGGCCGATGCAGTGTTGTTCTCCAGCGGCAAGCTGGGCATACCGGCTGCGCTTGCTGATCCGGATTTTCTGTCATCTTTCCAGCTCGATCCCACACGACAGCTTATTGGCTCCATTTGTGCCGGCGCCTTCATCCTTGAGCGACTTGGACTGCTTTCCAGCGGTCGTGCCACCACGCACCCGGATGCACGTGGAGGCCTGCAAGCTCTAGGACTGGAGCCAGTGGATCAGCCCTTGGTATGCGAAGGAAGCATCGCAACGGCCGGAGGCTGCCTTGCTGCAATCTATCTGGTGGGGTGGATGGTAGAGTCCCTGTTCGACGTCGAAAAACGACGAGCCACGCTGCAGCCTGTACTGCCCGCTGGGCAGCAAGAGCTTTACGAGGCGCTTATCGGACTCACTATCCGCCAGGGCTCGAGGCAGGTGAACGCTTCGCGGGCTATGCCTAACGTGCCGACGTTAGCTAATCCCCGCGGAAGCTCCGAGATTTAGGCGATCACAATGGCCGTCCAATGCTCGCGACTCTTATCACGAAGACAGAATTTTCCCGTGGTCGGGATCTTGGCGGCTAGGTAATCCCCCCATAGAAGCGTCGCATCCAGAAGTAGAATTTTCTCGTTGAGGAGTTCTACAGCATGAAGAAGTCGAGATTTACGGACAGCCAGATCATCGAAGCGATCAAGCGGGCCGAGGCAGGCTTGGCAGTGCCCGAACTGTGCCGCGAGCTGGGAATCAGTTCGGCAACGTTCTACAAATGGCGGGCCAAGTTCGGCGGCATGGATGTGTCAATGATGTCGCGGATGAAGGAGCTGGAGGCCGAGAACGCCCGGCTTCGCAAGATGTATGTCGAGGAGAAGCTCAAAGCCGAGCTTCGAGCGGAGGCACTCGAAAAAAAGTGGTGAGGCCATCTCGTCGACGCGAGATGGCCCAGCACATGGTGCGCGAGCGAGGGATTTCAGTACGCCTGGCCTGCGAGGTGGTTGGCATCAGCCAGACCTGCTACCGGTACGTCTGCAAGCGCAGCACCGAGAACGATGAGATTGCGGACTGGCTGATGCGGCTTACAGACAACCACCGCAGTTGGGGGTTCGGGCCGTGCTACCTGTATCTACGCAACGTCAAGGGCTACCCATGGAATCACAAGCGGGTTTACCGAATCTACCGAGATCTTGAGCTGAATCTTCGCATCAAGCCGCGAAAGCGCCTGGTGCGACAAGCGCCCGAGCCACTGACCGTGCCGAACCAGCTTAACCACGTATGGTCGATGGACTTCATGCACGATCAGTTGGCCGACGGCCGAAGTATCCGATTGTTCAACGTGATCGATGACTTCAATCGGGAAGCCCTGGGCATTGAAATCGACTTCTCGCTGCCTTCCGAGCGCGTGATCCGCTCCTTGAAGCAGATTATCGGTTGGCGGGGCAAGCCACTGGCGATACGTTGCGATAACGGACCGGAATATCTAAGCGCTGCCATCACCGAGTGGGCGGAGCAATGGGGTATCAAGCTCGAATACATCGAGCCGGGCAAGCCGCAGCAGAATGCCTACGTCGAACGATTCAACAGAACCGTGCGCTACGAATGGTTATCTCAATACCACTGGGACGACCTGGATCACGTGCAGCGCGCCGCGACCGAATGGATGTGGTCCTACAATCACGAACGCCCAAATATGGCACTGGGCGGCTTCACCCCCAATCAGCGGCTAGCCATGGCCGCATAGCGTTGCTACTTCTGGCAATCGCTAAAAATGGGGGGATTACCGATAGCCCCAACCGGCGTGACTAAACCGCGTGCCGTGCAAGTTGATGAACTGTCTGTAAAAAAACAGGTTCGACAAAGCAAAATGACCGTGCGAGAGACGAACAAATCTCTCCGCGTCTTCGATTTCAATGTGATTGAATTTCGACCTTCAATGAGCTTCGACACTGATCGAGTGATCCCCAGGTTCGGGTCACTCATTGCTGTCTAGCATTGGCCTACCGTAGCGCGAACGGCCGCCGGTCGCCTGCACGGAACTGCCTCGGCTGCTCGCCGCTGTAGCGCTTGAACGCGATCGAGAACGCCGCTTCAGATTGGTAGCCCACCTGCCAGGCAATCCGGCCCATCGACATCGAAGTGTCCACAAGCAGGCGCGCGGCTTCCTGCATTCGGATGCGAGTCATGTAATTGAAAATGCCCGCGCCCAGCTCCCGTTGCGCCGCGGCGATCAGCCGCGAGCGCGAGGTTCCGGCAGCGCTGGCCAGCATTTCCAACGTCCAAGGACGGGAAATGTCGCGGTGGAACTCGCGCAGCGCAAGCGCCACCCTTGAATCGTCGGGCAGCGCTATCCATGCCGGCAGTAACGCCGTGTGCGCAGCGATGTAGTGCCGGATCAAGTGGATCACGACCAACTCGGCCTGGCGCAACGCCACGGCGCGAAAACCCGGGCGCTGCGAAGTCAGTTCGTCGCGGATGGATTCGGTCGCGCGGCACAGCCACAGCGGCAGTTCGTCGAAGTCCAGTTGCAGCACGTCGGGCAACGCGTCGAACAGCGCCGTGCTCGTGCCCTTGGCCGGCGCCATGCCGGCGTAGAACGTCGACGTGACGCCCGTATCAGGTGACTCGCCGAACGTGAGCGTACGGAAGCGGTCGGCATTGGCGGGATTGCGCAGATCAACGGGTTGGTTGGGAGAGGTGCGCAACGCATCCTGGACGATATGTTCCTGGGCGCGCAGGATCAGGCACACGGTCTTGTCGCGCACCGCGTTCTTTTGCCCCGAACGGGTCATGAGCAGGTTGCAGCCCGCGCCGGTGAACACATATAGCGACACCGGCCAGACGCCGCCGGGCATGTGCACGGCCCATGGGCTGCTTGATTCAGCCTGGCCCGCCTCGATCTCGGCGAGGCGGCAAGCGTCAAGCGCGGCGCTTATCGGGTCCATCTGTGTCTTCCATCCATTTCGACCCTCCGGGGAGGGACATGCGGCCCCAATTTTTACTCGAGGGGCCATGCCGGAAGGTAAACACTGTCGGACAGGCGCGCAATCCGTGAATCCCCGAGCATCCGGACAGCCCCCCCGCCGGTGGCGCTTTCGCAAAAGGAAACGAGTCCCTTGCTCGGCGGCGCGAAACCATACTCCCGCCAGGCCGACGCGCAGACGTTCCGAGCACAGGAGACACCAAGCTGGGACTCAAGACGCGCGGCGGATCGTTCACCCATTTCAAGAAGAATGCGATGCTCCCTACCGACATCCCCGATCTCAAGTCCGCGGCTTTCCTCGCCGACCGATATCCGACCTATCGCCGCCTGCAAAGCGACTTTCCTCATTTCGAGATGGACATCAATGGCGAAGAGTGCATCGTCCTGACGCGTTACAGCGATGTGGACGAAGTGCTGCGCAATCCGCTGGCGACCGTGCAGCAGGCTCCCGGCGTGTTTCCCGAGCGCATCGGCCAGGGCGCGGGGGCACGCTTCTATCGCGAGTCGCTGCCGAACATCGACGCGCCCGACCATACCCGCATCCGCCGCATCGTCACCCCTGCGTTCAATCCCAAGACCGTCGCCAACATGCGCGGCTGGGTGGAAAAGGTCATCGTCGAGCATTTGGACAGGCTCGAGGGCCAGGACGAAATCGACTTCGTGTCTTCCTTCGCCGACCCGGTGCCCGCGGAAATTGCCTGTCGGTTGCTGCACGTGCCGGTGTCCGACGCCCCTGAGCTGTTCGCGCGGCAGCACGGCCTGAATGCGGTATTGAGCGTGTCGGACATCACGCCGGAACGGCTGGCCGAGGCGGACGCCTCGGCGGCCTTCTATTACGAGTACATGAACGACGTGCTGGACACGCTCAAGGGCAAGCTGCCCGAGGACGACTTCGTCGGCGCGCTGATGGCCGCCGAGGGCGGCGACAACGGCCTGACGCGCTCCGAGCTGGTGACCACGCTGATCGGCTTCCTGGTGGCCAGCTACCACACCACCAAGGTGGCGATGACCAACACGGTACTGGCCCTGCTGAACCACGACGGCGAACGGGCGCGGCTGGTGGCCCAGCCCGACCTGGCTCGCAATGCCTGGGAAGAGTCGCTGCGGTATGACTCGCCGGTGCATTTCGTGCACCGCTACGCGTCCGAGCCGCTCACGATCGGCGGCCAGCGCGTCGCGCGGGGCAAGCGGCTCTTGTTGGGGCTGCATGCGGCGAGCCGGGACGAGAACCGCTTCGCGCAGGCCGACCGCTATCTCATCGACCGTCCCGACAACCGCCATCTGGCGTTCGCGGGCGGCGGCCATTTCTGCCTGGGCTCGCAGCTTTCCCGGCTGGAAGGCGACGTGCTGCTGCGCACGATCTTCCAGCGATTTCCCGCCATGCGGCTGACGGAAACGCGCTTCGAGCGCGTGCCGGACCTGACCTTCCCGATGCTCCTGCGCATGACGGTCTCGCTGCGCGCCGAGCAAGGTTGAACGGTCATGAGTCAAATCACCGTCCAGATCCTGAACGGCATGTGTTGCGGCTTCGGCAACTGCGCGGCGCTGTGCCCCCAGGTCTTCGCGCTCGACTACGATACGAACCGGACGCGAATCGTGCCTGACGCGCCGCTGGCCGACTATGCGGCGGCGATCTCGCAGGCCGCCAGCGAGTGTCCGACACAGGCCATTTTCTTCAGTGCATCCGACGACCCAGAGCGGGCTTCGCATGGTTGAGCACGCTCCGGGCCGCGAGACGGCGAATTGGCGGCCAATGCAGCTGGCGCGGCGCCAGCGGATCGCCGACAACATCTATGCGGTGACGCTGGCCTGCGAGCAGGGCGCGCCGCTGCCCGACATCGCGCCGGGCGACCACATCGAAGTGCAGGTGCCGGGCGGCACGCGCGCCTACTCACTGTGCAATCCACCCGACGCGCGGGACGGCTACCACTTGGCCATCCATTGCGCGTCCGCGCACGGCGTAGCGCATTATCTGTGCGAGACGCACTCCATCGGCGCGCCGTTGCTGGTGCGAGGGCCGCGCAATCTTTTCGCGTTGTCGCCCCGGCATCGGCGGGTTGTGCTGATCGCGGGGGGCATCGGCATCACGCCCATCATCGCGATGGCGGAATACCTGGCGCGGCGCGGCCTGGACTTCGCCATGCACTACTGCGCGCGCCGCCGCGCCGCCGCCGCGTTCCTGGACCGGCTCGATGCCGGCGCCTGCCGGCACCAGGTGCGATACCACTTCGATGACGAGCCCGAGGACGGGCGGTTGGATCTGGACAGGCTGTTTGCCGGCCTGGACGCGGACCAGCACGTGTATCTATGCGGTCCGAACGCGATGCTGGGCGACGCCGTGGCTTCGGCCGAACGGCATGGCCTGGCCGGCCGCCTGCATTTCGAGCGCTTCGGCGCGAGCCGGCCGCCAGCGGCACAGGCGGCGGCAGAGGGAACATTCGCAGTGGTGGCGGCGCGCAGTGGCCGGCGCGTCGACGTGCCGCCGGACTGCTCGATCGCCACCGCGCTGGCCCGCGCCGGCGTGGAGGTAACACTGTCCTGCGAGCAGGGCGTGTGCGGCATGTGCATGACGCGGGTCCTCGACGGCATCCCCGACCATCGCGATGACGTGCTGTCGGCGGCCGAGCGCGCCTCGAACGACCTCATCCTGCCCTGTGTTTCGCGCGCAAAGTCGGCGTCGCTCACGCTGGACCTTTGAGGCGGCGCGCTGGGGCAATCGAACATCACTTGCACCCGTCATCCGGTTCGCTGGCGGTCGGGCGCCACAACATGCCTAGGAGATAGGATGAAACTTGCCATGTTCCACGAGGGCGGCCGAGACCGCCTGGGCATCGTCGAGGGGGACGCGATCATCGACGTGACCGCGGACCTGCCGGCGCTGTCGCCCGATCTTGCCGACTGGCTGCCAGGGCAGGACACGTCGTGGCGGCTGCTTGCGCTGCTGGCGCGCGAGTCCACGGCGCGCCTGCCGCTATCCGCCGTGCGGCTGCTGCCGCCGCTGCGGCGGCCGTCAGCGTTCCTGGCCATCGGCGGCAACTATGCCTCGCATCTGCGGGAGATCGCCCATCTGAACGTCAGCGTGGGAGAGCACCAGATCTGGTTCAACAAGCAGGCCTCCTGCATCACCGGGCCGTTCGATGACCTGATCATTCCCCCGGGCATGTCGACGCTGGACTACGAAGTGGAGCTGGCGGTGGTTATCGGCCGGCGTTGCCGCAACGTGCGAGCCCGCGACGCCATCCACTACATCGCCGGATACACCGTCTGCAACGACGCCACCATCCGCGAGCGCCATCACCTCAGTCCGACAATCACGCTGGCCAAGTCATTCGATTCGCTGGGCCCGCTGGGGCCGTGGCTGGTCACGGCCGACGAGATCGCGGACCCGCATGCGCTCCGGGTCCGCACCTGGGTCAATGACGAACTGCGGCAAGACGGCAACACGGCGGAGATGCGCTTCAACATCTTCGATCAGATCGAGGAGCTGAGCAGCGCCATGACACTTGAGCCCGGCGATGTGCTGGCCACGGGCACGCCGGCCGGCATCGGCGCCGCGCGCCAACCACCGTTGTTCCTCGCACCCGGCGACGTCGTGCGCATGCATATCCAAGGCATCGGCGACATCAGGAACCGCGTCGTGGCCGCGCCGCCCGCGCAGGCCTAAACGGCGGCGTCCGCACCTTCCAATCAGGACTTCCGATCATGCTATGCATCACGTTTGACAATTTCGGCAGCGCGGCCGGCGACGCGCTGCCCTGGCCTTGCCCCGCCAGCATCCCCGCCGCCGAATGGGCTGCCTACAACCAAATCGGCCTGGAGTTGGGCCATCCGCGCATCCTCCAGTTGTTGGATGAATTACAGATCCGCTGCACCTACTTCGCCGAGGGCTATGCGGCCCTGCGGTATCCGGATGAGCTGCTGGCCTGGCATGCGGCTGGGCATGAAGTTGCCATGCACGGCTGGAAACATGAAATGTGGACGGGGATCTCCTCGCGCGAAGAAGAAGACCGCCTGATCCAGCTCGCCGTGTCGAGCATCCGTGGGTTGACAGGGCTGGCGCCGGTGGGCTTCCGGCCGCCGGGGCTGGCTATCAATCCCTGGACGGACGAGGTGCTGGCGACGCACGGCATCCGCTACGTGTCGCTGTCGCTGTTTGGCGGGACCGACGCGCGCGCGCCAGCATCCGGCACCACGGCGACGATGCCGACGCGGGTGGCGGTGCTGCCTACCGATCCCACGCTGATCGACGGCGCGGTCATCCATCCACGATTCGGAGGCATTTTCGGCACGCTGGACGCGACGGCAGCCTATGAGCAGCTGTATCTGTCCGCGCTGGCCCACGAGACGGCGCGTCCCGACGAACCCTGGGTGCTGGTCGTGCATCCGTTCACCTCCGGCAACCGGGCCTGGTTCGGCTTCGAGGATTTCATGCGGCGCCTGGCCTTGGCATTCGGGCCCGCGCGCTTTGCGCTGGCGAAGGACGCGGTGCCATCAACGACGCACGCCCGCGCGCGCCAGGATTGATATCAGACCGTCCGTCCGTGCATCGGCGCCGGCCGGCAGGCCGCGCGGGCCCGCGCCATTCAAGCAGCAGTCACACACAAAAGACCTATAAAGGAGACAAATCATGAGGCATTTCGTTTTCATCGGCATCCTGCTCTGGGCCTGTTCGCGCAACGCGCTGGCGGCGCAAGGCGTGACCTATGGTGGTCCAGTCGGGGGCACCGACATACAGAGCGCCTACCTGCCGCCGTATCCGGGCTTATATGGTTCGGCTATCGCCGTGGGCGCGTTGGGGGAAAAGTTCTATGACAACTCCGGGCAGAGTTCCACGACTTCCGGAAGGCTGCCGGGCGGAATTGCGCAGTTCGGTCTTCTGTATGTCTATCCGCATAAGCTGTTCGGCGGGACGCTGGGCAGTTCCGTCTCTACTGGCTACGGCTGGGGCAGTATCACCGTCAACGGCAAGCATCAGAACTTCAAGGGTATGAACGACATCTACACCGACGTACTCATGTGGAGCAAGCATCTTGGCACTGTCGAAGAGGGCCGACCGCGCGGCTTGACGATGAAGCTGGGGTATTCGATGGTACTGCCCACTGGCAAGTACGACGCGAAAGAACTGTACACGACAGGACGCAATACGCTCTATTACATCCCGAACGGTGCGTTCACCTATCTGACCGGGCCGAACTTCTTGGGCGACGGCACCGAGTTCAGCATGAGCTATTTCCTGGACATTGCCCGCAAGAATTCTGCGACCGGCTACCGGAACGGGATGGTGGTGGACGTGGACATGGCGATCAGTGAGGTCATCGGTCGATGGCAGCTGGGCGTGGCGGGGTACTACGCGCGCCAGATCGCCGACGACAGGCTGAACGGGCAACGTGTGTCGGGTAATCGCTTCGCCAGCGCGGCGGTCGGGCCGGTCATCGCGTACAACATGCCGGACTGCAAATGCAGCGTTAAGTTCAAGGCACAGTTCTCCGTGTTTACGCGAAATTCACTGGCGCCTAACGCCGTCTATCTATTCTTCAACAAAGCATTCAACTAGAGCGAACTATGAATATGATGCGGTCTTTGGCGATAGATCCACCGCTTGCTGCGTTGGGCCGGTGTGTTGTTGTCTTAGGGACGCAGTGGACGAAGGTCTCTTATTGGCCGGGCGCCGCCAACCCGTTACTCTCTCATCCTTGCCTGCTGCTGGCCGCCTCGCCGGCGGCCAGCAGCAGGCACAGTGGTGAAAACACGTACGTGTCCAACCGGGCGAAGGGCTCGCCGCCAAACCGCTCGAACAATCCCACGTAGCGGAAGTCGCCAATTGCCCGTCCGAGCAGAGCCAGCGCCAGCACAGCGCCAACCCAGCGTAGCCAGGTTGGCGCCCCAAGTGTGTTCAGTAAGTCCGCGTTAACCGCAACGAGCCCGGCAAACGCCATCAATGCCAAACCCACCACGAATGTCCCCAGAGCAGACGGCCGAAACAGGGGCTTTCCGTCTTTAACAGGCAAGGCGATCTGGTAGGCGACGCGACCGCCTAGGGCCCAGTAGATGTGCCACAGCGACAGCACAACGAACACGGCACAGGTCAAAGCGGCAATGGTGGCTTGCATGATGATTTCAGAAAGTTGGAACCCGCGTGATTGTGCCCCGGAATTACTGAGAATGATCGGTAGGGACGAGCCGGTCATTGGCAACGAGGACATTACAAGGGAGTCGATTCATTACATTCTCGGGGCCCCCGCGGAGCGGTCCGCCTGTTCGGCAAGATTGTCCGGCTAGCTGTGATCGCCAGATCAAGGCATCGCGGACGCCAACCTTCGACTGTGCATTCAACCGGTCGTTGCAACACACTAGAGGCTGCGCGAGCAGAGGGAGTGTTGCAACGACCGGTTGAATGCACAGCCGAAAGCGGTCTTGGGCAAGGCGGGGGGGCTGGGTAGCGATTTAACCTGCCGACTCCATTCTGGCTAACGCGTTAGCGTTGACGGGATTGAGGTGTATTCGGCAGGGGAGGGATAGAGTTTGAAAGTCGAGGGGGGCGTCAGCCGTGCCCCGGTACATAGACCATCCCAAAACCCTCTTCACTGAAGGCGGTTTGTTGACCCCTGTGCAAAGTTGGCAGCTGCGTAGGTTTCTGCCTCTGATATCTCAGCCATGTGCAAGCTACAACTGACTAGATCATTGGCGATGGAAGTCCGCGACAGACATCGGGCCGCCTGGCCCGCAGAGTTCGGTTTCTGATAGCGCCTATCTGAGTAGTTGTCTTTTACGCGCAAAGGCTCGAACTAATGCTGGATTTGGCGGATCGGGATTGAGTAGCGCCTGTGCAACGGCGTTTTGATCTGCCGTAGTCAAATTAATCACGGCATCAGGTTGGACCACGGGCTGGACTGCTCGGTGCAGAACTCCGACCGCAAACTCATTCACGGAACAACCTTCCAGCGCAGCCGCGCGTTCCAAGAGCGCGCCGAACTCCGGGGTCAAGTTAAGCCTTAGCTGTTTGGGACGGTGCATGTTGAACCTCGCGATACGCATGGCAGGACCGGCGATGGAAAGTTTAGGCGGTAGCCGGGAACGTCTAATCAAATCTTAAAAGACGGCGCTGTTAAGCGCCTCTGCCCCACAAAAACGACAGTGACAACGACTCGGGACGAGCTGCTGCGTTGTACCGAGACGGTTGGGATGCGCCGCGCCTCAATTCCGCCAAAAACTCTGATTGTTCAGCCTCTTTCGAACATCACGGCCGTCTCGCACCCACTCAGGCATTTGTAGTCTATGAGTGGTATGCGTGCGTCCGATGTTGAGCGCAAATTGGAAGGGTATGCAAGAAGATGGGTGGGTGATCCGGAATTCTACGAAAAGGCGGACTTTAACGAAAAAGGCGAACTTTATTCCTGCTGCTCAGGGTTTTCCCTAAACTCTTTTTCCTTGCGGAAAATCAATCTCCTATAGGACACTTCGTGTCATGATGGTGCCGATAGGCGGCGCCCGTAGGGGGATGACATGAAGATTTCGGGAATTGCCGGCGCGCTGGCGTTGGTTGCGGCCATGGCGGGCAGTGGCGCCCTGGCGGCGTATCCGGACCGGCCGATCCGGCTGGTGGTGCCGTTCGGCGCGGGCGGGATCACGGATATCGTGGCGCGCCAGGTGGGCAAGGGCATGGGCGATGCCTTGGGACAGAGCATCGTGATCGAGAACCGGCCGGGCGCGGGCGGGGTGATTGCGGCGCAGGTGGCCGCCACCGCGCCGGCCGACGGCTATACGATCTTCATGGGCACGGTCGGGACGCAGGTGGTCAACCCGCTGATCTATAGCAAGCTCAGCTACGACGCGGACAAGTTCGCGCCGGTGGGCATGGTGTCGGGGTCGCCGTATCTGCTGGCGGTCCGGGAGGGCGTGCCGGCGAAGACCTTCAGCGAGTTCGTAGCCTATGCCAAGGCCAATCCGGCCAAGCTGAATTTCGGTTCGGCCGGCAACGCGAGTTCGCCGCATCTGGGTTTGGAACTATTGAAGCTGACGGCGGGCGTGGATATCGTGCATGTGCCGTTCAAGAGCGGCAGCGAAGCGGTGAATGCCGCCATCGGCGCGCAGGTGGACGTGGTGATGGACGCCAGTCCGGTGATCATGCCGCACGCCGCGTCCGGCAAACTGCGCCCGCTGGCGGTGGCCGCCGACAAGAGGCTGCCTTCCGCGCCCGAGGTGCCCGCCAGCAACGAAGTGGGTGACGCGGCCCTGCAGATCAGTTCGTGGAACGCGTTCTTCGCGCCCGCGGGCACGCCGCCCGAAGTATTGGAAAAGCTGAACGCCGCGCTGCAGAAGACCCTGGCGTCGCCGGAACTGAAGGAGCGGCTCGCGTCCCAGGGTACGCAGCTGTACACGGGCAAGCCGGATGAGTATCAGCGCTTCATCGCCGGCGAGAAGGCCAAGTGGACCGAGATCGTGAAGCGCGCCAACATCAAGATGGACTGACGATGAACCAGACACCGCATCCGCTGGCGGGCAAGCCGCTGGAACTGGCCGATACGCTGCGTTCGGGCAACGCCTGGAAGATCCGGCTGGCTTGCGGCTACATGGGCCTGCCGATCAAGCGGCGAACCTTCGACATCGTGCAGGGCGACCTGGAAACGGAGGCGTTCGCGCGCATCAATCCGTGGCGCCAGGTGCCGGCCCTGCTGACGCCGGAAGGGGAATGGCTGGCCGAATCGCAGGCCATACTCTGGTATCTGGGACTGGGTACGCCCTGGTTGCCCGCCGGCCGGCTGGAACAGTCGCAGGTCAGCAGCTGGCTCAGTTTCGAGCAGACCCAGCACATGCACGCCTTCGCGCAGCCGCGGCTGCTGATCCACTTGCGCCGCACGGCGCAGGTGGACGATCCGGCCATGCAGGCATGGCGCGAGATCGGCATGAAGGCGGCCGCGCTGATGGATGCGCATCTGGCGGGCCGCGATTATCTGGTGGGAACCGCGCCAACCATCGCCGACATCGCGCTGTTCCCTTATACGAGCATGGCGGCCGAGGGCGGTTACGACCTGTCCGGCTTCGCTCATATCGACGCCTGGCTGGCGCGCATGCGCGCCTTGCCCGGCTTTACGCCGCTGATCGTAGCGGCATGACACGGACACAATCTTAGGAGTGACGACGATGGCCGATACGATGCACCTGGGCAAGGACGAACTGATCGCGCGGGCGAAAGCCGAAATGCAGCGCCAGTTCGAGACGCCCGAATGGAGCCTGCGCGAACGCCTGGCGCTGACCTGCCGCATCCTGTTCGACGGCGGGCATGATTCCGGCCTGGCCGGGCAGATCACGGCGCGCGCGCCGGAGCCGAACCGGTATTTCACGCAGCGCCTGGGCCTGGGCTTTGACGAGATCACCGCCAGCAACCTGCTGCTGGTCGACGAGGACCTGCGCGTGCAGGAAGGCGGCGGCATGCCGAATCCGGCCAACCGCTTCCATTCCTGGGTCTACCGCGCGCGTCCCGACGTGAACTGCATCATCCATACGCATCCGCTGCATGTCGCGTCGCTGTCGATGCTGGAGGTGCCGCTGGAAGTCTCGCACATGGACAACTGCACGCTGTATGACGACGTGGCCTTCCTGAAGGATTGGCCCGGCGTGCCGGTGGGAAATGAGGAAGGCGAGATCATTTCGGCGGCGCTGGGTTCCAAGCGCGCCATCCTGCTGTCGCACCACGGCATGCTGATCGCTGCGGGTTCGGTGGAAGAGGCCTGCGTGCTGGCCCTGCAGTTCGAGCGCGCCGCCCGCATGCAGCTGCTGGCCATGGCCGCCGGCAAGATCCAGCCCATTCCGCCGGCCCTGGGCCGCGAGGCGCATGACTGGATCCTGACGCCGAAGCGCTCGCAAGTCGGCTTCTCGTACTATGCGCGGCGCGCGTTGCGGGCGCATCCCGACGTGCTGGCCTGATGGCCGCTGCGGGCGGGGCCGGCTCGACGGCGGGGCCGGATTAGGGCATGCTTACCGGTCGTATTCCGCGACCGTATTTCGCATCTCCGCCCGCAACCCCGCCGATGATAGACCTGCCGCACCGCCTGCGCGCCCTCCGCCGCCAGCAAACCCTGTCCCTGGAACAGCTGGCGCAGCGCACCGGATTGACCAAGAGCTACCTCTCCAAACTGGAGCGGGGCCTGAGCGAGCCTTCCATTTCCACCGTGCTGCGGCTGGCGGAAGCTTACGGCCTGGGCGTGTCGGAACTGGTGGGCACGGACGACGCCGCACAGGAGGAAGTCGTCAGCGTGGTGCGGGTGGCGGACCGCGAGGCCTTGCAGCGCCGGGGGCTGGGCAGCGAGTATCACTACGAGTCGCTGGCCGGCCGGCGCAAGGTCAAGGCGATGGAGCCTTTCGTGGTGCATCCGCCGCGCGAATTTCCCGATGCGACCGCGGTGTTTCCGCACCCCGGCGAGGAATTCCTGCTGGTGCTCAAGGGCGCCATCGAGGTTCACGTGGGCGAGCGCCAGTTACGCCTGGAGACCGGGGATTCCGTCTATTTCGATTCCGAACTGCCGCACCGCATGCGCACCGTCAGCCGGGCCATGGCCGAAGTGCTGGTGGTGGCCGCGCACTGAGCAGGCCTCCGGACTCATCATCTATCCGCATACAGGAACCGCCATGAAGAACGACCAATCGCGCCTCGTCCGCATTGACGCCGGCCCCATGAAGAATCCGGTGCCAGGCAAGCCGCGCCGTCCGCTCTCGGGCGACGCCGCGTTCCGCACCGTAACCGCCTTCGAAGGCAATGGCGGCAAGGCAGAGGCCGGCGTCTGGGAAAGCACCGCCGGCGTATTCCAGTCCAACACCACCGGCTACATCGAGTTCGGCTACATCGTCGAAGGCTCGGCGCGCCTGGTCGACCCGGACGGCACCGTGCACGAGCTGACGGTGGGCGAAGCCTTCGTCATGCCCGAGGGCTATACCGGCCGCTGGGAAGTCGACCAGTTCGTCAAGAAGATCTATTTCATCACCCGCATGTAGGGCCGCGTAAACCGCGGCAGCCAGGAGCCAGCCCCATGAGCGCAATCCCCGCCGTTACCGCGCAGGTGGATATCGTTTCCGTCCAATCCCAGGTCGTGTATGGCTGCGTCGGCAATAACGCCGCCATGCCGGTCTTCCGCAAGGCGGGCCTGCGCGCGATCGCGGTGCCTACCGTGATCCTGAGCAACACGCCGCACTATCCGACCTTGCACGGCGGCGCGGTGCCGCTGGACTGGTTCGAAGGACTGCTGCGGGGCCTGGACGAGCGCGGCGTCAGCAGGACGGCGCGCGCGGTGGTGTGCGGCTACCTGGGCCAGCCCGGGCAGGCCGGGCTGCTTGCCGATTGGCTGGCCGCGCTGCGCGCAGCGCGGCCGGACGTCAAAATCCATATCGATCCCGTCATGGGCGACCGCAACGACGGCCTGTACGTGAACGAAGGACTGGTCGCGCAATACCGGGACCTGCTGGTGCCGCTGGCCAACGGTATGACGCCGAACCACTTCGAGCTGGAATTGCTGGTGGGGCGCGCCCTGTCATCGATCGACGAAGTGGTGGCTGCGGCGCGCGAACTGATCGCGCGCGGTCCGGACTGGATCGTTGTGACCAGCGCGGCGCCCATGGCCGCGGCGGCCGGCACCTTGCAGCTGGCGGTGGTGACGCGGGATCAGGCCACCGTGGTGACGCATCCGGAGATCGCGATACCGCCCTCGGTGCACGGCACCGGCGATGTGTTCATGGCCAGCGTCACGGCGCGGCTGTTGACCGGACAGGACCTGATCGAGGCGGTGCGCGCGGCCGCCGCCCAGGTTACGGTGGCGCTGGAGCGCACCCGCGAACTGGGCTGGGAAGAACTGGCGATGGAAGGCTAGGTCGCCCCGCCGGATCGGCAGGTTCAAGGCACCAGCGACAGGCCGACGCGGAACTGCGATTCGTTGCGCTGGTTGTAGCCCAGCAGCGTTTCGCCGTAGCCGTTGAAGTACTGCAGATGCAGGTAGCCG
Source organism: Achromobacter sp. SD115 (assembly GCF_017355315.1). Lineage (NCBI taxonomy): Bacteria > Pseudomonadati > Pseudomonadota > Betaproteobacteria > Burkholderiales > Alcaligenaceae > Achromobacter > Achromobacter sp. SD115. The sequence goes on along the minus strand of NZ_JADIJM010000021.1, from coordinate 18,905 downwards.
TTCATGTTCAGCCAGGTGCGCTGCAGCGGCCAGGCGAAATCCAGCTGGGTGGTGCGGCGCTTCTGATCGCCCTGGCGGTACATGGCGGAGATGACGGCGCCGTTGTCCTGGGCCCAGCGCAATTGCCAGTCGACGTGGCCGGCGTAGTCGGCGTAGTCGCTGTTCTCGCTGGCGACCCCGAAGTAGGCCTTGACCCGCGGCGCGAAGGTCAGCGTGCTGCCGCCGTCGAAGCGGTAGTGGAAGCGCGGTTCGATATAGCCGTCGTTCAACGAGCGCGAATCCGCGCCGTCCTTGCCGTTGGAGTTGTGCTCGACGCCGGTGTTCATGCCGAAGCGCCAGTTCTGGCTGGCCGACTGCCAGATATTGTCGGATAGCCAGAAGGCGCTGGGATTGAAGGTGGTGTCGATGAAGGGCATGGAATCGCCCTGCAGGTCCCACAGCGAGGTCTGGGTATATGCCAGGTAGAAGTTCTCGTCCCAGGTCGCCGGGCGGTCGCCCGCGGGGCTGAAGAGGCGGTACTTGGCGCTGATCTGGAAGCGCGCGGTGGTCTGTCCGCGCGTGCCGATGTCGAAGTACACCGGCTTGTATTCGGAAACCGAGCTGCGGAAGCGGTCGAAGGCGTTTTGCGGCTGCACGGTAGGCACCGCGGAAGCGTCGGGCGAGGGGCCGCCTTCGGGCGAAGCGCCGACCGCGGCCACGGCAGCGGCGGGCACGGGCTGGCCGCTGCTCGCGTCCACCACCGGGCCGCGAGCAGGCGTGCTGGCCAAGGTGCCGCTGTCGCGGCCGGTGGCATCCAGCGCCATCATCGCCGGCTGGCCCTCGATGGACACGGCCTGCAGGCCATTGGCCGTGGCGGGCACGACCGCGGTCCAGGCCATGCGCGCGAAGTTGTTGACCGGCACGCTGAAGCTGGCCGGGCCGCCACGCAGCTTGGCCAGGCTGCGCACGATCTGGCCGTCCTGGCCGCGCCATTGCAGCACCAGTTCGGGCGGCGCTTCCCAGTTGGAGCGGGCGGTGCCTTCGTTGAAGTACACCGCTTCGATGGTGACGGTCTCGCCGGGGGCGGCCGATGGACGATCCAGCCGGTACGACACGCCCGCGGTGGCTGCGCCCGCCAGACCCATGGCCAGGGCGGCGGCAAGGGTGCGCAGGAGGAGGGCGGATCGTGCTGGACGGCTGATGGTCATCGGGTCATAACGTAGTTTTGTGACCAGGAAATGTAGCATCGACCCCGGCTACAGTTTGTAAGCCAGGCTAATCGTATGTAGAAAGCGTAAGCCCCCGCGCATGGCGGGGGCTTGTGGGGACAGGGCTGCGCGCGGGCCTACTCGCCGAACTTGATGCCCTGGGCCAGCGGCAGCTGGCGCGAATAATTGATTGTGTTGGTTGCGCGGCGCATGTAGTTGCGCCAGGCGTCCGAGCCCGATTCGCGGCCGCCCCCGGTTTCCTTTTCTCCGCCGAAGGCGCCGCCGATCTCGGCGCCCGAGGTGCCGATATTGACGTTGGCGATGCCGCAGTCCGAGCCGGCCGCGGACAGGAAGGTCTCGGCCTCGCGCAGGTCATTGGTGAAGATGGCGGACGACAGGCCTTGTGGCACGCCGTTCTGCAAGGCCAGGGCCTGGTTGAAATCGGTGTAGCGCATTACGTACAGGATGGGCGCGAAGGTTTCGTGGCAGACCACGTCGGTCTGGCCCGGCATTTCGGCGATGGCGGGGCGCGCGTACCAGGCCTCGGGATACTGCTCGGCCAGCACGCGTTCGCCGCCCGTGACCTTGCCGCCCTGTTCTCGCGCCGCCGTCAACGCGGCCTGCATGGCGTCGAAGGACACGCGGTCGATCAGCGGGCCGACCAGCGTGCCGCTGTCCAGTGGGTTGCCGATGGTGGCGCTGGCATAAGCCTTGTGCAGGCGCTGCACCAGGTCGTCGGCCACGCTTTCGTGCACGATCAGGCGGCGCGTCGTAGTGCAGCGCTGGCCGGCCGTGCCGATGGCGCCGAACACGATGCCGCGCGCGGCCATGTCCAGATCGGCGGTGGGACCGACGATGATGGCGTTGTTGCCGCCCAGTTCCAGCAGCACGCGGCCGAAGCGCTGCGCCACGCGCGGACCCACCTGGCGGCCCATGCGGGTCGAGCCGGTGGCCGACACCAGCGCCACCGCATGCGAATCCACCAGCGCCTCGCCGATCTCGCGGCCGCCGATCAGTACCTCGGACAGGCCGGCGGGCGCATCGCCGAAGCGTTGCGCGGCCTGCGCGAAAAGCGCCTGGCAGGCCAGGGCGGTCAGCGGGGTTTTCTCCGACGGCTTCCAGACCACGGCGTTGCCGCAGACCAGCGCCAGCGCGGCGTTCCAGGACCACACGGCCACCGGGAAGTTGAACGCGCTGATCACGCCGACCACGCCCAGCGGATGCCAGGTTTCCATCATGCGGTGGCCGGGGCGCTCTGAAGCGATGGTCAGACCGTACAGCTGGCGTGACAGCCCAACGGCGAAGTCGCAGATGTCGATCATTTCCTGCACTTCGCCTTCGCCTTCGGCCACGATCTTGCCGGCTTCCAGGCTGACCAGGCGGCCCAGCTCGCGCTTGTGCTGACGCAATATTTCGCCGAACAGGCGCAGCAGTTCGCCGCGGCGCGGCGCCGGCACGTCGCGCCATGCCAGGCTGGCCTGGCGCGCGCGGGTGATGGCGGAATGGGCCTGGGCCACCGTGTGCTCGTGCACCTGAGCCAGTTCGGCGCCGTCTATCGGGCTGCGCGCGCGCAGCGTGCCGCCGGTGAGGGATTCCGGGTTCAGCCCGAGCGCGCGCAGGATGTCTTGGGGAGTGTCCATGCCGGTTCCTTGGGTTGCCTGCGAAGAGCCTGTCTTCGCTTAAGGGTTATGCCTAAGTGGCGATTCTGGAAAAAAATTTACTATACGAAACTCCAGCGTGAATTGCGAAACCTTTTTAAACCAAGGCAGCACTCATACGAAGGTGGATCCGTGGCGGAACCTCTGCTGGTCGTCCAGGCAGTCAGCAAGACCTATCAACGCGACGGGCAGGCCCCGCATCTGGCGTTGGACGGCATCGATTGCCAGCTCGGCCGCGGCGAGGTCATGGTGGTGGTCGGCCCGTCCGGATCCGGTAAAAGCACCTTGCTGCGCACGCTCAACGGCCTGGAAAGCATAGACAGCGGCGCCATCCGCGTGGACGGCGTGTCGCTCACGGACCCGGCCACCGACGTCAACCGCTGGCGCACCGAAGTCGGCATGGTGTTCCAGCACTTCAACCTGTTCCAACACCGTACCGCGCTGGACAATGTCGCGCTACCCCAGCGCGTGGTGCGCGGCCGCGCCCGCGCCGACGCCGAACGCTATGCCCGCGAGCTGCTGGGCCGCGTCGGCATGGGCGACTACGGCGCGCGCTATCCCAGCCAGCTCTCCGGCGGCCAGCAGCAGCGCGTGGCGATCGCGCGCGCGCTGGCCATGGACCCCAAGCTGATGCTGTTCGACGAGGCCACCTCGGCGCTCGACCCCGAAACCGTGGGAGGCATTCTTGAACTGATGCGCGCGCTGGCGCGCGACGGCATGACCATGGCCGTGGTGACCCATGAAATGGGCTTCGCCCGCGACGTGGGCGACCGCGCGCTCTTCATGGACGCCGGCCGCATCGTGGAAATGGGCACGCCGGACGAGGTGTTCGGCCACCCCAAGGAAGCGCGCACCCGCGCCTTCCTGGAAAAGATTCTGTAGTCCCTAGCAGCAAGGTAGCAACGGGCTGTCCGCGCCTGCGCGGCGTCCGGCGGTAACCAGGGCCGGTCCGGCTGATCCGGGCGCTGCCGGCGCACTGTGCTTTGCCCGGAACGACGTGAGTCCATTCACCACAAGGGGTAGGAAATGCTGAAAATCAAACAATGGCTGGGCCTGGCCGGCGTCGCCCTGGCGGCCGCCACGGTGGCCTTGCCGGCTCAGGCCGACGAGCTGGGCGACATCCTCAAGCGCGGCGAGCTGCGCGTCGCGGTGCAGACCTCCGGGCCGCTGATGAGCTTCATGGACAAGACCGGCAAGCGCACCGGCCTGGCCGTGGAAGTGGCCAAGCGCATGGCCGACGACCTGGGCGTGAAGCTGGTGCTGCAGGACTACGAGTGGAAGGGCCTGATTCCGGCGCTGCTGTCCGGCAAGGCCGACATGGTGGCCGCCGACATGACGCCCACGCCGCAGCGCGCGGCCCAGGTGCTGTTCTCCACCCCGATGTTCTATGCGGACACCGTGGCCGTGGTACCGAAGGATTCGCCCTACAAGTCGTACGAGGAACTCAACAAGGACGGCGTGACCGTGGGCGTGCTGGGCGCCAGCACCTATGCGGAAGTGGGCAAGAAGATGCTGCCCAAGGCCACCATGAAGGAATTCTCGGGCGGCAGCGCGCCGGTCGGGCAGGCCCTGTCCAGCGGCCGGCTGGACGCCGGCATCATGTCGCTGTCCACCGCCAACCAGTTCCTGGTCGACTTCGGCAACCTGCGCGTGCTGGACGGCATCATGGTGCGCGAGCCCCTGGCCTTCGCCGTCGGGCCCAACGCTTTCCGCCTGAAGTTCTGGCTGGATAACTGGCAGACGCTGAAGACGGCCGACAACACGCTGCCGGAACAGGTGAAGTACTGGTACTCCACCGACTGGAAGAAAGACCACTGAGCCCATGGACTGGCTGCTCGATTTCTATAACTGGCGCATCGTCAGCCAGTACACGGGCCAGTTCGCCACCGGTCTGGCCAACACCCTGATCGCGGCGGGCGCAAGCCTGGTGCTGTCGGTGCTGGCCGGCGTTCCGCTGGCGCTTGCCCATATGTCGCCCCGCGCCGCCGTCTGGCGGCCGGTGGCGGCCTATGTGCAATTCATCCGTTCCACCCCCTTGCTGGTGCAGATCTACCTGGTCTATTACGCCGTACCCATGCTGGTGCCGGGCGCCAAGGGCTGGAGCGAGATGCTGCTGGGCATCATGGCGATGACGCTGCACCATGCGGCCTACATGAGCGAGATCATCCGCGTGGGCATCGAATCCGTGCCGCGCGGCCAGATCGAAGGCGCCAAGGCTTGCGGCATGAATTACGGCCAGCGCCTGCGCTATGTGGTGCTGCCGCAGGCGTTCGCCAATACGCTGCCGCCCCTGCTGGGCCAGACCGCCGTGCTGATCAAGGACACCTCGCTGCTGTCGCTGATCACCGTGTTCGAACTGGTCGCGGCTGGCGTGCAGATGAACAGCGACCGCATCGTGCCCAACGAGAGCTTCCTGACCATCGCGGCCGGCTATCTGCTGATCTATGCCTGCATGCTGCTGCTGTCGCGCGGCGTGAGCCTTTGGCTGGCGGGTCCCGCCTGGAACGCGAGGTAAGCATGCTGGATTCCTATCTCTCCACCGCCGGCGTCGTGCTGCCCTTCCTGCTGAAGGGCTTCTGGGAGACCTTGAAGATCTCCTTCGTGGCCATCATCGCCGGCTCCCTGCTGGGTTTCGTGATCGGCGTGATCCGCAGCTACCGCATCCGCGGCGTGCATCAGCTGCTGGGCCTGTACATCCACATCCTGCGCGGCACGCCGTTCCTGGTGCAGCTCTATATCTTTTATTTCGTGCTGCCCAGTTCGGGCATCGAAATGCTGCATTGGGATTCCGGCACCGCCGCCTTCGTGTCGCTGTCCGTCTACACCTCCTGCTACGTAGCCGAGATCGTCATGGGCGCGATCCAGGCCGTGCCGCGCGGCCAGACCGAAGGCGCCATGACGCTGGGCCTGAGACCGTTCCAGATCCTGCGCCTGGTCATCCTGCCGCAGGCCATGCGCCTGATCGTGCAGCCCATGAGCGGCGTCTACGTCATGTTGATCAAAAGCACCGCGATTCTTTCCGTGGTGGGCATCACCGAACTGACGCGGCAAGGCGAGGTCTTCATCATCACCTTTCCGGCCAAGTCGCTGTTCATCTACGGCATGATCGCCGCCATCTACTTTATCTATTGCTACCCGCTGCTGCGCCTGGCCAACTGGCTGGAGAAGCGCTTGACGGGCGGCTTGCAGGGCGCAGGCCTGAACTGATGCCGACCACCATGGCTTCCGAGTACATCGACACCTACTACAAGCGCACGCTGGCCGACAGCGACACCCGCTATGCGCCCCTGTCCGGCACCTCCAGCACCGACGTCTGCGTGGTCGGAGCCGGACTGGCCGGCCTGTCCACCGCACTGGAACTGGCCCGCCGCGGCCGCGACGTCACCTTGCTGGAAGGGCGGCGCATCGCGTGGGGGGCGTCGGGACGCAACGGCGGCTCGGTGTCACCGGCATTCTCGGCAGGGGCCGACGCCATCAGGAAACACGTCGACGAAGACCACTACCGCAAGCTCTACCGGCTGTCGATGGAGGGCGTGGAGATCATCCGCAACAACATCCGCGACCTGGGCATCGTCGACGCCCGCAAGGTCGACGGCCGGCTGCGCGTGGTGCGTTACGAGGCGACCGACTCCCTGCGGCAGTGGTGCGACAGCCAGCAGCGCGACTTTGGCCGCGAGGTGCGCCTCTTGAGCCGCAATCAGGTCCGCGAGCGCCTGCTGTCCGATGTCTACCACCAGGGCGTGGAGGACCCCACGTCCTTCCACTTCCATCCGCTGAACTACGCCCGCGCGCTGGCCCGTGAATGCGCGAGCCTGGGCGTGCGCATCCACGAGGACTCGCCCGTCACGCAGGCGGCCCTGGACGGCGCGGTCAAACGCCTGAAGACGGAGCAGGGCCAGGTCGAGGCCCGCACCGTGGTGCTGGCCACCGGCGGCTACACCGAGAGCGTGGTGCCCGCGCTGCGCCGCGCGATGCTGCCCATCGCCACCTACATCATGCTGACGGAACCGTTGGGCGACCGGGTGCTCGACGCCATACGGACCACCGCCGCCGTCGGCGACGACCGGCGCGCCGGCAACTATTACCGCGTGCTCGACGGCGGGCGCATCGGCTGGGGCAGTAGAATCACCACCCGTGTCGACGACCCGCCCGATCTGGCGGAGTCGCTGCGCCGCGAACTGCTCTCTGTCTATCCCCAATTGCAGGGGCTGCAAGTGGAGACGGCGTGGTCGGGGCGCATGGCCTACGCGCGGCATCTGATGCCGCAGATCGGCCAGCTGTCGCCGGACGTCTGGTACTGCACGGCATTCGGCGGACATGGCATGAACACCGCGTCGATCGGCGGCCGGGTGGTGGCCGAGGGGATCGCGGGCGACACCCAGCGCTACAAGCTGTTCGCGCCTTTTGGATTGGCGTGGAACGGCGGCGGCTTTGGCACGGCGGCGGTGCAACTAACTTATTGGTCATACCAGGCGCGCGACTGGTGGCGGGAGCGGCGGTCGCGCGCATGACAGGGTGCATAGATGGAAGGCAACAAACAGAGCGTGTTGGCACAGCGGCTGCGAGCCTTGCGCCAGGCGCGGGCGTGGACCTTGAAGCAGGCGGCCGCGGCCACCGGCGTGTCCGCGTCCACGTTGTCCAAGATCGAAAACAGCCTGCTGTCGCCCACCTATGACAACCTGATCAAGATCGCGGCCGGCCTGGAACTGGACGTGGCCGAACTTTTCACCGCGTCCGACGCCCACATGGGCACCGGCCGCCGCAGCCTGAGCCGCCAGGGGGAAGGACGCCAGTACGACACCCCGTACTACGACCACCGCCTGCTGTGCACCGCGCTGTCGCACAAGCGCATGATGCCCTTCCATACCCGGGTCAAGGCGCGCTCCTTCGAAGAATTCCACGACTGGAGCCGCCACCGCGGCGAGGAATTCGTCTACGTCCTGGAAGGCGAGGTCGAGCTCTACACCGAGTTCTACGAACCCGCCCGCCTCAAGGCCGGGGAAAGCTTCTATATAGACAGCCGGATGGGCCACCGGGTGATCAGCCTGAGCCTGGAGGATGCGCTGGTGCTGTGGGTGTCGACCCACGCGGATATAGGCGAGGAATAGGGCGCCAGCGCCGCCGGCCTGCCAAGCGGGCCGCAACAAGGTAAAATGCGCCGCCCGGATCGTTTCCGGGCCATCACCACACCGCGCGGCAGTAGCTCAGCTGGATAGAGCACGGGCCTTCTAAGCCCGGGGTCGGGGGTTCGAGCCCCTCCTGCCGCGCCAGAAACTCCTATGTCAGGAACCGGATGCCGCCAGACAGCGCGGCAGGCTATGCAATTCCGTTCTTGACGGCAAGTATCTCCGCCATGATGCTCACCGCGATTTCCGCGGGCGTCTTGCTGCCGATGTGAATGCCGACTGGTGCGTGCAGCCGTTCCAGGGATGCGGCGGTTTCGCCGAAATGTTCCAAGAACCGCTGCCTGCGGATGCCCGTATTGCGGCGCGAACCAATGGCGCCCACGTAAAACGCCGGGCTGTGAAGTGCTTCCAGAAGCGCAAGATCGTCCAGCTTGGGATCATGGCTCAAGGCGACGATGCAGGTGCGCGTGTCGGGGGCCAGTGCCAGCACGGCGTCATCGGGCATTTCCCGTGTGATGTGCACGCCGGGAACGGACCAGCTGCCTACGTGTTCCCCCCGCGGATCGCAGACCGTCACGGCAAAGTCGTTGAACAAGGCCATGGTGGCCAGGTATTCCGCCAATGCGCCTGCGCCGATGAGCAGCATCCGGTACTGCGGCCCAAGCGTGGAACAAAGCGTCGCGCCGTCGAATTGCACTGCCGCGGGCGTCGAGGCCGGCGCCAATGTCACCGCTCCGGTGGTTACATCGACGGTGCGCTGGACCAACTGGCCGGATTCGAGCCGCCGGACCAGGGCGTCCAGCGTTTCGTAGTCCGGCAGGAACTCCAGCAGCAGCTCCAGCGTGCCGCCGCAAGGCAGTCCGAACCGGCGCGCTTCGTCGGCTTCAATCCCGTAGCGCACCAGTTCCGGCGCGCCTTGCGCAATGGCGCCCTCGCCAAAGGCGCGGGTATACCGGTGTATCAGGTCGTCTTCGATGCAGCCGCCGGATACGGAGCCGACGCAGCGTCCGTCTTCACGCAGGGCCATCATGGAGCCGACGGGGCGCGGCGATGAACCCCAGGTCTTGACCACCGTGGCCAGCAGCAGCCTGTGCCCCTCCGCCAGCCAGGCGCGGGCTTCGCGCAAAACTCGGACGTCGACCGTCTCCATGCCTAGGCTACCCTGCGCACCGGCAGGCTGCGGATCCGCTTGCCGGTGGCCGCAAAGATGGCGTTGCACAGCGCGGGCGCCACCGGCGGTACCGGGGGCTCGCCCACGCCGCCCGGAGGCAGGGCGTGATCGTCGTTGACCAGATGCGTGCGGATCACGCGCGGCGAAGCATTGTGGCGCAGCACTTCATAGTCGTGGAAGTTGCTCTGCTTCACGCGGCCCTGCTCGAACGTAATCTCGCTGGCAAGGGCAAGACCCAGGCCCATGATGGCACCGCCTTCCATCTGCGCGCGGATGCGTTCTGGGTTGATTTGCGGGCCGCAGTCCATCGCCATGTCCACGGCCACCACGCGCACCTCGCCCTTTGCATCCACGGCCACTTCGACCACGGTGGCGGTGTAGCTCATGAAGCTGTAGCAGAATGCCAGCCCGAGGCCATGGCCCTGGGGCAGGGTTCTGCCCCATTCCGCGCCTTGGCAAGCCGCTTCGATCACGCCGCGCAGGCGGCCCGTGTCATAGGGGTAGCGCTCGGGGGATTCTGAGTAATTCCAGGTGTCGGCCATCGTGCCCGGGTCGATCCTGCGCGCCGGGCCGATGAGGTCGAGCGCGAAATCCTTGGGATCCTTGCCCGCGTGGTGGGCCAATTCTGCAATGAAGCACTGGGCCGCGTAGGCATGCGGAATGTTGGCTACCGAGCGAAACCAGCCGATGCGGGCATGGGCTTCCACTTCGGCCGTTTCCACCCGGACGTTGGGAATGCGGTACGGCATGTTGATGGCCGACATGGCCGATTCGAACAGCTGCTGGCCCTTGGCGCCTTCCGCGAAGAGAGAGGCGATGGTGGGGGCGGCGCTGCGGTGCAGCCAGGACTGGACTTGGCCGTTCTGGTCCAGGACGGCCTCCAGGCGTTCGACCGACACGGTATGCAGATAGTCATGGTGAATGTCGTCCTCGCGAGTCCACACCAGCTTGACTGGCGTGCCTTCGGGCATGGCGCGGGCGACGATGGCGGCCTCGTCCACGAAATCGGGCTTGGACTTGCGGCCGAACCCACCGCCCAGCAGCAAGACATTGAGCGTGACGTTGGAGGGCTCCAGTTTCAGCCGGGCGGCGACGGCGTCGCGCGCGGCGATGGGGTTCTGGATCGACGTCCAGACCTCGGCGCGGCCATCCTTGATCCGGACGGTGGCGGCCGGCGGTTCCATCGAGGCATGGGCCAGATGGGGAACGTAGTACTCCGCGGCGACGCGCTCGGCTTCGGGCGCCTTGGCCCAGGTTTGCGCGGCATCGCCCTGGCTGCGCATCGTCTTGCCGGGCTTGCGCGCCGCCGCTTCCAGCGTCTGGCGGTAGGCGCTTGAGTCATAGCTGGCGTTGGGGCCGTCGTCCCATTCGATTTCCAGCGCGTCGCGGCCTTGGCGGGCCGCCCAGGTGTTGCGCGCGACGATGGCGACGCCGCCCAGGGGCTGGAACGCGGGTGCCCCTTGCATCGGCGGAATCTCCACGACCTTCAGCACGCCGGGCATGGCCAGCGCCTTGGCGCTGTCGAGACGGCGCAGCTTGCCGCCGACGACGGGTGGACGCGCGACGACGGCATAGACCATGTCGGGCAGGCGCATATCCATGCCGTAGCTGGCCTGGCCCTTGCCGATGGCCTCCAGGTCCACCAGGCGCACCTGGTCCTTTCCGATGTAGCGGAACTCTTTCCGATCCTTGAGCTTGAGCGCATCGCCCGTGGGGACAGGCTGTTTGGCCGCGTCGGCCGCCAGCTCGCCATAAGTCAAACGGCGGCCGGATGGCTGATGCAGCACCTCATGTTGCACCGCCTTGACCTCGGCCAGAGGAACGGACCAACGCGCCGCCGCCGCGGCTTCGAGCATCTGGCGGGCGGCCGCGCCCACGCGCCGCATGGGCATCAGGAAGTGGCGCACGCTGCGCGAGCCATCCACGTTCTGGTTGCCATAGCGCGCTTCATCGGCCTGCGCCTGTATGACTTTCACGCGCTCCCAGCGCGCTTCCATTTCGTCGGCCACCACCATGGGCAGGCTGGTGCGCACGCCCGTGCCCATTTCGGCCCGGTGCGCGACGATGGTGACGGTGCCGTCCGCGGCGATGCTGACGAAAACCAGCGGATCGTCGACGGTGCCGCCGGGCATGCTGTCAGCGCCGTACTTCTGGGCGGAGGACTCGGCGGCCCAGGCTGTCGTGATCAAACCTTTGGTCGTGACCGTCAGGGTGAACGCGCCCAAGGCGCCCTGCAGAAAGCCGCGCCGGGAAAGTTGAGCAGTGTGCGTCATTGCTTGCCTCCCTGGGCAAGGAGCTTGGCAGCCTGCTGGATGGCTGCGCGGATGCGGGGGTAGGTGCCGCAACGGCAGATATTGCCGCTCATGGCGTCCTCGATGTCTTGATCCGTCGGCTGCGCCGAGGCCTTGAGCAGGCTTACCGCGGTCATGATCTGGCCCGCCTGGCAGTAGCCGCATTGGGCAACGTTCTGTTCTATCCAGGCTTGCTGCACGGCCCGGCCGACCGCATCCGCCTCTATCCCTTCGATGGTCGTGATGCTGTGGCCAGCCACGGTGGAGAGCGGAGTGACACAGGACCGGATCGGCGCGCCGTCCATGTGCACGGTACAGGCGCCGCACAATGCCATACCGCACCCGAACTTGGTGCCGGTCATGCCGAGTTCATCCCGTAAAGTCCAGAGCAGGGGCGTTTCGCCCGGGACGTCGATATCCTTAGCCTGGCCGTTGATTTGAAGTTGGGTCATGGAGGAATCCTTGGAGGGAGGGCATGGCCGGAGAAAGCTTGCCTGAACCGTGAGTGAATCACTTCTTTAAATCGGAATTCTGCCTAAAAGTTCAAAAATTCTGCCTAATTGTTCTAAATGGAACTCAAGCGCGAAGAGCCTGAGCCGGTGGCGAGAGTGCGCCGCGCCCGATTGACCTCTTGTTGCAGCCGCTGCTTCAGCAACTGATATGCGTGCGATCTGTTGCAGGGCATGCCGTCATTTGTTGCCTGGCGCGGCTGCGAGTTGAGCAAGTTTCGCTATGGTGTTGATGTTGCGGGCAGTTCCGCCAGCCCCGGCCGGGATCCTGAGTTTCGACCGGCCCATGCCCGAGCCATAAGCGACATAGATTTCCCGCTTGCCCAGGCTGACCTCTTCATCCTGCCTGCCCTTTACCGCCTCCAATGTGCCGGCGGGGGGCGGAGCATCCAGGAATATGGCGACGGTCCAGTTGGGTGGGGCATCAGGGAATGGATTGGCCTTAAGAACGTCGGCCATCTCTTGCGCGTTGCGCACGATGACGCCCACTGGCTTTGCGGCATAGGCCATCAGACGCTTCTCCAGGGCTGCCTTGACATCAGCCTCGGACCCTTCGGCGGAGAAAACGACATTGCCGCTGGCGATATAGGTCCGGATATTGCCGAAACCTTCTGCCTCGCACATCGCCTTCAAGTCGGACATCGGCAGCTTGCCCGTTCCGCCGACATTCACGGCACGCAAAAGGGCAACATATGAGGTCATCCGGTCTCCTTGTAGCGTCGTTCCCGGAAATTGACGCGCGCCAGGGGATATAGGCCTTGCTGGCGCGAGAGATACTGGAACCTTTCTTGAGGTTTCCCTGGTGATCCCTGCGCCATTCTACGTGCCGTGTGCCGTGTGGCTGTCCGGCGCTACGCGAGGTTGGGTCAGGACCCGGTCCGTCGCTGATTTTCGTCATGCCCGGGAACGGTGGTCGAGGCGACCGCCAAGGGCGAATGCAGGTAATGTGGTGGCTCCGGCTCGCGTCCCGCCGTCTTTCTGGCGGGGTTCGCGAAACACCCTTGCCTACTGGCTGAACTCAAACACATAACTATTCGCCGACCCCGCCGCGCGGTTGTACAGCGGGCACCAGCCGTTGACCGGCGCGACTTCGCAGTAGCGGTTGCGGCCAAATACCTGGGCGATCTTCCAGTCCTGGGTCTGGTCGGCGCGTTCCAGCAGGTACTGCATGCGCACGCCGCGTTCCTTGCGGTCGCGCTCATCGTTGTCCACGGGGAAGCCGGGGGTCGAGGGCGTGGTGTTGCGGATCTGGGCGACGACGAAGGCGCGCGTGTCGGACTGGACGTCGACGTTGACGACGCTGCGCTCGTAGGTTTCGAGGCTGCACTTTTCGTCGCCGTTCTGGCGCGCCTGGAGCTGCGCCGTGGACAGGGAGTCTTCGGCCGCGCTGAACGGACGGTACAGTTCGGCCATTTCCTTGCAGGCGGTGGCGGTGTAGCGGTCGTGCGCGTCACGGACCTGCCACCAGGATTTCACCGCTGCTTCGGGCGTATTGGCGGCCAGCTGTAGTTTCGGCGTGGCGGCTTGCAGCCGTTCCCAGGGGGTTTCTTCCTGCTTGGAGCAACCGGTCAAGGCGATTGCCAGGACGAGCAGTAGGGCGGGCTTGGTCACGGTACTGAATCGGGTAAATAAATCGGGGGCACCATGATAGCGCTTTCGTCGTGGCGTTCGTCCGTCAACCGGGACGCAGCGCGCGCTTGTACGCCTCCAGGGTGCTGAACATCTTGCCCGCCAAGCGGAAGTTCGCGTCCGCATAGGCGCGGGCGTTGCCGACCATGGCCGCAGTCTGCGCGGGGTTGCCGCGGATCTGCATGATGCGGTTTGCGTAGGCGGCGACGTCGCCCGGCGGCGCCAGCCAGCCGGTCTGGCCCGGCGTCACGATTTCCGGCAGGCCGCCCACATCGCTGGCGACCACCGGCCGCCGCGCCGCATAGGACTCGGGCACGACCCGCGACCAGGCTTCGGTGGCAGATGGCACCAGCACCACGTCGGCGGCGCGGATCATCTCTGCAACATTGTTGCGATGGCCGGCGAACACCACATGCTCTGATACGCCCAGGTCCACGCTCAGTTGATGCAACGCGTAGGCGTAGGGCTTGGTGCTGGCCGTGGGCATGCCGACCACCAGCGCGATGGCGGGCAGGCCCTGGGCGCGCAGCCGCTGCACCACGCGCAGCAGGTCGGACTGGCCTTTCTCGGGGCGTAGCATGCCTATGGTGGCGATGACGTAGGCGCTGTCGGGAGCGCGCATGTCCAGGGCTTGCCGGCTGCGCAGGCGCGCCTGCGGGGTGTCGTCAGATTGGAAGAACTCGTCGGCGGCCCATTCTCCGACCACGCTGACCTGTTCAGGGGCGGCCAGGCGCGCGGCCAGGAGTTCCTGTTTGCCCAGCAGGCTGGTCGCGATGACGTGGTCGCACCCAAGTTTCCACTCCAGCCGGCGCCGCGGCGAGGAGCGCATGGGCTTGGCGAAATGGCGCGTCCTGACGACCGCGCACAGGTCGCGGCACAGCGCGGCGGTCTTGCCGTCCGCCCGGCTGTGGCTGTCGATGATGTCGATGCGCAACGCCTTGACGGCGCGCCGCAGCTTCAGGACCGTGGCGGGCGAGTAGGCGGAATCGAAGGCGATGTCCACGGCGCGCAGGCCGCGCTGCCGCGCTTCGCGCCCGATTTCGCTGTCCGCGGGAGCGGCGATAGCCACTTCGTAGCCGTGGCGTTGCAGCCATGCCGATTGTTCGAGGACGCGGAACTCCAGGCCGCCCAGGCTGCGTTCAGCCAACGTATGCAGGATGCGCATGATGTTCCAGGACTTTGCGGCATGCGGCCAGCACGTCGTCGGGCGTGATGGCGTTGATGCCGTCGCGGGGATGGCGGGGAACGACCGCGGCGGAGTAGGGCCGGTCCCAGAACCACTCGGGATTGGACTCGTTGAATACGCCGACATAGGGCACGCAGGCGCCTTGCGCGATATGCGAGGGGCCGCAATCATTGGCCACGACGAGGCGCGCGCGCAGCATGATGGCGCTGAGCTCCGGCACAGAGCGGCAATAGGCGATAGAGAACTCCGGACGCCGCAAGGTTTCGAGTTTGTCGCGTTCGACGGTTTCCTGTTCTCCCAGCACGAACAGGAAGCGGGTGTCCTGGCCCAGCAGCAGCTTGAGTCTTTCGGCCAGGCGCAGATAGTTCAGCAGGCTCCAACGCTTGAAGGCGCCTGAACCGCCGCCGGGAATCAGCACCACGTCGGCGCGCGGAGCTTCATCGATATGCGGGCGCGCCAGCGCCTGGAAACAGCGCCGCGCCGCGAGCTCGGCGTCGAATCCGCGGTACGACGCCAGCAGGCGCAGATTGGCCAGGCCGATGTATTCGGCAATGTTCTTGCGGTGGCAATGCGTCCAGACCAGATCGCTCACGCGTTCGTTGCGAAAGCCGAAGCGCAAGGCGGGCCGGCGCAGCAGGTTGAGCAGGCCGAAGCGCTCGCTGCTGTGATGCAGGCTGACGCAGACCGGGGTGTTCTTCCTCAGGGTGCGCAGGTAGTCGCCGAAGGTGGTGGCGCGCACGAACTCGTCGACCCAGGGCACGCCCCGGTAGAAGCCGGCCAGGTCGTCGCGGGCGACTACCCGGATCCGCCTGGATGCCCACCAGGTTTTCAATTGATAGAGCGCCGGCAGGGCGACGATCTGGTCGCCCAGCCGAGGCTGGCTTCTGACATAGACAACAACTTCCGGCATGGGTGGCCTCGTTTGCGCGGCAGCGATTTTTCGGGGGTCCGGGGACCGCTGCCGCGCAATGTATCGATCGAGTCGAACGAATCTTTCCGAGGTCTTTTAAGGAGTGTGAAAAACATGCCGGCGCTACTGCACAAAATTAAACAACCGTCCGGGGCCCGCCGGCCATGCCGTGGCGGCGACTTACTTGGCCCCCCCTCTTGGGATACCCAGGAGGCGGCGTGGCGCCGCGTCCGCGCGTGCTCGGCAGGTTGTCGTTGGCCTCGCGATATTGGTCGGCGTGCTGGACGGCGAGGCGGGCATGACGCTTGCTGGAGTGCTTATTGCGGATCGGCGCACAGGGTGCCGCCGCAACCGGAGTTCAACGTGGGGATAGGCCCCGCACAGGAGAAACGCATGGAGCATCAAACCAATATTGTTGGCGGACCCAAGGGCTCGGCGACGGGGCCTGGCCCGGAAGTCATGGCTGCGGACACCCTGGAGGGCAATGATGTCGTCAACGCGGCGGGCGAGGGGTTGGGGTCCATCAAGGACATCATGATAGATGTGCCGCGCGGACGAGTCGCTTATGCGGTGTTGTCGAGGGGCGGCATTCTGGGGATGGGCGACAAGCTTTTTGCGATTCCATGGGCGGCATTGACCCTGGACACGGACCGCAAGTGCTTCATCCTGAATGTAGACAAGGAGGTGTTGAAGAACGCACCGGGTTTCGACAAGGATGATTGGCCCAGGATGGCGGATGAAAGTTGGGCGCTGAGCGTGCACAAGTACTACAACCAGGATCCCTACTGGTAAGTCGGAAGTGATGAAGAGGGCGGCTATCAGCCGCCCTTTTTTGCGGCAGCCATGGCCCCACGGGGTGAACTGCCCAGGCCGCGGGCACACCGCTTGCTGATGTAGCGGACTGCTGCATCCCCTTACCTCCAGGAGTAGCGTCATGGACAAGTTTGAACGCGATACGACGGCGCCTTCCGCCGAGATTTTGAGCCAAGGTGAACTCAGGGCGCGGCGCACGCTGGAAGCCGCGCGGCGCTTGCTCGACCCCCACGCGGAGCCAGCGGCGACGGTCTCGCCGGTCGAGGCCGAACTCCAGCGCTACGTCAAGGAAGCGTATCGCCGGCGCTCTTACACGTATGGCTGAGCATTAGGGCTGCTGCTCGTCCCAGACAGACATGTGCCGGTATTGTTCGGCGCGCGCCAGCGTGCGGTAGAAATCCGCGCCGACGCGTATCAGCCTTTCCAGTTCCTCGGGCGGCAGCCGCGGCTGCAGCGCGACCAGGCATTCGGCATAGTTGGCCAATACTTCGGGCCAGTCATTGAAGTCCCGGTCGATCGCTGGCGTGGCGATCATGTGTGCCAATAGTTCCTCGCGATCCATATGCATGTTCCGCAGTAAGCGCACGGGTTGCAGATACGCCTGCAGGTCTGCGCATCTAGTGGGGTACTTGGCGTTCACCAGCAATCGCTGTTCCCGCTTATTGCACCCAAGTGGCTCGGCAGATGCAGCAGGCGTCATGCCTGGCGCTGCCGTGCGTTCCGGACGCCGCGCCGACTTACCATCCCGCCGCGTACGCCGGCCGGCGCGGGTCCGCGCCGCCCCAGCGCACGGCGCTATCCAGGTCATGCCTGACCATGCAAACGGCGCCGGCCCGCCAGCTGTGGCCTTGCCACCATTTGACGGTATGACCCATTTCGGCAAGCTTTTCGCCCGCGCCGCGCGCGATCATGTCTTCGATCATCAGCCGGCCCGGCATGGCGTTGTGCGGTTCGAACGACGAGGGGAAGCTGAAGCTTGCAAAGCGCGGAGCCTCGACCGCCTGTTGCACGTCCATGCCGAATACCTCCATGTTCAGGAAGGTCTGCAGCATGGCCTGGCACTGTACGTCGCCCCCGGGCGTGCCGAAAGGCATGACATATTGGCCGGGCCGGATGGCCAGCGAGGGGTTGGGCGTGAGCCGCGGGCGGCGGCCCGGCCCGATCGCGCAGGGATGGCCGGCCTCGGCCCAGGATTGGCTGCCGCGCCCGGAAGCGCAGATGCCGGTTCCTGGAATGACGGGGACGTTGTAGGAGCCGTCGCTGGGCGTGGCCGAAAAGGCGTTGCCCTCCCTGTCCACTACCGCCACGTAGGAGGTATCCAGACGCGGATCCGTGCGCGCCATGTCGTCGGGGCCGGCGGCGCGCAGATCGATGGCGCGCGCCTCGGGCAGCGCGCCCGCCGGCGGCATGTCCGGACCGGCGCGATCCCGGGCGATCATGGCCAGCCGCGCGCGCGCATATTCCTTGGACAGCAAGGCCGCTTGCGGCACCTGGGCATGGCGGGGATCGGCGTAGTGCACCTCGCGGTCGGCAAAAGCCAGTTTGATGGCTTCGGCCAGCAGATGTACATAGGGGGCGGAGTTGTGGCCCAGGGCGCGCAAATCGCAGGGCTCAAGAATGTTCAGCATTTGCAGCAGCGAGGGGCCCTGGCACCAGAAGCCGCAGCTGTGCACCTGCGTGCCGTGAAAGTCGGTGGACAGCGCGGGTTCGACCTCGACGGAAAAGCCGCCCAGGTCCTCGTGGGTGACCAGCCCGCCTTCCTCGCGGTGGTACCTGACGATGGCCGCGGCGATGTCGCCTTCGTAGAACGCGCGGCGGGCCGCGGCCAGGCCGGCCTGCCGGCCATCGCCGCGATGGGCGCGTTCTTCGTCGGCCATGTACTGGATGCTGCGCGCCAGGTCGGCCTGGCGGAATATCGATCCTGGCGCTGGCGGCTTGCCGCCGGGCAGGTAGATGGCGGCGCTGGACGCCCAGCGGGCGTAGTTCCTTTCGTTTTCGGCCAGTACCTCGGCCATCAGCGGGTACATGACGAAGCCTTCGCGCGCCAGCCGGATGGCGCCGGCCGCGACCTCGCCGAAGCCCATGGTGCCGAATCGCTCCAGCGCGGTGATCCAGGCGTCGGGCGCGGCCGGAATGACGGTGCGCAGCACGCCCGCCGGGATCGTGCCGGCGTGTTTTTCCAGGAAGGTCTCCAGGCGCGCGGCCTTGGGCCAATAGCCCAGCCCGGAAATGCTCCACACCTTGCGGGTCTTGGCCTGGTAGACCAGGATGGGGGCGACGCCGCCGAAGTTGACGATGTCGCTCTGAACCACGCCCAAGGCGATGCCGGCGGCAACGCCGGCGTCGACGGCGTTGCCGCCCGCCTGGAGTATGTCCATGCCGGCCTGCGTGGCCAGGTAGTGGCCGGCCGAGATCATGTGATTCA